>NZ_SNUJ01000002.1:309262-618524 GCF_012027395.1 Thermococcus sp. LS1
TCGACTTTGTCGAGGTGCTGGTACTCTTCGTTGTTATCATGGTGCTTATCCCGGCGGGAATAGCCTATGTCCTCAGCGGTCTCGGAAGCATTGCCATATGGGCAGTGCCAGTTGCAATATCCCTCTATGGAATAGCGGTCACATATCTCGTGAGAAGAAAATGAAATCGGCTTTCAATCGACTTTCAAAACCTTATTATACTATGAAAGAGTAAGCGAGGTGGTGGTAAGAATGGAGGAGTTCAAGATTGGCCTGTGCCCGTACTGTGGAATGGGGTGCAGGTTTTACATAAAGACTCTTAACGGGCAGCCCATAGGAATAGAGCCGTATCCCGGTGGTGTTAATGAAGGAAAGCTCTGTCCAAAGGGTGTCGCCGCCGTTGACTTCCTCAGACACGAGGATAGGCTGAAAAAGCCGCTCAAGAGAACTGAAAACGGCTTCGTCGAGATAAGCTGGGAACAGGCGATAAAGGAAATCGCTGAAAAGCTTCTGGAGATACGCGAGAAGTACGGGCCGGATGCGCTGGGCTTCTTCTCAAGTGCTCGCTGTTCCAACGAGGAGAACTACCTCCTGCAGAAAATAGCTCGCCTTCTGGGCACCAACAACGTTGATCACTGCGCAAGGCTCTGTCATGCCTCAACGGTCGTCGGTCTTGCTCAGACAGTTGGCGCCGCTGCTCAGAGTGGCTCCTACACGGACATACCCAAGGCCAAGGTACTCCTGATATGGGGATACAATCCGTCCGAAACCCACCCAGTTCTTATGCGCTACATCCTCCGCGCAAGGGACAACGGGGCCAAGATAATCGTCGTAGATCCGAGGAAGACAAGGACTGTCTGGTTCGCCGATATGCACCTCCAGCTTAAGCCTGGAACAGACATAGCCCTAGCCAACGCCATGATGCACGTCATCATTGAGGAAAGGCTCTATGACAGGGAGTTCATCATGAACCGGACGAAGGGTTTTGAGAAGCTCATAGCGGTTGTCCAGAAGTATACACCAGAATATGCCGAGAAAATAACCGGTGTTCCAGCCAAGCTCATCAGAGAAGCCGCTATAACCTTTGCTACTGCAGGACGGGGCATCGTGATGTGGGCGATGGGACTGACGCAGCACGTCACTGGGGCGGCCAACGTTAAGGCCCTCGCCGATCTGGCTCTAATCTGTGGCTACGTCGGAAGAGAAGGAACCGGCCTCTTTCCGATGCGCGGTCAGAACAACGTTCAGGGAGCCTGTGACATGGCGGCCTTGCCAAACGTCTTTCCTGGCTATCAGAAAGTAACTGACGACGAAAAGAGGAAGCGAGTGGCGGAAATTTGGGGCGTTGAAGATCTGCCCTCGAAGCCGGGCCTTACCATTCCAGAGATGATTGATGCAGCTGCTAAAGGCGAGCTGAAGGCGCTCTACATAATGGGCGAGAATCCAATTGTGAGCGATCCGAACACAGAGCACGTTATCGAGGCTCTCAAGAACCTCGAACTCCTCGTTGTTCAAGATATATTCCTCACCGAAACGGCCGAGCTGGCTCACTACGTGCTCCCAGCCGCTGCATACGCCGAGAAGGAGGGCTCATTCACCGCGAGCGAGAGGCGCGTTCAGTGGAACTTCAAGGCGATTGAGCCACCCGGGGAAGCCAAACCAGACTGGGTGATACTGACGATGCTCGGAAAGGCTCTTGGCCTGCCAAAGTTCGACTACTCAGACGTTGAAGATATTACGAGAGAGATAACCCTCGTTGCTCCGCAGTACCGTGGGATAACCTCCGAAAGGCTCAAGCGTGAGGTTATGGGTGTGCAGTGGCCGTGCCCAAGCGAGGATCACCCTGGAACGCCGAGGCTGCACGTCGAGCGCTTCGCCACCCCTGACGGAAAGGCCAACATAATTCCCGTAGAGTTCAAGCCACCCGCAGAAGAACCCGATGAGGAGTACCCGTTCATACTGACAACATTCCGCATCGTCGGCCAGTACCACACACTCACGATGAGCAACAGGAGTGAAAGCCTGAAGAAGCGCTGGTCTAGCCCGTACGCCCAGATAAGTCCGGAAGATGCAAAGAAGATGGGTATACAAGATGGTGAGATGATAAGGATAGTTACGAGACGTGGAAGTTACACCTGCAGGGCGGCCGTTACTGAGGATGTTCCGGAGGGAGTGATCGCAGTTCCGTGGCACTGGGGAGCTAACATACTCACCAACGACGCCCTCGATCCAGAGGCGAAGATTCCCGAGCTGAAGGTGGCCGTCTGTAGGGTGGAGAAAATCGGGGGGTGCTGAAAATGGAGAAAAAGCTGTTTATAAACCTCGGGCGCTGCATTGCCTGCCGCGCCTGCGAGGTAGCCTGTGAGAAGGAGCACGGAATTTCATTCATCACGGTCTACGAGTTCAGGGACATAGCGGTTCCCCTTAACTGCCGCCACTGTGAGAAGGCTCCGTGTATCGAAGTCTGCCCAACGAAGGCCATCTACCGCGACGAAGATGGCGCAGTTGTGATAGACGAGTCCAAGTGTATCGGCTGCTACATGTGTTCGGCCGTCTGCCCCTACGCGATTCCGATAGTTGACCCGATAAAGGAGCTGGCTGTGAAGTGTGACCTATGTGCCGAAAGAAGGAAGGAGGGCAGAGATCCGCTCTGCGCTGCGGTCTGTCCCACCGATGCGATAATCTACGCTGACCTCAACGAGCTGATGGAGGAGAAGAGGAGGCGCAAGGCCGAGCGCATCGTCGAAGCCCAGAGGAAGGCGGTCGAAACGCTCGCCTACTTCGGGTGATGACGGTGCTGAAGGTGGAGCTCTGTGTGGGGTGCGGGGTCTGTGCAAAGGCCTGCCCCTACTCGGCCATTTCAGTTTTTGAAGATAGTGTGAGGAGGATAGTCTTCGACCCGAAGAAATGCGAAGAATGCTCCTTTGAGTGCAACGAAGCCTGCCCAACGGGGGCGCTGGAAGGGAAGCCAGACAAAAGGGAGCTGGTCTTTGAGTTTGCCTACTGTGCCATCTGCGAGAAAAGGCTCAACGTCGTGAAGGAGGAAGCCGAATATCTTGCAAAAAAGCTGATTGAGCTGGGTGAAAACCCTGAGATTGCCTTTCTCTGTGATGACTGCAAGAGGAAAAGGCTGTTTGGCGTTGCCAACAAATATGAGGCTTACCTGGGGTGATTAGTATGAGCGGGATGAGGTTTGCGTTCCTGTGTAGGGAAAGACCAGAACCAACTGGGAAGAAGATAGCCGTTATCGGAGCCGGACCGGCAGGCTTGGCGGCAACTGGCTACCTTGTCTGTCAGGGTCATGAGGTTCATGTTTACGACAAGTTGCCGGAGCCTGGAGGATTAATGCTATTTGGCATACCAGAGTTCAGGATTCCAATATACCGCGTTAGAGAAGGCTATGAAGAATTAGAAAGGGTCTACAATGTCAAGTTCTTCACCAGAACCAAAGTGTACTTCGGGAATCCGGAAGGAGAATCAGGAGACGAGTTCGTTGAGAACAGGGTAGACTTCAATGAACTCGTGGAGAAGTACGACGCAGTACTAATAGCAACAGGAACGTGGAAGTGCTGGATTCCAAATATAGAGGGAGCGGAGTTTGAGGGTGTCTTCCCGGCCCTCGAGTATCTCTTTAGGATAAAGAGCGCCAAGCTCGGCCACATGGATTGGAGCAAGGTCACGCCAGTGGAGGGCAAGAAAGTGTTGGTCGTTGGTGCCGGCCACACAGCCGTCGATGCCGCCTTGGAGAGCGTTCTCCTTGGAGCGGATAAGGTGTACCTCAGCTACCGCAGGACGATAAGGGAGGCTCCTGCCGGGGCCTACGAGATTAACCTCCTCCAGCAGAGGGGTGTGAAGTGGCTGGAGAGGACGATGCCGGTTAGGATAATAGGTGAGAACGGAAAGGTCAGAGCCGTGGAGCTGGTGAAGACCAAGCTCAGTGAGCCCGACGAGAGCGGTAGGAGGAGGCCCGTTCCAATAGAAGGTTCGAACTTCCAGATAGACGTGGATTATGTCATCTTCGCCGTCGGTCAGAGCCCCACTCCACCCTTCGCGGAAGAAATCGGTATAGCCGTCGATAGGAAGGGCAGGATCGTAGTTGATAACAGGCACATGACAAGCAGGGAAGGTGTTTTCGCCGCAGGAGACGTTGTTTTAGGTCCCTCAAAGGTTGGTAGGGCTGTTAAGGATGGCCTGTATGCTGCTGAGGCCATGCACATGTGGCTGATGGGGAGGTGATTGGAATGACGAGAAGAATCCTTCACGTTGATTACAGCCTATGTATTGGCTGTGAGACGTGTGAGGCAGTCTGTGACTTCCTCCATGGCGGCAAGCCCAACATAAGGATTTACTACACTGTCACCGGACTTCCGATTCCGATAAACTGCCGCCACTGCGAGAGGGCACCCTGTATGGACGTCTGTCCTGCGGGAGCGATTTACCGCGACAGCGACGGAGCCGTTATAATAAACCCTGACAAGTGCATAGGCTGCTACATGTGTCTCGCCGTCTGTCCCTTCGGCGTGCCAAGCTTTGACGTCAAGGTAAAGGCAATGACTAAGTGTGACATGTGTGCCGACAGGAGAAGGCTTGGCATGGGGCCTGCCTGTGCTGAGATGTGTCCGGCAGAGGCAATATTCTTTGGAAAGCCCGAAGAGGTGGAGGACAGGATAAGGCGCAGGACGGCTGAGAAGATAGCCCGGGAGAGAATTTCCTCTGTGAGTATGGAGGGTGTCGGGAGGATACTTTAGTTGTCTCCTGGTTGACTCTTTTTAATTTGTTTTTTGTCAGATTATATGCTCCTAAGTACGTCCTGAAAGTCTCTTCATGTTAAATTAAAATATTTTAGTTTATACAAAAAAGAAAACAAATCCGTATGTAATAATTTCCGTAATATTTTTATACTTTTGTTTACCCTTTTAGTTAAGATGACTGGAATTTCATAGAACGTCTTGTTAAAAACTATTGGTTGTACATTTCTTGTTGTAAAAAGGTTTTTATTCCACCCAAAATAGCTACAAATGAACACATTTGGAGGGATGTACAATGTTGTGGGAGTCCCAGATCCCCATAAATCAGGTGTTTGAACTTCGCTGCAGGTCCATAACTTACTTCGGTGTTGGTGCCATTAACAAGTTCTACGACATAGCCAAGGATCTTAAGGAAAATCGCGGCATAACCAGGGTCATTCTCGTCACCGGAAAGAGCTCATACAAGAAGTGCGGTGCTTGGGACGTTGTCAAGCCTGCCCTGGAGGAGTACGGCATTGAGTACGTTCACTACGACAAGGTAGGCCCGAACCCGACCGTTGATATGATCGATGAGGCCACTCAGCTCGGTAAAGAGTTCGGAGCCCAGGCCGTTATTGGCATTGGTGGAGGAAGTCCAATAGACAGCGCCAAGAGCGTTGCGATTCTGCTGGAGTACACCGACAAGACTGCCAGGGACCTTTACGAGCTTAAGTTCACCCCAACGAAGGCCAAGCCCATCATAGCCGTGAACACTACCCACGGAACCGGAACTGAGGTTGACAGGTTTGCGGTGGCTTCGATTCCGGAGAAGGAGTACAAGCCGGCCATAGCCTACGACTGTATCTACCCGCTCTACTCGATTGATGACCCTGCCCTCATGACCAAGCTTCCGGCCGACCAGACTCGCTACGTAACCATTGATGCGCTCAACCACATCACCGAGGCCGCCACCACCAAGGTCGCCAGCCCGTACTCAATACTCCTCGCCCAGGAGACCGCCAGGCTGATATTCGACTACCTCCCGGAGGCCCTGTCCCACCCGGACAACCTGCAGGCTAGGTACTACCTGCTCTACGCCTCCGCGATAGCGGGCATATCCTTCGACAACGGCCTGCTCCACTTCACCCACGCCCTCGAGCACCCGCTCAGCGCCGTGAAGCCGGAACTCCCGCACGGACTTGGTCTCGCCATTCTCCTGCCGGCGGTTATCAAGCACATCTACCCGGCCACCGCCAGGATACTCGCCGAAGTCTACAGGCCGCTCGTCCCGGAGGCCAAGGGAGTCCCAGGAGAGGCGGAGCTCGTCGCAAAGAAGGTTGAGGAGTGGCTCTTCAACATTGGAATCACTGAGAAGCTCACCGACGTTGGCTTCACTGAGGAGGACGTTGACAAGCTCACCGAACTCGCCATGACCACCCCGAGCCTTGACCTGTTGCTCTCACTTGCCCCGATTGAGGCTACCAGGGAGACCGTCGCGGCCATCTACCGCGACTCACTCTACCCGCTCAGCAAGTGAAGTATCTGCTTCACTTCCATCTTTTCAATTTTGAGTTCTCCTGGTCATTTGGTCTTCAGTGTTCTCACAAAAACAATGATGCAGTTTTAGTTATTGACAAAGGTTTCTAATCCTGAACTGTGTATGAAAATCACAAGCGCGAGCCAGAGTATGGTATCGTTATGCTCTCTCACGGGTTTCTCTCCAGCCTATCGGAGCTAAGGGCCTAGTTTTGAGGTTGGGGATTAATAGGACCTCTCAACGCGCTTGGGTCATCACGCGAAGGGCATCTCAGTCTCCCCTCGCCTTTGCATCAAGGCGGAGGTAGATAAACAGCATGAGCATGAACAGGGTTATGTAATAGCTCATCTCGAAGGGAACCACTCCTATAAGTCCCAATGTGTATATGAACGTGAGGACAAGAACGACGACGAGCAGCAGGCGATAAAACGTCTTTCTCTCCATGATATCACCAAAAAACGTTGGGGGGATGGTTTTTAATCTTTGCCAAGGGAAAAAGAAGGAACGGCTCAGCCAGATGCCGAAGAAGTCGCGCTGCAAACGAGTGGCTGTGGCTGATAGTTGAAGAGCTCCGGGTGCAGGAACTCGGCTATTTCCTCGAGGCCGTAGACTATCCTCGGTCCCGGCCTTGAGACAAGGTTGTCGTCGCTGATAGTAAAGACCATGCCCTTCTTGAGGGCGTTTGTATTCACGAGCTCGGTGCTGCAGAGCTCCTCCGCAGTGATGCCTGCATGGGCGGATAGTATTATCACGTCAGGGTTTCTCTCGAGAACCTGTTCGATGCTTACCTGAGCCCAGCCGCTCACGTCGGCGAATATGTTCTCACCGCCCGCGAGCCTGATTAGGTCGTCCTGGAAGGTGCCGCTGCCCGGAACGTATAGCGGGTTCCACCAGGTTATGAGGAGCACCTTAGGCTTCTCCTGCCCGTTGACCATCGAGGTGATATAGCTCACCTTCGCCTGCATGTCAGCAACCACTGCCCTTGCTCCCTCCTCACGGTTGGTTATCTCTCCAAGCATCTCTATCGCCCTGTAGATGTCACTGATGTTCTTTGGGTCTACTATGACGACAGGGGCTATCTTTTCGAGGTCGTCCAGTATCGACATCGAGAAGCTGTCCGCGAGGATGAGGTCCGGGTTTAGGGACGCTATTATCTCAAGGTTAGCATACTGACCGTAGCCCCCTACACTCGTGATGTTCTTGACCACGGGCGGGAAGTCATCGTAGTCTGTAACTCCAATCACCTTATCACCGGCTCCGATGTAGAATAGGCTTTCTGTAATGCTCGGTGCGAGGGAGACTATTCTCACCGGCTCGCTCTCGATAGTAACCTGCCTGCCGGCAAAGTCCGTAACCGTGAGTGGATATGCCGTCTCGAATGCTTTCGGGTGAAGGAGCTTGGCGAGGGTTTCCAGACCTCTAACAACCCTTGGACTCGGGTGAATAAGGTCGTTCTCGTTCTCAATCACGAAGACCTTTCCTTCCTTGGCCGCCTTCGTGTTGGCGAGCTCGCTATTGTAAATGTCTTGGACGGTCATGCCGCAGTGAGGGGTAAGTATTATCACATCAGGGTCCCTCTCGATGACCTGCTCGATGCTGACAGTCGGCCAGCCTTCAGCGTCCGCGAAGATGTTTTCCCCTCCGGCAAGGTTTATGATGTCGCTGATGAATGTGTCGCCACCGGCAGTCATAAGCGGATTGTTCCAGACAACGTAGAAGACCTTAAGCTTGGGCTCATCCTTAACCGCCGAGCTGATGGCATCTATCTCTGCCTGGAATTCCGCTGTTGCGGAAGCGGCGGCATCTTCCTTGTTGAATATCTTCCCGAGGAGTTCAAGGGCCTTCGGGATATCGTTCAGACTGTGGGGATCAACGACCACAACGGGGGCTATCTTCTCTAAATCCTCCAGAATCTGCATGGAAAAGCTGTCCACGAGGATGAGATCCGGCTTGAGTGAAGCTATGATTTCGAGGTTCGCGTACTGACCGTAGCCGCCGATTCTGGTTACGTCCGCAACCTCTGGTGGGAAGTCGTCGTAGTCCGTAACGCCGACTACCCTGTCGAAAAGACCAAGGTAGTAGAGGTTCTCAGTGATGCTTGGGGCTAGGGTGACGACTCTCATTGGCTCTTTCTCGATTGTTACTTCCCTATCTGCGAAGTCGGTTATTGTAATAGGATAATATTGCTTCTCGGTTGTCGTTGTTGTCGTTTCACTTGGGCTTGCGCTCGAAGTGGTCGTTGGGCCGGGGCTCGGGCTTGATGTTTCGCTTGGGGTAGTGCTCGTCACGGTCGGAGTGGTAGTTGTCTTGTTTGAGCTTATACAGCCAGCCGCTATGGCCGCTCCAAGCATTAGGAATATGAGCAAGACGGCGGTCTTTTTCATTGGCATCACCTGGATTATTTGTCCATTAGTGGTTGGGCTAGGGGTATATAAGCTTGTTGGATATTTTGACCATCCATGAAAAGCCTGAAAAGAAAAGGAATTCTCACCGCTCCTTCATCATGAGGAACGCCAGAATAACTGCTCCAAGAAGCAAAACACCTACGAGTCCAATGCCCCACAGGGGTATTCCCTCGGAGCGCTCCATAGTGGTTGTGAGCGGCGTAGCGTCGTGCATCGTCGTCGGGGTGACCCTGAGGGTTGTCGTCGTGGGGCTTTCCGTGGTCGTGTCGATGGTAGTGGTGGTCATGGTCGTCGTGGTAGCTGTCGTTGTTGTCTCCTCAACTGGCCTCAGTTTTGACGCCTGCAGGGTCGCCCAGCGGAGCAGGTTGGTGACGAATTGCTGACCGTCGAAGAGGTAGGAACCATAGCGGTTCACCCATATCGGCACCGGGCTTCCATAGGGGCTCTCGGCACTGACTATGAGCAGGCTTTCAGCTCCGTTAGGAAGCTCCACGAACTCGACCGCAAGGAGGGTGAACAGTCCCTTCTCCCAGGTTCTGTAGGCCATTGGCTCGGGGGCGTAGTTGTCCTCTATCATACCGTTGCCGCTCGTTGTGATGATTCTGTAAACTCCCTCCGGGATTTCTCCAGCCATAAGAGGGTGCCACTTGCCGTTCTCGTCTGTCCACGCTAGGACACCAGGCTCATGGAAGAGAACCTTGCCGACCTCCGACTGATAACCTTGATTGAGTATTGATGCATCAGGTGTTTGAAGGTCAACTCTGACGTAGCCGGCCACATAGACGCTCTTCCCGGCGTTGCTGAACGTGTCGGTAGCGGTTGCATAATCTATCCTGAGTCTGACGTTCGGGATGGCTGAGAGAAGTTTGTTGACGTTGTCTTGGATGTAGGCCCCATCTTTGATGTCTGAGTCGCCGGCCACCCAGAGAACTTTCCCTCCCTCGGAGAACCACTTTACTATTGCGTCTATTTCCTCCGGAGAAAGTTCTTCTCTGAGCTGGCCGATTATCAGTATGTCGACGTCTTTCAGGGCTTCATAGGTTATAGTGTAACCTAGCCGTCTAACGTTTGCTTTCTCCAGTTCTGAATCATAGCCAAAGTACGCCCAGTCGTACCATGACAGAGTGGGGATAATTCCCTCTGCAACAACATTACCTGTCATAGGGTCAATTATCGGGGTTACTAGTGCAACAGTTCCCTCGTCGTGGGATACATCAACGGCTATCATTATTGCCCCGGCGTACTCAGAAAATACTCCAATGAGAATCAGAATCATAAACAATAACATCCTTTTCACGGCCCCTTCCCCCGTTAAGTAATTGACATTTCGGATAATTGGACACCGAATGATAAAACGTTTTCCCTAATTCCCTAAGGAGAAAATGTGGAACGGACTACTCCCGTTCCTTGCCGATCCGGAAAATGTCCACTCTGGTAATGATTCCTTTTATCCTGCCTTCTCTATCCTGAACAAGGACGGCCGGATGCTCCTCCAGGAGATACTTTACGACCTCAAGGTCTTCATCCTCGTTCACTATCGGAAACGGCTCCTCCATGACCTCCATGACCTTTCTGTCGTAGATGTCCTCGTACTCGAGGCTTTGCCTCACGAGGGTTCGCTCCGTGACCGAGCCAACGACCTTATTGCCGGCTATGACCGGAATTTGCGAGATGTTGCGCTCGTTCATAATTCGGATAACATTTTCAACACTCTCGTAGGGCTTGACAGAGATAACTGGGGAAGACATCACGTCCTTGGCCCTTAGCTGGGCCTTTTTGCACTCGAGAAGGGCCTGAAGAATTCGATTGAAAGTTGACAGTCGGGGATCAACCTTTCCCGTCTCGAGCTTGGCGATATAGGCCTGAGTCACGCCAGCCTTTTCGGCGAGCTCCTCTTGAGTTATCCCGAGCTCCTTTCGAATTCGCCGTATCTCCCTCGGATCAATGGGGCGGGGTATTATCACCATAAATAACCACCAGTTATTAATCCCAGTCTTGAGGGTTATAAGCTTTGTCCAGAAGTGTGTTTGACGGTTCAGAAAGGCGTTGAAATGCTGTGGGCCGGGCACAGAGGCCCGCGTTCATTCCCTCGCGCGGGTGGATGCTCCCGGCCCTGTGGGCTCGGCGTGAGCACAACCCCATCACCCAGCCCGACACGTCTGGGGTGCGGGTTCGTCCGAGCCCCACGAGGGTACGATTGTACCCTCGCTGTCGGCGATATTCCCTATGCTTCGAGGCTTAAAACCTTGGCGGTTCAGGCGGTGGATATAAGTATGACTCCGAGCACCGCCAGAATGAGACCCTCCAGTATCTTCTTGTTGGGCGGCTCCTTCAGGAGCAAAATTGCCAGAGCAGAGGCTATTATTGGATTTATCGCTGATACTGGCGCCGCTATCTGAGAACCCACGAGGTTGACCGAATAGACGAATAAGTACTGCCCGAGCATGAGCCCGCTGATGGCGGCGCCTATAAGGACAATGGCCTCTCTCCGGGTTATTTCTCTGAGCTCTTTCCCATATCTCGGCAGGAAGAGGGAAACACCTATTGCCGCAAACATCATTCTCATTCCCGCCAGGGGGAGAACGTCTATGCTCCGGGTGAGCCAGTCCATGGTCAGTATCGCGAAGCTCCATGAAACGGGTGCGAGAAGGGCGAAGACAAACCCCCTGGGGTTTATGTGCTCCTCTTCCCCTGCCTTCCTGACGACGGTTATGGCCATGACAACGAGTATGGCGCCGACGATGACCTGTGGGCTTATCTTTCTTCCGAGGAAGAGGAAGGCCCAGAGTATCGTCCAAAGGGGATAGGTTGAGGTTATGGGCACTGTCCTTGAAACACCCATGAGCTTGAGGGCGTTGAAGTAGAAGTAGTCTCCTACGACAAAGCCGAACTGTGCCGAGACGAATGCCACCAGAAGAAGCTCTGGCGGAAGCACGGCTATTTGAGAAAAAGTACCGTTGATGAGAAAGATAACCGCGAACATTATAGAAACGGCATAGAGGCGGAAGATGTTAACCGCCACGGGACTTTTGTTCCTCATACCCATCTTTATTAGTATCGTCGATGCTGCCCATGAGAATGCGGAGGTGATGGCAGCTAGAACTCCGAGGATCAGCGTGTTCATGTGTACACCGAATATCTTTCAGTTTAAAAACTTAGCGTTTCGATTGATGACGAAAAGTGAGTGGGTTGCTAAGAGTTATAAGGATATACGACTCCAGTAGTCCAGATGATGACCTCGGCAGAACTGACGTCAGGATGATGACGATCTTGAGTGCTGAAAAGAAAAGAAATCAACGGATGATAACGTTGAGCCTGCGGAGGGCCATTCCGATTCCGTGCTCCCTTGAGACCTCTTTTATGATTCTGTTTACAGTCTCCGCGATGTCCTGGCGTATCTTCTCGTCTGAAACGCCAGAGAACGATCCAAAGAGCCCTCCGACGTTCTCCCTCAGGAAGCTGGCCTCGATGTCGACGTAGACTGTTGAACCCTTGACTTCGTGGTTCATCTTGAGCCACTTGAAGGTGACCCTTGGAACGAGCTTGAGCTCCGCGTGTATTCTGCTCTTCAGGGTCTCTACGGCAGGCTCTATGCGGCCCTTAAGCATGGTCTCCTCGGCTTCCTTCTTCTTCTCCTCAGTGAGTACAGCAAGCTCATCTATGCCGGCCTGCTTGAGAAGCTGCTCAACCTCCTTCTCGAGAAGCTCCTTCTTGGCGAGGACCTCCGCGGCCTTGCCCGAGGTTGCGACAGCGGTAGCTCCAGTGGCTGCCTTGGGTGTGATCGCTGGGGCGATAATCTCCACGTCGATGTTGTGGACGGTGATGTAGCGGTTTATGCTCCTGCTCAGCTCTCTCGCGTGCCTCGTGAGAACGTCCTTCACTATTCTCTCGACTTCATCCTTTGAGGTTCCTGTCTCAGCAACCATCGAGAGGTTTATCTCGAATTCTCTCCTGCCTTTGACATCGAAGTATGCCTTCGTGACCTTTATTCCGGCGCTCTCGATTTCGGTTATGACGGTTCTGGCGTATGCGCTGAAGTAGGGCCAGACGTCCTCCAGGACGGACAGGGAGATCTTCCCGTCCTTTGTGACGTTGGCAGTCTTCTTTTTATCTTTGTCAACGATTTCCTGCGGTTTGACCTCCTGACCGTCGATGACTATGCTAACGTCCTTGATTATCGGCTTGACCTCAGCCTCCCTGAGGAGAACCGGTGCGTATTTGCTGACCGCGTGGAGCATCCTCTTCTCTGCTATCTCGATGTCCCTAGCGCTCCCATCGGAGGAGCCGTAGATGTGGACGTTGAGGTAAACGACGCCCTCACCAACGTTTGCGTCGAACTCTATCCTGCTGATCCTAAGGCCCTTTATCCTCTTGGCCTCCTTTAAGAGGTCTTCTGCATATATCTGGAAGGCCTTCTCGGGGAGGGTTCCTCCGGTAAAGTTTATAATCACCTCAGGCTTTCCGGCGGGAGCGGGGGCTGGCTTTGGCTCCTCTTTTACGATCACAGAGGGCTTTTCTTCGGCTTTTTCTTTCACTTCCTCAGTGGGAGCCGGCTTGGATGCCGGTGCGGGCTCAGCGGTGGCCACAATTGCGGTTTCCTTCTTCACTCCTGCCTTTTCTGGCGGACCCTCCTTGGCCTCCCCGAACAGCTCGTTCAGTGGGATTTTTGGAGTTTGAGCGTACACATCAACGTTATCAGCTATCGACAGCTTGATTTCCAGCTCATCGAGAGTATAAACGTCAACGACCATAGGTTTACCGAGGAATGACTTCAACACGCTGATTGCCTCTTCTCCAATCAAGCTCTGTTTCTTGTCCACCAACAGGCACTCCGCGGCGAGTATCTTTGACCTGTCGAAGAGAATCGTCATGTAGTATTTTCCGCTCGCGTCTTTGGCGAATATCTTAAGAAACGCTCCGTTGCCTTCTGAGAGGGCTTTCTTGATGAGGTCCCCCAGCTCCCCCGCAGATGTTACTACCATGTTTTCCATGATGGGCTGCTTGTTTGGCAGCTGCATACTCACCACCATTAGCTATATATATCCTTCCACCAAAGAAATCCCGAAGGAATTCACCGTCTTAGTATATCGGCGCTTGTATTTAAACATTATTGTGCAAAAAGGTGAGAAACATGCGGGTGCTGATACTCGGAGGTGGCGCAATCGGCCGCTCGATAGCCGAGTCCCTCAAAGGAGAGTTTGAAATCATAATCATCGAGAAGGACGAGCTCCGTGCTAAAGCCCTAGAGGAGAGCGGTTTTCAGGTGATTCAGGGAGATTTCTCGTATACAGCCACACTTCTCAAAGCTGGAATTGAGAAGGCCGAGCTTGTTATAATCACGACCATGAACGTGGATACAATCAAGAAGACCGTCTATGTTATCAGAACCAACAACAAAGAAGTTCCAATCCTTACCATTCTCCCCGATGATGTGAGCCTCGAAGAGCTTGTCTCCCAGATAAACGAAGAGTTTGAGGCCGAAATCAAGGTGGACTACGCTATCTCTCCGAGGAGTGCCCTCAAGGATGCCATGGTGAGAACCGTCGAAATGCTCGGAGAGAAGAAGAACGCCAATTTACTCGTTAAGAAGCTCAAGGAACTTAAGAGCAAGGGGGACTCCCTCCTTATCGTCATGCACGACAATCCTGATCCCGATGCCATAGCCAGCGCGACCGCTTTGAGCGTCATAGCCCAGACTCTCGGCTTCAAGACCCAGATAGTCTATGGTGGAGAGATAACCCACCACGAGAACAGGGCTTTCGTCAACCTCCTCGGGATAGACCTGAGAAAGATATCCCGCGGCTCCTACGAGCTGAAGCGCTATCCCTTCATAGCCCTCGTTGACTGCCAGCCCAACGGAAACCTGACGATACTCGACCAGGGGGACTACGAGAAGATAAAGGTTCTCATCGACCACCACCAGATACTCCAGCACCTCCAGGAGCTTCTCCCGGAGGATGCGTTCCTCGACATAAGGCCGGAGGTTCATTCGTCCTCCGCTATACTCGCGGAATACCTCAGAATGCTCAACATTTCGGTCAACCCCGTCCTTGGGACTGCACTCTTCTATGGCATTTACATCGACACCAAGAAGTTCTCGAAGCTCAGCCACGTCGATTTGAAGGCCATCGAGTTCCTGGCCGGAAAGGTGGACTACGAGCTCCTCGACAAGATAGAGCATCCCGATATAAGCACAGAGACAGCCGAGATACTCGCCAAGGCCATAATGAACAGGCGCATCTACAAGAACGTGGTCATCTCGAACGTCGGATTCATCACCAACCGCGACGCCATAGCAGAATCGGCGGACTTCCTCCTGAGGCTCGAGGGAATAACGACGGTTCTCGTCTTCGGCATCGTTGACGACAGGATAGAGATTTCAGCCAGAACGCGCGACGTTAGGGTAAACATAGGTGCGGTCCTCAGGGAGGCCTTCGGAGACATAGGAAGCGGTGGCGGTCATGCTCAGTCCGGCGGTGCCAGAATTCCGCTAGGAATCTTCAAGCTAGCCAAGGACAAGAGCTCTCTCCTGAGGCTGGCGGAAGAGGCAATAACAGAAAAGTTCCTAGAGGCGCTAAAAGTTAAAGAGGCTTAGCCTCACTCTTCTTTTGCCTTCACCAGTATTATGTCGCCTATTGCAGTGACCCTGTCGTAGGGAACACCGACCTTTTCTCCCGGCAGTCCAAGCGCGAGAACCTTTCCGCGTCCCCTGTCTATCTCTATGAGTATCTCATCAACGTAGCCAACGTAATAGCCTTTGGTGTTGTAGATCTGCTTCCCGTAGAGCCTCGAGAGACGCATCACCATTTTAACCACCAGAGTAGGTTATTGGTGAACGTATTTAAACGTTACCTCCTCGGGATGTTTTTGGCCTTCGTGAAGGCCCACCTCGCGAAGACAGCGAAGAAAGCTAAAATTGCTCCCATGACGCCCACCACGAAAAGGCTTGCAACGGCCCCCTCCGTGCGCTGGAGAGGCTGATAGCCCTTGAATACCAGCATTGCAACGGCAAAACCTCCGAAGTAGGTCAGAGGAACGAGAAACATGTCGACTAAATTTCTGGATTCGATCAGAACAAGCGTTACCATCACCGCGGCAAGAAATATGTAAACCTCATCTGGCTTTACATCCCTGACCATCCACAGCCCGGCGAGCATGGAGGTAACAAGAAAGCCGAGCGGAAAGGAATACGCTGCGGCCCTTGTTTCCAAAGGGTACCTGAAGCCAAGGAAAGCCCCCAGGAGCATGCCGGCATAGATTAGGTAGATGAGATTCTCGCTTCCCGTTGGGGAGTATAGGGCGACGGCTATGGCAAACCCGATGAACGAGCCCAAACCAGACCATGTCAGGATCGACTTCCAGTCCCTCATCATTTCACAACCCTTATGGTTATTCTAGAGCCATCTTCAAGGCTGAGCTCCTTCCTGAGGTAGACCGGGGCGATTATCTCGGCTATTCTTGGTGGGTGAACAGTCCTCGAGGGTATCACTATGGCCCCCTCCACGTCACCGATTCTGACGCGATAGGCCTTTACATCACCAAAAGTCCTCCCATCTTTAGCAAAGCCCGGAAGCACGACCGGTCTGACCCCACAGAGTGCATCAAAGACAGTCCTCGGGAACAGAACCCTGACGTTCAGCGTTCCAGGGTAAGGGTCAAAGCCGAGGTACTCCCTTATCAGGTGGGAGTACTGTCTGACGTAATAGGCTCCCTCACCGATTCCCGATATGACCTCCCCGATAATTATCCCGTTGTAGAGGACCTCTGAGATGGCGTCGCAGAGATTCTCAAGGAAAGCTAATCCCTCATGGCTTATTTCCACGTACGTCTTTCTTCCCTCGACGTCTTTCGATATAAGTCCTTCCTCCTCCATTTCATCGAGCAGCCTTAGAACCGACTGGGGTGATACGCCGAGCTCGTTTGCAAGCTCTCTTAGAGTTATTTTGACCTTTTCTCCTATCGCTCCTTTCTTTGCTAGCAGGATGAGCAGTTTGAGCCTCTTCATAAGCTTCCCCTCTTTGACAGTCTGTCTGCGAGCCTCAGCGGTTTCGGATAGCCTCGTTCCAGCAGGGCCTCAACAATTCTCGCCGCAGAGTCTAAATCGATTAAATGTCCGACGCTTACATAAGCTTTTCCCACCCTCACGAAAGACCTCTCAGGGACGCCGCGGAGGGGCTTCTTGGCAACTCCTATGGTGGGTCTTTCGATGAGCAGGCCGACGTGGGAAGCCAGTCCGTAGCCCCGTGGGTGAGCCTTCCCGTGGCCCTCAACGAGGAGGAGGTCAAAATCCTCACCACGGAGAGCCAGCAGAACTGGCCTTGTCTCCCGCAGGAAAAAGAAGGTGGATACGTATGGAAAGCTTACCTCAGTTTCCACGACCTTTGTCTTTAGAACCTTGCAGTCTGGGAAGGAGCAGAGGAGAAAGGCAGCTCTGGCTGTGTTTTCTCTGTATGAAACGTCCACAGCCGCGACAGTTTGGACTTTTTCGATCTCGAGCAGGCTCTCTACTACCCTCAGGGCAAGCTTTCGCTGGACTTCCGCAATTTTTTTGAGCTTTTTCCCTAATTCCATAATTGCCGAATCACCCAATTATGTAATTCGTTAATCATTTAACACCTTCCCGAGCTTCTCCTCAAGGTTCCTGTTGAGCTTCGCCCTCGTCAGGTCCTCGAGGGTTCTTTCGAGTATATGTCGCGCCTGATCCTGCTTCTGCCTCACATTCACCAGGCCTTTTGGATACTCGAGCGTCATGAGCTCCTCGTAAGTTTCTTCCATGAAGCGATAAACTTTTTCGGCATCTTCAATATTTCCGTCGAGGAGCAGAAGCAGAAAGTACCTCCTCAACTCGCCTATGAAGTCGCCTATGCCGAGCGCGTAATCAGCGTGAGGTACGGCAAGCTCCTCCGGAGAGGGAAAGTCTTTTCCGGTTATGTAGCTGTAGAACAGAGTTGCCTCCACGAACTCCTGATGGGCGCTCTGAACGTAGCCCGTGAAGTATAGGTCTGGATGGTCTTTCAGCTTCTCCTTCAGATGATTAACCTTTTCGCGCGCAATGTTGAGCCTTTCTTCGGCAGTCTTAGCGTCTCCCCTGTGAAGGGCTTTTATTGTGTCTCCGCTCAGGCGGACGATTTCTCTTGTTATCCTTAGGGCATCCTCCCGAAGTGAGTCCTTCTCGTCAAGAACTTCTCTAATCTTGTCAATAATCTCCTTCAGTTCCATAATCTCACCGAGGAGAGTTCGAGAAAGGCCTTAAAAATGTGGGCTTGGCTGATCCCCCGCCCTCATGGAGTGCCCCGCGGCAATCTCCGGCGGTCCGGAGGCCAAGCCCTGTCCGCCCGGCATCGTCCCTCGTGCTCACGGCACCCCATCGGGACGCTCCCACGGTCGGGCCACCGGGCGTGTCGGATGCTCCCGTTGTGGAGAATTTTCGGAAAAAATTTTAAGGGTTTCGGATTTCATGACTGGTAGGAATATTAGTCTGCCTAATTCATGCCGAAAATTATATAAGCTGATGAACAGACCCGTCCAAGACGACAAGATTCGAGGTGACGCTCATGCCTGAGAAGGTTAGGAACATAGTGGTTGAGGAGCTCGTTAGAACGCCGGTTGAGATGCAGAAGGTCGAGCTCGTCGAGAGGAAGGGTATAGGCCACCCGGACAGCATAGCCGATGGCATAGCCGAGGCCGTCAGCAGAGCCCTGAGCAGGGAGTACATAAAGCGCTATGGTATCATCCTCCACCACAACACTGACCAGGTCGAGGTCGTCGGCGGTAAGGCCTACCCACGCTTCGGCGGCGGTGAGGTCATCAAGCCAATATACATCCTCCTCTCCGGTAGGGCCGTCGAGATAATCGACAGGGAGATGTTCCCTGTCCACGAGGTTGCCATAAAGGCTGCTAGGGAGTACCTGAAGAATGCCGTCAGACACCTTGATCTCGACTACCACGTCGTCATCGACTCCCGCATCGGTCAGGGAAGCGTTGACCTCGTCGGAGTCTTCAACAAGGCTAAGGAGACCCCGATTCCGCTCGCCAACGACACCTCCTTCGGTGTTGGCTACGCCCCGCTCAGCGAGACCGAGAGGATAGTCCTTGAGACAGAGAGGCGTCTCAACAGCGACGAGTTCAAGAAGAAATGGCCGGCTGTCGGCGAGGACATCAAGGTTATGGGCCTCAGGAAGGGCGACGAGATAGACATCACCATCGCCGCTGCCATAGTCGACAGCGAAGTCCAGAATCTGGACGACTACTTAGCCGTCAAGGAGGCAATCTATGAAGCCGCCAAGGACGTTGCCGAGGCCCACACTGAGAGGAAGGTCAACATCTACGTCAACACCGCTGACGACCCGGAGAAGGGCATCTACTACATCACCGTCACCGGAACCAGCGCCGAAGCCGGTGACGACGGAAGCGTTGGAAGGGGCAACCGCGTAAACGGTCTCATCACCCCGAACAGACACATGAGCATGGAGGCTGCCGCTGGAAAGAACCCTGTCAGCCACGTCGGAAAGATATACAACCTCCTTTCAATGCTCATCGCCAACGACATTGCCGAGCAGGTTGAGGGAGTTGAAGAGGTCTACGTCAGGATACTCAGCCAGATAGGCAAGCCCATCGACCAGCCGCTTGTCACCAGCGTCCAGATCATACCAAAGAAGGGGTACTCCATTGATACCATCCAGAAGCCGGCCTACGAGATAGCTAACGCCTGGCTTGATGACATAACCAAGATACAGAAGATGATCCTCGAGGACAAGCTCAACGTCTTCTGAGCTCACCCTCTCTTTTCTTCAAAAGTTTTTAAAGTGAAGGAGTTGTCAGAGAGCTGGATATCCGTTCTGCTTGAGAACCCTAACGAGTCTGGCCTCCTCGGCCATGAGAATGGCTTTTTCCTTTTTGACCTTGGCAAGTTGCTTTGCGGCGGCCTTCTTCTGGCGCGCAAGTCTAATAAGCTTGGCCTCCTCAAGCATGAGGAGCTCCTTCTGCTTCTTCACAACATGCAACTTTTTCCGGAGCAATTTGAGCCTCTCCATTCCGACTCACCTGAAGTCTATAGCACCCTCAGACCTTAAAAGGTTTTCGCTGAATGCCATACTAAACTTCGACGATTAACGAGGAACAAGCATATAAACTTCGGGTCAGAAGCTACGATAAGTTCTCGGGGGTAAATCGATGATAATCTCAGTAAGTGGCACTCCCGGCGTTGGTAAAACTACGGTATCAAAGCTCCTGAGCGAGAGATTGGGTTACGAATACGTGAGCGTGAAGGAGCTGGCTCTCTCAAAGGGGATAGGTGAGAGGGTTAGTGACGAGATTGAGATAGACGTTGATGAGCTTGCTCGTGTTGTGCGCGAGGAGTTCTCGGGTAGGAACGTTGTCTTGGACGGCCATCTCAGCCACTTTGCGCCGGCCGACGTTGTTATCGTCCTGAGGGCTCATCCCAAACTCATCGCCGAAAGGCTCAAAGTCCGGGGATACCACAAAAAGAAGCTGGCCGAGAATGTCGAGGCTGAGCTGGTTGATGTAATCCTTGTGGAGGCCCTCGAAGAGAACGAAAGGGTCCTGGAAGTGGATACAACAGGTAAAACCCCCGAAGAAGTCGTCGAGGAGATCCTAACACTGCTTAAAAGCGGGGCAAAGAAACGTGTTGGAATCGTGGACTGGAGTGAGGCGTACGACGAGGTGGTTCAGTACCTGATGCTGGGGGGTGATTAAATATGGGGACCCTTATGTGGGTCAGGACTCTGACAGTTATGGCACTCATTACCGCTCTACTGAGCGTGGTGGGTTATCTTCTTGTCAATTTGATCGGTATTATCGTTGCACTGATCTTTTCTATCCTTCTGAGCTTCGTGGTATACTGGTACGGCGATAGAATCGTGCTGAAGTGGTACCGGGTTAGAATCGTCAATGAGAGGGATTATCCATATCTCTATGAGATGGTGAGTAAACTCTCCGCCAAAGCTGGGATTCCGACACCCAAACTGGCACTTGCACCCGTCGGGACACCCAACGCATTTTCTACGGGCAGGAATTCCAAACACAGCATCATCGTGCTGACTTACGGGCTTTTAAGGATGCTTGATCCAGAGGAGATAGAGAGCGTCATAGCCCATGAAGTCGCTCATATTAAACACCGTGATACTCTCGTGCAGACGATTGCCTCAGTGATAGCAGGTTCAATACTGGGAGTCGCTTATTGGATTAGGAGCATTCCAAGGTTATTCTCTGGTGGAAAAATGGAAGACTCACAAAAAGGTCTACTCTTAGGACTCTTGGCACCATTCGCCGCTGGAATCCTCTGGCTTGGCCTGGGTAGATCAAGGGAGTACTTGGCTGATGAGAGCGCCGCCAGGATAAGCGGCAAACCCCTGGCACTTGCGAGTGCGTTGCTTAAAATAGATAAAGCCGTCTCCTTCAGGCCCATGAAGGGAGGAAACCTTGCAACGGCGCCGATCTTTATTGTGAACCCCTTCAGGGGGAGTCTAGCCAAGCTGGTATCGGCCCATCCTCCAATCGAGAAGAGAATTGAACGATTGATGAAGCTCGCGGAGCAGATGGATACCTACACCTAAATGGGGGTGATCTCATGAGGCTCCTCGCTGTAACGGACATACACGGGAACAGTAGGATGTCAAAAAAGCTCGCTGAAACGGTGCAAAATGAGGACTTCGATGCTCTTCTCATAGCGGGGGATCTCACGCATTTCACTGGCGCTGAGACTGCTGAGAAGGTACTTGAACCCATCATGAACCTCGGAAAACCGATAATAGCCGTCCACGGTAACTGCGATGGAAGGGACGTTCCAGGGCTTCTGGAGAAGCTGGGGATAACCGTTCACAATAAAAGGGCCGAGCTCAATGGGCTTGGTATTATAGGGATAGGCGGCTCGAACATAACGCCATTTAACACCGTCTGGGAGCTTAGCGAGGAAGAGATTAGAGATATTCTCGAGCAAAACTATCACGACGGAGACATAATCCTTTCTCATGTGCCTCCGTACAATACCATTGCGGACAGAGTCCATTCTGGCATTCACGTAGGCAGCAGAGCCCTCCGTGAGTTCATCGAGGAGAAGCAACCCCCACTTGTGGTCTGCGGCCACATCCACGAGGGCAGGGGGATAGACAGGATTGGAGAAACCCTCATCGTGAATCCTGGACCACTCTTCAGGGGCTACTATGCGGTGGTTGATGTTGGAGAAGAAGTAAAGGCGAAGCTGGAAAAGATATAAAATCTCAGACGAGTTTCTTCTCCCTCAAAACTTTCTCCATCCTATCCATAGCTTCCTCAAGCTGTTCATAGGCAGTCGCGTAGCTTATCCTTATGTAGCCCTCTCCGGCCTTTCCAAAAGCACTTCCCGGAACAAGGGCGACTTTGGCCTCGAGGAGCATCAGCTCGCTGAACTCTTTGCTCGTGAGTCCGGTGTCCCTTATGCGCGGGAATATGTAGAAGGCTCCCTTCGGTTTGACCGTCGGCAGGCCCATCTCGTTGAGACGCTTCCAGACAAGGTTTCTTCTCCTCTCGTACTCCTTTCTCATCTCCTCAACGGCTTTCCAGCTCCTCTCGTCTCTCAAGGCCTTTGCAGCGGCGTACTGGGCGAAGGTCACTGGACAGGTGGCGTTGTACATCTGGAAGCGGGTCATCTTTTCGATTATCCACTCCGGCGCGGCGATGAAGCCGAGACGCCAGCCGGTCATGGCAAAGGTTTTGGAGAAGCCGTTTATCGTTATCGTCCTCTCGAACATGCCGTCGAGAGCCGCTATGCTGTAGTTTTTGACATCGTCGTAAACGAAGTGCTCGTAAACCTCGTCGCTGAAGACGATAAGGTCGTGCTCCACCGCGAAGTCGGCAATTTCCTCCACGTCCTTCTTGGTGAGAACTGCCCCGGTCGGGTTGTTCGGGCTGTTTATGATAAGCGCTCTCGTCTTCTCGGTAACGTATTTCTCGAGGTCATCAACGCTCAGCCTGAACTCGTTCTCCTCGTAGGTAGGAACTTCGACCGGCTTCCCTCCCGCGAGAAGAACTGCAGGAGCGTAGCTGACGAACATTGGACTCGGAATCAGAACTTCCTCATTATTCCTGAGGAACGCGGCAAGCCCCAGAATGAACGCCTGGTTGGCTCCGACGGTTATCATTACCTGGCTCTTTGGGTCAACTTCGATGCCGTTCTGCTCCTTGAGCTTCCACGCGACGGCCTCACGGAGCATCATGATTCCAGCGTTGGGGCTATAATGCGTCATTCCCTTGTCCAGGGCCTCTTTCGCATACTCCTTTATGTGCTCGGGAGTGTCAAAGTCAGGTTCACCGATTCCAAGTGAGATAAGACCCTCAACACCCTGAGCGAGATCAAAAAGTTTTCTGATCTCAGAAGGGTTAACGAGTTCTAACCTGTCGCTCAGCGCCATGAACATCACCGAAAGTTCTTCGGCCCAATGTTTATAACTTTACCTCAGCGAAAAGATGGACATCGAAGTGCTGAGGAGTTCACTGATGAACGACAAATCCCTCGAGAATCAGCACGTCCAGCCCAGCCTTTCTGAAGCTCTCTAGCGCGTCCTTCGGCGAGCAGACTATTGGTTCACCGTGCATGTTGAAGCTGGTGTTTAAGACCGCCCCAAGACCCGTTCTCCTCTCAAAGGCTTTTATGATGTCGTAGTAAACTGGGTTGAGCTCCCTCACAACGCTCTGCGGCCTCGTCGTCCCATCCACATGAACAACCGCTGGAGCTTCCCTTCTAAACTCCTCGCTCGCAGTGTAGCTCATCGTCATAAACCTGTTGGGCTCACCGTTGAGATCCGCCAGATACTCTCTCGCTCTCTCCTCGAGCATCGAAGGAGCAAACGGCTGGAAGACGTCGCGCTTTAGGGCCACGTTGAGTCTCTCCTTAACTCCCTCGTCCCTTGGGTCGGCTAAAATAGAGCGGTTGCCCAAGGCCCTCGGTCCGAACTCCATCCTCCCCTGGAAAAAGGCGACGATTTTTCCATCAATCAGGGAATCGGTGACGAAGCCCGGGACGTCGTCTATTTCCTCGAACTCGGCACCCTCACCCCTCAGGAACCCCTCTACCTCTTCCTTCGAGTAGTCTGGCCCAAGGTAGACGTGTTCAAGCTTGAATGGTTTCCATTTGCCGTCAAGTCTCTCAAGCTGTGCCTTGACGAAGATTGCCGCTCCAAAAGCCAGTCCTCCGTCGTCCATCGCCGGGAACACCCACAAGCTTGGGAAGAGCTTTCTCAAAATGGCATTGGCCTTGACGTTCTGGGCAACTCCGCCGGCGTAGGCGAGCGGAAGGCCATAGTCCTTCAGCGTGAGGCCTAGCTCGTCAATGAGCTTTTCGAGGTGTGCCTGAGCGCTGGCCGCTATCTCTATTGCCCTTCTTTGGAGTTCCCCGTCGAGCTTCCCGCGCTTCATCTGATTCGCTATTTCCTTCGCCCTGCTCAAGGGATAGCTGAAGAGTTCGGCCAGCTTCCTCGTAGCTTCAACGCCTATGAGCTTGAGGTGGTTGTCGAAGGTTAAACCGTTCAGCTCTATGATGCTGCTCAGATCATAGGTCGGCTTTCCGTATGCTGCCAGGCTCATCACCTTGCCCTCGTGGCGCATTGGCTTAAAGCCAAGGAGCTCTGTAACAGATGCGTAGAAGTCGCCGAGGGAATCTAGATAGGTGCTCTGGGCGATTTTAATCATCTCTCCATCTCTCGCGATGTAGATTGATGAGCTCAACCCATCTCCAGCGGCGTCTATGCTCAGGGCTATAGCATCCTTCCAGCCGCTCGTGTAGTAGGCACTCGCGGAGTGGGCGAGGTGGTGCTCGACGAAGAGGACCTTTCGCTTGAAATCCAGCCCGAAAATGACGCGCAGGTTGTTCTCAAGCTCTAAGAGTCGCTTCTGCTTCCGGAAGATGCCAGCAACGGCTATGATTTCAACTTCCTCGGGCGAAACACCCGCCATCTCTAGGACTTTCCTCACGCTGAGAGTTGGAAATCCTCGGTACTTCTTAACCCTGTTCAGCCTCTCTTCGTTAACCGCGAAGATCCTCTCGCCGTCTATCAGCACAGCTCCCGCATCGTGGCCGTCGTGAATTCCCAAAATCATGGTCGTGCATTCGATGTTCGTTTTTTAAACATTAGGGGAGGGAAGAATTTAAAAGCCCTGCCGAATGAATACATTTGAAGGAGGTGGAACCATGAAGAGGGCCGTTGCACTCCTTGCGGTTTTGATGGTGGCACTTGTCCCATTCGCGGGAACCGCCGGTGCCACCACTTGGAGCTATGAGAACTTCATCAAGCAGTCCATCGCCTGGTACTACCTCTACCAGAGCGATGAGGAGAAGTTCAACGAGCTCTACAACCTCAGCGTCCAGGCCAACGTCAGCAACGAGACACTCCAGCTTGCGATGGAGCTCTACACCAACGCCACCGCTGAGTTCGAGAAGGCGCTGATGTACGGCATTCCAGACGAGGGAAGGAGCCTGCGCTGGGTTGTCTTCAGCGTCCACATCAGGAAGGCCTACCTCTACATCGAGCAGGCCATCGAGCTCCTTGAAGCCGTCATCGAGAACGAGAGCGCCTGATTTTATCATATTTCCTTTTCTCAGCTGTTTTCTACCTGTGCTTCAAAAGCGAAGTTTAGGAGAATAGAAAGGAAAGCTCAGTATGTTCTGGCAAACCTGGCAATGAACTTGGCTTCTCTTCCGCAGACGGGGCACTTCTTACCCTCGATGCCTTCCTTGGCCTTCTCCTCAGGATAGGGCGTTCCGAGCATCTTGGCGTCAAGCTCTTCCTCCATCTTCAGGCCGCACTCCTCCTCGCCACACCAGGGAATCTCGACTATTCCGCGCCTGTCATCAAAGACAGCCTTGGCCTCCTCGATGGTGTCAACGCGCTTGATGTGGGTCCTGAGGAACTCCTCAGCCCTCTTGTAGAGGTTCTCGTGGATTTCGTCAAGGGTCCTCCTGACAGCCTCGACTATTCCATCTCTCTCAACGGTCTCCTTCGTGAGCGTGTCACGTCTCGCCAGAACTGCTTTCCTTCCTTCGACGTCTCTCGGGCCGACCTCTATTCTAAGCGGTACGCCCTTGAGCTCCCAGTCGTAGAACTTCCTGCCAGGCCTTATGTCGCGCTCGTCTACATGCACCCTCAAGCCGGCCGTTCTAAGTTCCTCGGCAATCTCGCGAGCGTAGGCGAATACATCTGCCTCGGCGTCTTTCTTTGGAATCGGTACTATGACTACCTGGATCGGCGCTATCGTCGGTGGCAGAACCATTCCCCTGTCGTCGCCGTGGATTGCTATAACAGCTGCGAGAAGCCTCTCGCTCATTCCGAATGTTGTCTGGTGGACGTATTCGTGGTCACCGGTTTCGGTCTCATAGAGTATCTCGTAGGCCTTTGCGAAGTTCTGCCTGTAGTTGTGCATCGTTCCTATCTGGAGCGTCCTGCCGTCGGGCATCATTACTTCGGCACCGAGGGAATAGTAAGCTCCCGGGAACTTGTCCCAGTCGGGCCTCTTGGAGACGATGTAAGGAATCGCAAGGAACTTGGCGAGGTTGTCGAATATCTCAAGATCCTCCTTTATCTGCCTCTCGGCATCCTCAAAGCTGTCGTGAGCCGTGTGGGCCTCGAAGAACCTGCTGATTTCCCTGACACGTATGAGCGGCCTCGTGTGCTTGGTCTCGTAGCGGTAAGTGTTAACTATCTGATAGACCTTGAAAGGAAGGTCGGCATGTGAGCGAATCCAGAGAGCGAACATTGAGTACATTGCAGTCTCGCTCGTCGGCCTGAGGATAAGCTTGATGTCGAGGGGATCGTGACCTGCGTGGGTGACCCAGAAGACCTCACCTTCAAAGCCCGCTATGTGTTCTGCTTCCTTCTGGAACTCGGTTTCAGGGATGAGTGCCGGGAAGAGAACCTCATCGTGGCCGGTTCTTTCCATCTCGGCATGTATGAACTTCTCAATGTTGCGCATTATTTTAAGCCCGTACGGGAGCCAGATGTTCATTCCCTTGACCGGGTAGCGCTTGTCCTGTATCCCGGCAGTTTCAATCAGCTCGTTGTACCACTCGCTGAACTCCTCGCTCCACTTCTTGCGCTCAACCTTCATCGACACCACCTAAAGTGAGAGGCCGAAAAAACTTTTTAAGCTTTCCCGGGGGGCGGCGGACATTCTGACGAACCTCGGGCAAAAACCTTAATAGTCCGTTTCGATAACCATCTTAAGGTGATATCATGAGGCCCAAGGTCGCGGTTCTTTTCAAGATGAAGAGCAAGCCTTTAGAGGAACTCAAAAAGCACGCAGACGTTGAGCTGCTCCTATATCCAAGTGTTGAGGAGCTCAAGGAGAAGATTGGGGAATTCGACGGGATAATTGTTTCCCCCTTAAACCCAATCCCGCGTGAAGTCATCGAGAGGGCCGAAAGGCTCAAAGTTATAAGCTGCCATTCCGCCGGCTACGACCACGTCGACGTGAAGGCCGCCACCGAGAGGGGAATATACGTCACAAAGGTTAGCGGTGTTCTAAGCGAGGCAGTCGCCGAGTTCGCCGTCGGGCTTATGATAGCCCTCCTCAGGAAGATAGCCTACACCGACAGGTTCATACGCGCTGGAAAGTGGGAGTCTCACACAGTAATATGGAGTGGCTTCAAGGACATTGAGACCGTTTACGGCAAAACCGTCGGGATACTCGGCATGGGGGCGATAGGGAAGGCCATAGCGAGGCGAGTCAAGGCGCTCGGCACGGAAGTGGTGTACTGGTCGCGCTCGAGGAAGAAAGACATTGAAGAAGAGGTTAACGCGAAGTACCTCCCGCTCGAGGAGGTTCTCAAAAGCGCTGACATCGTTGTTTTGGCCCTCCCTGCAACGCCGGAAACCTACCACATCATCAACGAGGAACGCCTAAAGCTCATGGAAGGGAAATACCTCGTCAACATCGGCCGCGGAAGCCTCGTGGATGAGGAGGCCCTCGTAAAGGCACTGAAAGATGGAAAGCTGAAGGGCTACGCCACGGACGTCTTCGAGAGGGAGCCCGTTACCGAGCACGAGCTCTTCGGCATGGAGTGGGAGACTGTTCTAACGCCGCACCACGCTGGTCTGAGCAGGGAAGCAATGGAGGACATGGGCTTTCGGGCTGTGGAGAACCTTCTCACCGTTCTCCGGGGTGAGGTTCTAGGAGACCTAGTTAATCGGGAGGTTCTAAAGGTCAGGCCGATTGAGGAGGTAAAGATGCTCTGAGGTGATGGAAATGCTCGTTGAAGAGCTGAGGGAAATAACCGCCATACCCGGTATTTCCGGCTACGAGGAGAATGTTAGGGAGAAGCTCATGGAATGGCTTGAGCCCTACGCGGACTGCACTGTGGACACTATCGGAAACCTCATCGTAGAGCTGGGCGAGGGTGATCTCAAGGCCATCTTTATGGCCCACATGGACGAGATTGGGCTTCTGATTACGGGCATAACCCCCGATGGAAAGCTCCGCTTCAGGAAAATCGGTGGAATAGACGACCGCCTCCTCTACGGCAGGCACGTGGATGTAATCACCGAGAGCGGGAAGCTCGACGGCGTTATAGGAGCCTTGCCAGTCCACCTGAACCTTGAGAGGAAGTTCGATACGGTCCCATGGAACAGGCTCACCATTGACATCGGAGCGGAGAGCAAGGAGGAAGCCCTCGACATGGGAGTCAAGGTTCTGGACTATGCGGTCTTCAAGAAGCACTTCGCGGTGCTCAGCAACCGCTACGTCTCGACCCGCTCCTTGGACGACCGCTTCGGTGTGGTTGCCCTTGTCGAGGCTATTAAGGACCTCGTCGATCACGATCTGAACGGCCGCTTCATCTTTGCCTTCACCGTCCAGGAGGAGATAGGCCTCAAGGGAGCCAAGTTCCTCGCGGAGCACTACTCTCCAAAGTACGCATTCGCCATCGATTCCTTTGCCTGCTGCTCCGAGCTGACCGGAGATGTGAAGCTCGGTGGCGGGGCGCTCATAAGGGCCGTAGACAACTCAGCAATTTACACTCGCAGGCTCGCTAGGAAGGTCTGGGAAATAGCGGAGAAGAACGATATACCTATTCAGATAGGTGTAACGGGTGGAGGAACAGACGCTTCTGTCTTCCAGAGCAAGAGCGAGGTTTTGGCCCTGAGCGTGCCCATAAAGTACCTCCACAGCGAGGTCGAGACGCTCCACTTGGAAGACCTTGAGGCATTGATAAAGCTCATAGAGGCGATAGCTTTCGAGCTGTGATAGACGCTGAGAAAACGGAGGTGATCAATTGCTCAAATATCTTGGCTATTTCGCGGTTGGTGTGTTCATTGGGATCCTCGCGGCCCTCTTCGGCCTCGGTGGGGGCTTTCTGATAGTGCCAACGCTTAACCTGCTTGGGGTTGAGATACACCACGCAGTGGGAACGTCCTCCGCTGCGGTTGTTTTTACCTCACTGAGCTCTGCCATCGCATACTCGAGGCAGAAGAGGATACACTACAAGATTGGCCTCCTGCTCGCTAGTACTGCAGTGATTGGAGCATACATTGGGGCCTGGATGACGAGCTTCATAAGCGCTGGAACGCTTAAGGTCATATTCGGTGCGACGCTCATCATAGTCGCAATCAGGATTTATCGCAAGAAAACGGCGGAGCCAACGGAGGTAAGGCTTGAAGACGTGAAGGTTGACTATAGACTCGTTCCGTTTGGAGGTTTCTTCGCCGGAATAGCAAGCGGCCTGCTCGGCGTTGGCGGAGGGATAATCAACGTGCCCTTCCTGACGTGGCTCGGTCTCCCTATACACTACGCGGTGGCCACTTCCAGCTTCGCCATAGTCTTCACCGCCATGGCTGGTACCATAAAGCACTACACCCTCGGAAACGTTGAGCTTCACTGGCTCGTTCTCCTCATTCCGGGCTTGATAGTCGGCGCCCAGCTCGGGGCAAGGATTGCCAAGAGAACCAAAGCAAAGAACCTGAAGAACGCCTTTGCGGTCGTCATGGCTCTGCTTGCCCTGAGGATGATTCTGAAGGGGCTGGGTTATCCTGTGCCGTGAGGTCTCTCTGCCTTTCTTACCTTTACGTAGGCAACGCCGAGGAAAACAGCCAAAGCCACCGTAAGGAGCCACGCCACCAGCAACGGCCTGTCGTAGGGGTAGTAGAGCTCCCCTGTGAGGGCGTAGGGCAGGGAAAGCGGGAGGAGCATTATCGATAACGTAAATCCGAGGACTCCCCCGATTACGAAAAGCACTATGTTTCCACTGCCGTAACCCATCTTCCCTCCGAGAGTAAGCTCCGCACGGTAGCCGATTATGGCAGTTGAAACCACCAGAATCGCCGCCAGAAGAAGGTTCGGGGAACTCAGCTTTCCATTTCTCCACTCGTGCACACCGTAGGCGAGCACCAGCAACAATCCACCTGCCACGGAGCTGAGCCAGACCGAAAGGTCTTTATAAAACCCGTAGGGAGCGTCCCAGTTGGCGAAGGCGATAGAGCCGGGATGGGTGAGGGCGAAGACAAGAACCACTAAAAGCCAGAACTTAAGTTCTGAGCTCCTCATAGAACCACCGGAGGATTTTTAACGCTCCCCCTAAAAAGAGTTTTTATGCTGAATTACCTCCTAGACTTCATCCTCGGCCTTGGCATTGGCCTCATAGCCGGTCTTTTTGGGGTTGGAGGGGGATTTCTCATAGTTCCCGCCCTCACGATACTCGGCCTCCCGATACACGTGGCCATAGGCACGAGTTTGACGTGCATAGTCCTCAGCTCCCTTTCCGCGGTAGCTACCCACGTAAGAAGAGGGACGGTACTCTACAGGGTTGTCCTGATTAAAGAAGCCTTTTCAATTCCTGCCGCATTAATTGGGGCATATATATCGTCTTTACTTCCCGAAAGAACCCTTAAATTTGTTTTTGCCTTGCTTCTTGTCTATCTGTCATTTAGAATGTGGCGGGGCAGGGGCACCTTCGAGTTTGAAGAGAAAGAGATTGAAACATCAAAGATCTCCGTCGTGGGGGTTGCCTCGGGACTAACGTCCGGTCTCCTGGGCATCAGCGGGGGAATTCTGAACGTCCCTCTGTTCCATGCCTACGTCGGAATCCCCATGAGATATGCCGTTGGAACTTCGAGTCTGGCGCTCTTCTTTACCGCCCTTGCCGGTTCTCTCGGTCACTACCGCCTCGGTCAGGTTGACGTTCATACCGCACTCCTACTTGCCCCAGGTCTGCTTGTGGGGGCCAGAATCGGTGCCCTTTTGGTTCACAGACTTCACCCCTGCCACCTCAAGAGGGCCTTTTCCGCCCTTCTCATTATCGTGGCACTGAAGATGCTCCTCTAAGGCTCACGTTTATTAGCCCGTTGACGAACTATTAACGGTGGCAAAAATGGATGAACTTTTCGAGGCTGTTAAGTCTGAGTACGGGGTTGAGATAAAGGATGAGAGTGATATGACCAATGCGTGGAAGCTCATCGAGGCACTCGAGGAAAGGGGATGGGTAGTCTACATAATCACTGCTAAAGACAGAAAGCAAGTCGATGCGTGGCATCCGAACTACGGAAGCTTATATGCTCAGTTTGGGGATATTCCAACGTTTGGAAGCATAATTGAGGAAATTTGTGCCGCTGCTCTGCATATAAGGGAGCTTGAGAAGAATGGAACGGTGTGAAACGTACTTTTCACAGGATTCCTCAAATAGGTTGAGCCAGTAGGTATGAACGGTGATGCCGATGGTAGGCACAAAGTGGGGGGCACTTGCCCTCGTCCTGTTGCTGCTTGGAAGCGTCGTTCCACTGAGCATGGCCGAAGACAACGCCACTGCAAGCGATGCAACCCTTCTGGACAACAGCACCAGGGAGATGGTGATAGCGGAGCAGCTCATTAACCAGCTGCAGAGGCTGAGTAAGTTTGCTGAGGATAAGATAGAACCTATTAAGGACAAGCTGCCCGAGAATTCCAGCATATTGGCCAACTATGAAACCGCAGAGGAATATAAGGACAGAGCTATCAGTGAATACGAGGCTGGCGATTACTACAACTCAATCCTGGACAGCCTGACGGCGATGCACTACTACAAGCTCGCCCTCTCGAGACTTCAGGAAGCGGCAGATAGGGTTCAGGATCTCAGGGAGCGCATCAGGATCGAGACGGAGAGGATGATGGAGTACTTCCAGATGGTCGAGAAGACCATCAGGTTCGCCCAGAACCAGGGGATCGACGTGAGCAATCTAACTCAGCTTTACAACGAGACCAAAGAGGCATACAAGCTCGTCCTCGATGATCTGAAGGCCGGAGACATAGAGAAGGCCAAGGCTGACTATGAAGCCGCCAAGGAGAAGAAGGCCCTACTTGACGAAGAGCTGAGGAAGGTTCGCGAGAAGCTCGCCTATGCCAACGCAGATAAGATAGTCCAGGAGTTCCTCATCAAGGGCGAGAAAGGAATAGAAATAGCCCAGCAGGCAATCGAGAAGGCCCGGGAGAACGGCTATAACGTCACCGAGCTCCAGGAGAGACTCGATGCCTTCGTCGCGGTGTACAATGAGGTGAAGACCCTTGCCGACGAGGGCAAGTGGGAGGAGGCCCTCAAAGTAATGGATGAAAACAGAGAAACCATCAGGGAATTCCAAAAAGCCATTGAGTTCATTAGGATGAAGGTCTACGAAAGGGAGCTCGAGGAGAAGCTCAAGGACGTGAGAGCATTCCTCATGGAGATGAAGAACAGGATTGAGAAGGATGCCAAGGCGCTGGCCGAGCTCAAGAGGGAGGGCGTGGACACCATCCCCGCGGAGATTCAGCTGAAGGTCGCGGTGCAGGAGCTCAGGATCGGCGTTGAACTCCTTAAGGACAGGAAGCCGCTCCAGGCCAAGGCTCATTTCGCAATAGCCCTGGACATGCTCCACAGGGTCGACGAGTTCATCCTTGCCCATGCATGACCTTTCCCTTTTTTCATTTGATTTGGAGGGATGCTTAAATGGAGAGGAAGTCGCTCGTGATATTCATGATAACGGCTCTCATTCTCGTTCCGGTGGTTAGTGGAGAGTATACCGTCTCGTCTCTGGTTCTGACCGTCTACGAGGACGGCTACGTTAAGGTTGAATACGAGCTCCTCCCCGCTGATTACGCCTCTCAAATTGAGGTTTCCCTCCTCGGAGAGCATTATGAGAACCTCTTTGTAGAGGATGAGAACGGGAACCCCCTGAACTTCCGGCTAGATAACGGTAGCCTTTTGATTTACTCAGAGGATGCCCAGGTCGTCAGGGTCTCCTATTATACCCCCGACTTAACATCCAAGGAGGGCATTGTCTGGACACTCAAGGTTTCGTCTGAGAGTCCTTTCACCGTGGTTCTCCCAGAGAACTCCATAGTGGTTGACCTGAGTGACATTCCTCTTGAAATAGCAGGCGACTCCATAACTATGCCTTCCGGAAATCAGAGCGTCTCCTACACAATCCAGTATACGGGAACTTCTGAGAGGAACTCGTCGAACTACCTCCTCATTGCTCTCCTCGTTGGTGCTGCCACGGTTGGGAGTATAGTCGCATATCTCATCAAAGGGAGAGGCAGCGGGAGGGTGGAAAGACCCAAGCTCACGCGCGAGGAGTTTGAGAGGAGGCTTGAGGGACTCGAGCTAAACGATGAGGAAAAGAGGGCCCTGCTCTATATCTTTGACAAAGGCGGCAGAGCGAGTCAGGCGGAGGTACGGGAGGCCATTGGACTTCCCAAAACTACTGCCTGGAGGATGTTCAAGCGCCTGGAGCGGAAAGGGCTGGTGAAGGTTATAAAGGGCAGAAAGGAAAACTGGGTGGAGCTGAGGTTTTAACCAGAACATGAGTTTCTCTAGCCTTAAAAGTTTATTTCTGGCCTTTCAATTTCTAATTTCCCCTATGGAAACGTGGGGAAACGTTCTGAAACACGAAAATTCCAGCGGGTTCCTAATATATTAGTCGTGCCTAATCATTATCAAGGTGAGAGCCATGAAGATGAGTATGAAAACATTGTTGGTGCTCTTTATAGGGGCACTGATACCCCTTAGCACTGCAGCGTGGGCTGCCAGTGTAAACGCTACTGAGACCACCAACGTTACTGCACCAGCCAACGGAACCCTGTTAGTAAATGCTACCAACATGACCAACGTCACGAACACCACCAATACTAGCCTCCAGACAGCGGCGTATAACCTCCTGATTATAGTGGATAACGTCGCGAACTACACTGCCAATATGATAGCCGATCTCAACGTGAGTAACGTTACCTTGCCAAACTGGACATTGGAGGCATATTACCAAGCGGAGACAATGAGGAAAGAGGCGTGGGATCTTTACTATGCAGGAAATTATGAAGGGAGTATAAACGCATCGATGTCTGCACTAGAACTCTACAAGGAGGCAGTTGAAGAACTAATGGACTACTACACAGATCACCAGGAACACCAGATAGAGGAGCAATATGAGTACTATGAACTCATTATGGAGGCTAAGGAAGAACTCAACAGGGCAGCTGAATACTTCCCGTATGTTGAGAAGGTAATTAAGGAGGCTCAGGCTGAAGGCCTCAACGTTACCGCTGTTGTAGAGCTCTACAACCAGACAAAAGAGGCTTATCTAGTGGTTGCCCAGGACATCGCCAACACCGACGGCAACATAACGAAGCTTGAGAACGACCTTGATTATGCAGAAGAGCTCATGGACAAGCTCGAAGACGCCGTTGAGGAGCTGACCGAGCAGATAGTGGACGCCAAGGCAGAGGAGATAAGCTATGCCTTCATGGAAAAGCTCCAGGAACAGATGAAGCTCATGCAGGAGTTAATGGCCATGCTCCAGAACTCTACTATCATCAACGCAACTTATCTAGCGGAAGACTTTGCGGAGTTGCAGATGATGTACGAACAGTTTACCCAGCTCGTTGAGAGTGGTCAGTACGAGGAAGCGCTTGATATGCTCCACGACATCAACGAAGAGCTCAAGGACATAGTCGACGAAACCAAGGAGATTGAGAAAGAGATGCACGAAGAAAAGGAGTACGATGATGAGTATGAGGACGATGAGAGCCACGACGACCAGAATGAGGACTACAAGGCGGATGACCAAAGTGGAGACTACGAAGAACATGATGACCACGAAAGCGACGATGGCCAGTATAATGACTCGGACGAGGGAAGTAGTAGCGACGACTACGAGGATGAGGACTACAGTGATGAGGAGGACGAGTGAACGTCCCTTTTTTACTCATATTTTTTAAGGTGATTCTCTCAACTTCTTGGGGGTGTTGGGATGAAAACAAAGGCAGCGGTGGTACTCGCAATTGCAGTCATGCTCTTGCCCCTTGTCGCGGGGCAGTACACCATCACGTCCATCAGCATTACCGTATATGCCGATGGATACGTTAAGGTAGTTGAGGTTATCCAGCCGGAGAACTATACTGTAAGCGTTGCTATTCCCCTTCTTGCGGCCAACGTTGAGGGCCTAGTCGTTATTGATGAAAAGGGCAGTCCTTTGCCCTATGAAATAAATGGCTCCAAGCTCATCGTGTATTTTGAAAACGCCACTGGCATTAAGATAACCTACTACACCCCCGACCTGACCGTCAAGAACAGGGCCATATGGAGCGTCCGTGTTAGCTCAAATATACCTGTCAAAATAACTTTTCCCGAAAATGCTGTCATTGTTGACCTGAGCGACATCCCCCTCGAGATAAACGGCAACTCAATCGTCATGCCTGCGGGCAATCAGACGGTTTCCTATGTTCTGGAATACCTGCCAGCTGGGACAGAGACGGCCCAGACACAGACTACCCAGTCCATCTCGGGAACATCTGCCTCTGAAAGTTTCGTTAACTCCACCGCACCCTCAACCACTGGCTCGTCAACTGAAACCCCCTCGGGTGGCTCCACCAGCTGGGCGACGATTGGAATACTCGCTCTCCTTGCCCTCGCCATAGGCGGCTTCATCTACCTGAAGGGGGGTAGGGAAGAGAGCGGATCGGCACCAAGCATCAGCAGGGAGGACTTTGAAAAGAGGCTCACGGAATACGACTTGACAAAGGATGAAGAAAAAGCACTGCTTTATCTTTTCGACAGAGGCGGAAAGGCAAGGCAGTCCGAGGTCAGGGAGACGCTCGGAATCCCGAAGACAACTGCCTGGAGAATGTTTCAGAGGCTCGAAAAGCAGGGCCTCGTGAGGGTCTACAAGAAGAAGAGGGAAAACTGGGTGGAGCTCAGGCTTTGAGCTCCCTCACCTTATTCTTGCCCCAAGCTTTACCTCCTTGTCTGGCATGAGGAGGGCAACGTTCTCACCGTCGTCCGCTGCCAGCAGCATTCCCTGGCTCTCTATTCCCCTGAGCTTCTTGGGCTCGAGGTTGGCTATGATGACGACGTAGCGGTTGAGGAGGTCGTCCTTGCTGTAGTACTTCTTGAGTCCAGCGACGAGCTGCCTGACCTCGTCACCGAGGTCGACCTTTACCACGTAGAGCTTGTCCGCGTTCGGATGGTCCTGCACATCAACAATCTTTCCAACCCTCAAGTCGAGCTTCATGAAGTCCTCGAACTTGACGTACTCCATTTTCCCACCCTCCTTTTTCTTCTCCTTTTTGGCCTTCTTCTCAAGCCTTTCGCCGTATATGCTCTTAAGGATTGCCGTGGCTTCATCTTTACGCTTCTCACCGAACCTCTCGAGGGCAACCTTAACGACGTCGTCTGCCCTGTGGTACTTGTCAAGGAGCAGCCTTGCGCTCTCAGGGTTGCCCCTGGCTATGTAGTTCACGATGAAGAATATTATGTCCTCGTCAGTGACCTTCCTGAAGAGAATCTCGGCCCTCCTAACCCTGTGGCCAGCGGGAATTTCGGTGAACTCCCAGCGCTTGGTCTCCTCGAGATTGAGCAGGTGCCATATCTTCTCACTGGCATCCGGCAGGAACGGCTCGAGGAGCACTCCAAGGGCCTTGACGATCTGGAGCGAGACATTAACAGTTGTTGCTGTCCTCTCGCGGTCTTCCTTGGCTGTTTTCCACGGCTTCTGGTAGTCGAAGTAGCGGTTGCCGAAGATTGCCAGCTCCATTACACGCCTGAGAGCGTCTTTGAAGCGGTAGGTGCTTATCAGCTCGCCCGTCTCTTTCAGAGCTTTCTCAATCTCCTCAAAGGCCTGCCTGTCCAGATCATCAAGCTCGCCCCTTTCGGGGACGACGCCGTCGAAGTAGCGGTTCACGAAGGTTAGAGCCCTGTGCACGAAGTTTCCAAGGTTGTTCACCAGCTCCTCGTTAATCTTTGTCTTGAAGTCGGCGAAGCTGAAGTCGCTGTCCCTCGTCTCGGGCATTATGGCGGTGAGGTAATAGCGGAGGTAGTCAGCCGGGAAGGCGTCGAGGAACTCGTGCACCCAGATGGCCCAGTTCCTGCTCGTTGAGAACTTCTTGCCTTCCAGGTTGAGGTACTCGTTGGCGGGGATGTCGTACGGAAGGAGCCACTCGGCCTCGGTCTCTCCGTCCTGGTACTTGCCGTAGGCCATCAGGAAAGCCGGCCAGAATATCGCGTGGAAGGGTATGTTGTCCTTGCCAATGAAGTGGATGACCTTTGTTTGTCCGTCAAGGTTGAGCCAGAACTTCTTCCACTCGTTCTCTCTGCCTTCCCTCCTGAGGTGCTCGATGGTTATGCTGATGTACCCTATCGGTGCTTCAAACCAGACGTAGAGAACCTTGCCCTTGACGTCCTCATCGTCGAGCGGCACTGGAATGCCCCAGTTCAAGTCCCTTGTTATGGCCCTCTCCTCAAGGCCCTCCTCAATCCAGCCGAGGACTGTGTTCCTGACGTTCGGCTTCCAGTGCTCCTGGCTCTGCACCCACTCCTTCAGCTTTTCTGCGAAGTCCTGCATTTTTATGTAATAGTGAGCAGAGTCCTTGAAGGTTATTGGATTGCCACAGATGTTGCAGCGCGGGTTTATGAGCTCTTCCGGCGTGAGCGGGTGGCCGCAGACCTCACACTGGTCGCCCCTTTGGTTCTCGGCACCGCAATAGGGGCATGTGCCTATGACGTACCTGTCCGGGAGAAACATCTTGTCGTGCTCACAGTAAGCCTGCTTGCTCACCTTTTTAACGAGGTGGCCGTTTTCGAGGGCCTTTAGGAAGAACTCCTGGCTTATGCGGTAGTGGACTGGCAGTTCAGTTCTGCCAAAGTAGTCGAAGCTTATCTTGGCCCTTTCGAAGGTCGTTTTGATGTGCTCGTGATAGTAGTCGACTATCTCCCTCGGGCTTTTCCCCTCTTTGAGCGCTCTGAAGGTTATCGGTGTCCCGTGTTCATCGGTTCCGCTGATGAAAATCACTTCCTCTCCCTTGAGCCTCAGATAGCGGACGAATATATCCGCGGGGAGATATGCTCCAGCAAGGTGTCCAGCATGAATCGGCCCGTTGGCGTAGGGAAGAGCGGAAGTCACCATGTACCTGACCATTTTAACCACCGCCACACCGTCGTTTTAGCCCCTTATAAGACCTGCGGGTTTTAAGCATTACGGTGGGTTATTTTTAAAGGCCGAAAATATGTTGAGTTATACATAAATGGATCCCAAAGGTTTTAGGGCGTTGGCGCTAATTTGGGTTTCGGATGGTAAGAAAGTCAAGGTGAGTAAAATGAAGTCCCGCATCGTTGAGCGTTTCAAATTCGAGGCGGCCCATGCCGTTATCATAGATGGAAAGCCTGAGGAGATCCACGGCCACACTTTCTGGCTTGAGGTTGCCCTTGAGGGCCCGCTGAGGAACGGCTACGTTATGGACTTCCTTGAGCTGAGAAGAATAGTCAATGAAATTATCGAGAGGCTCGATCACAGGAACCTCAACGCCCTCTTTGAGAACCCGACGACCGAGAACGTTGCCCTCTGGATAGCGGGAGAGATTGAGAAGAGGCTTCCCGATGGCATAAGGATTCAGAGGATAGTCCTCTGGGAAGGCGAGGAAAACGGCGTGGAGTTTGAGTTTTAAGCTTTCTCCGCCCTTATTTCCTTAACGCTCTCGGCCATTGCTATGCCGTTCGAACCTTCAAAGGAAATCTTCTCCGGCAGCGAAATCTTTACCGGAACGGCCTTGCTTTTCTCCTCGGTTGGTGACCAGCTTATTAAATCCCCTTCCTCAACCTCGAGGACGTTTATCATCCCAACTGGACTCTCGATGATGTACCGGGCGGCCTTCTTAGGGACATAGACTCGCCACTTCCTGGCGGTCTTGAAATCCACCACCCGACGGGAGGAGTCAAGCCAGATAACGTCGATATCACTCAGCATGAAGAACATGTGAATCGAAGCGTTAGCCTTCGTTTCGGCTGGCAATACAAAAACAAGGGCGTAGTTGATGTCTCTAACCAGCATTAGGCCTCTAAACCGCTTGAAGAATGTGTCCGCGAGCCTTACCCTTCCGTGCCATATCTTGCCCTTGGTCTCGTTTACAAGCATAGAACCAACTCCACCCCCGGGTTGATAAGTTTTTGGGAAATGAGAGAAAAATAGACAAACTCAGAGCTCGCCTTTTTTGGCTTTCTCGCCGAGCTCAAAGCCTTTGCGGAGCGCCCTGAGGTTTATCTCCTCCGTCCCCTTTGGGACAGCGTCAAGAACGGCCTTCTCTATTGCCTTCCTGCTCACGACGTCCGTTAGAGCGACCAGCAGGCCGAGGGTGAGTATGTTCATTGTTAAGCTAAGGCCGGTGGTTTCCTCCGCTATCTCCGTTAGAGGGAGGGCATAAACCTTCAGCTTCTTCTCGAACTCCTCATCGCGGTGCGGCACGAGGTCGCTCTCGACTATTATTGTGGCTCCTTCCTTGACGGTGTGGAGGTACTTGCTGTAGGCCTCCTGGGAGAAGAAGACCGCGCAGTCCGGGTGGAGGGTCTTGGGATAGTCGATCGGCTCGTCGCTTATCACCACCTCAGCCTTGCTCGCTCCACCCCTTGACTCTGGCCCGTATGCCTGCGTCTGAACCGCGTAGAGGTTCTCATAAACGGCAGCGGCTCTGCCAAGGATAACGCTGGCGAGGATAACACCCTGGCCGCCGAAACCGCTGAAGAGGATTTCCTTCCTCATTCTTCCCACCCCATCATCCTCTTGGCCCTCTTCTTGTACTCCTCGTACTCCCTAACGAGACCCGGCCTGTCCCTGTCGGCGAACTCGCCGATGACTATCTTGCCCTCGAGCTCCTCCGGAGACATCTTCTTGGCCTTGCTTATCGGCACGGTTATCTTCTGGTACCAGCGGAGCAGTTCTGGAGACGTCTTCATCCTGTTCCTCCTTCCGAAGCTTATCGGACACGGCGAGAGGAACTCAACGAGCGTAAAGCCCTCTTTCTGGAGTGCTTTCTTGATGCTGTTGATTCCCTGGAGGTAGTTGAAGACGCTCCAGCGGGCGACGTAGTTGGCCCCGGCTGAAACGGCAAGATCTGCTATATCAAAGGGGTTCTCAAACTGACCGTAGGGAGCAGTAGTTCCGCGCAGGCCTTTGAGGGCTGTAGGAGCCACCTGGCCGCCGGTCATTCCGTAGGTGAAGTTGTTGATGAGTATCACCGTGACGTCGAGGTTTCTCCTTATAGCGTGGATGAAGTGGTTTCCTCCGATAGCTGCCGCGTCACCGTCACCCATGAAGGCGATGATCTTGAGCTTTGGATTGGCTAGCTTTATACCCGTGGCAAACGCTAAGGCTCTTCCGTGGGTCGTGTGTAGGCCATCGAAGTTGACGAATCCCGGAACGCGGGAGGAACATCCTATACCGCTGACCCATACTATCTCGTCCGGGTTGAGGCCGAGGTCGTCTATGGCTCTGAGCGTGTACTGCAGGGCCGAGCCTATTCCACAACCCGGGCAGAATATCGTCGGGAGCATGTCCTTTCTCAAGTATTTATCGCGAATCTCGTAAGCGGACTTCAGGTACATTCAGCCCACCACCTTCTCGACTATCTCCATCGGAGTGTGAACCTCGCCGCCAATCTTGCTTATCAGCTCGACCTCGGCTTTCCCGTTTGCTCCCTCCCTGACAAGGTGGTAGAGCTGTCCGAGGTTCATCTCCGGCACGTATATCTTCTTCACGCGCTCCGCCAGCTCTTCAATCATGTCGAAGTCAAAGGGCCAGATGGTGTTGAGCTTGAGCAGGCCTGCTTTGATGCCCCTCTCGCGCAGTAACTTGACCGCTCTGATGGCTGAACGGGCGACTATTCCAGTGGTGATTATTGCTATCTCCGCATCATCAAGCGCGTAGGTCTCGTAGGAGATTATGTCATGCTTGTTGTTCTCAATTTTGCCGATTATCCTCCTGATGAGCCTCTCGTGGACTTCGGCATCAACGGTCTTCGGCCTTCCGCGCTCATCGTGGGTTAAACCGGTGACGTAGGTGCGGTAGCCCCTGCCGAATATCGGCATCGGTGGAACTCCATCGCCGTGGATGTCCCCAAAGGGATACTTCGCCTCTTCCTCGTTGGCGGGGAGCTTCCTCTCTATAAGCTCTATCTCGTCCGGATTAGGTATGTACACCCTCTCGCGCATGTGGGCTATCTCGGCGTCGGTAAGGAGGACCACAGGAGTTCTGTACTTCTCAGCCAGGTTGAAGGCCCTTATCGTCATGTCGAAGGCTTCCTGAACGGTTGACGGGCTGAGAACGATTAGGCTGTGGTCGCCGTGGGTGCCCCATATTGCCTGCATTATGTCTCCCTGTGCAGCTAACGTCGGCTGACCCGTGCTCGGGCCGCCTCTCTGGACGTCGACAACGACTATCGGCGTTTCCGTCATTACAGCATAGCCAAGGTTTTCCTGCATGAGCGAGAAGCCGGGGCCGCTCGTTGCCGTCATGGCCTTGGCCCCTGCCCAGGATGCGCCGATTATAGCGGCGATACTTGCTATTTCGTCCTCCATCTGTATGCTCACTCCATCGACGAGCGGCATATAGAGCGCCATGGCCTCGAAAATCTCGCTCGCGGGAGTTATCGGGTAGCCAGCGTAAAAGCGACAGCCTGCCAAGATGGCCGCCCTTGCTATGGCTTCATCACCCTGGATGAAGTCGCTCTTACCGACAGGAAACGGGTATCTCATTTCAATCCCTCCTCATAGCCGGCATTGAATGCCTTGATGTTTATCTCCTCCGTCCCCTTTGGGACGCGCCTCCTTATGGCCTCTTCCACATTCTCCTTCTTCACAACACCGGTCTTCGCGACCAGATAGCCAAGGGCTACCATGTTAACAGTCAAAGCGAGCCCGGTGTTCTCCTCGGCCAGGCGCGTGAAGGGCGCGCCGATGTACTCTCTATCGGGCTTAACGAGATCGGTGTCGATGATGAGAAGGCCGTCTTCCTTCAGCTCATCCTTAACGGTGTCGTAGCCGAGCTGGTGAAGGGCAACCAGAACGTCAGCCTTGGTGACAATGACATCGTAAATTGGCTCCTTTGAGATGATAACGTCCGCTATGGAGTGACCGCCGCGGGAGGCCGAGCTGTAGTCCTGTGTTTGAAGAACGTTCAGACCCTCAATCGCGGCCGCCTCGCCAAGGATAACACCGGCCAGGACGACACCCTGGCCGCCTATGCCTGCGAACCTAATCTGCATGGCTCTCACTCCCCCTTAAGGCCGAAATGTTCCTGGACTTCATCAATAAGCTTGTTCAGCTCTTCGGTGAACTCGGGCCTCTGTCTGTTGATTATCTCGCCGATGATGAACTTGCCCTCAAGCTCTTCCGGTGACATCTTCTTAGCTTTGCTCACGGGGACGCTGTTCTTGAGGAACCAGCGGAGCATCTCTGCCGGCTCCTTCATCTTGTTCCTCCTTCCGTACTGGACAGGACACTGGGAAATGACCTCGACGAGGGAGAATCCCTTAACCTGGAGGGCCGTCTTGATGCTCTCTATAAGCTGGTAGACGTGGGCGGTAGTCCACCTTGCCACGTATGAAGCTCCAGCAGCGGCAACGGTCTCAGAGATCTGGAGCGGGTGCTCTATGTTTCTGTAGGGGCTGGTGGTGGTCTTTGCCCCAAAGGGTGTCGTCGGAGCCACCTGGCCGCCGGTCATTCCGTAGATGAAGTTGTTGACGAGGAGTACCGTTATGTCTATGTTCCTCCTCGCGGCGTGGAGGAGGTGGTTTCCGCCTATGCTGGCCAGATCACCGTCGCCACTTATGACGACGACCTTCTTGTCCGGCAAACCGACCTTAACTCCCGTCGCGAAGGCTATTGCCCTCCCGTGAGTCGTGTGAAGGGTGTCGGCGAGGAAGTATGGAGAGGCAATCCATGCGGAACAGCCTATACCGCTGACGACGACCAAATCCTTCGGGTCTATCTTAAGCTGGTCAACTGCATTTGCAAAGGCGTTGAGAACGGTTCCCCCACCACATCCGGGGCAGAGGGCTGTGGGCAGGGCCTCCTTACGGAGATATTTGACCATCGGATAAGTGGAATAGATTTCCTTCGCCATCAGGCAACACCCCTTATCTCGCGCAGGATTTCCTCAACGGTCAGAGGAACACCGCCTATCTTGTTCACGCCTTTGAGAAGAACGTCGTCGTTGACGAAGCGCTGGACTTCAAGGATTAGCTGGCCAAGGTTCATCTCGGGAACAAGTATTGCGCGAACCTTCTTTCCGAGCTCTTTTATCCTCTTCCCCGGGAACGGGTGGACGGTCTTCGGAACGAAGAGGCCGACCCTTATTCCTTCATCCCTGGCTTTCAGTACCGCTCCGAGTGAGGGTCTCGCGGTAACGCCCCAGCTGACGACGAGTATCTCTGCATCATCCGTGAAGTACTCCTCGTACTTCTCATAAACGTGCTTATTCTGCTCTATCTTCCTGTGGATTCTTCTCACGAGCCTGTCGTGAACTTCCGGGGTGTAAACGTCCCTAAGACCGTTCTCCTTGTGTGTGGAGCCGGTTACGTGGGTGAAGTAGCCGTGGCCGAAGAGGGGCATCGGTGGGACACCATCGCCGTGCGGGTCTCCGAAGGGAAGCTTTGCCTCTTCCTCATTCTTTGGCAGTTTGCGGTAGGTTATCTCGACTTCTTCCACGTCGGGGATTCTTATCTGTTCCCTCGTGTGGGCAAGAACACCGTCGAAGAGCACAACAACCGGAGTTCTGAGCTTCTCGGAGATGTTAAAGGCTCTCACAGTTTCCCAGAAGGCATCTTCAACACTTATCGGTGAGACGGCAACTATCGGGTGGTCCCCGTGAGTTCCCCATTTCGCCTGGAAGAAGTCACCCTGAGCGCCCTTGGTGGCCTGCCCCGTGCTTGGACCACTTCTCTGAACGTCAACCAGAACGAGGGGAGTCTCAGTCATTACCGCGTAGCCGAGGTTTTCCTGCATGAGCGAGAATCCTGGTCCAGCCGTTGCAGTCATGACCTTGAATCCAGTCCAAGAAGCTCCTACCATTGCAGCAATGCTTCCGATTTCATCCTCCATCTGAAGGTAGTAGCCGCCAAGCTTGGGCAACTCTCTCGCCATCGTCTCGGCTATCTCGCTTGAGGGGGTGATCGGATATCCCGCGTAGAAACGACAGCCTGCAAAGAGCGCACCGTATGCAACGGCCTCGTTGCCCTGCAAGAAGTAGTTGCCCGGCTTGTAAAGCCTCTTCAAAAGCCTGAGCTGCTCAGGCTCATCGCCTCGGATTATCATGAGTCACCACCTTACCGCTATGGCAAAGTCCGGGCAGAGGAGCTCACAGAGCTTACATTTAACACACTTCTCGGCGTGCACCGGAACCGGGTAGTGCACGCCCTTTTCGCTCAGCTCCTTGCTCCACTCAAAGACTTTCCTCGGGCACATTTCAACACAGATGCCACAGCCCTTGCACAGAAAAGTATCGACATCGATTTCCACAACACCCTCGGCCCTTCCAACCACAAGGTAGCCATTCCTTTCAACCACGGTTTTCCCTTCGACGTTTGCCATAATCATCACCCGCGATTTGTTAAACCCGTTTACGTATGTAAACATTTAAAGCTTTCGTGGGTGTGCATCTCTGCTCATCAAAGAAGCCCGGCAGACATTAAAAAGGAGGCGAAAAGAGAGCATAAAAAGTATTTCAAAAACGAAATCCCTTCACCACGTCATCAGCTGCCAGTCGAGGAGACCGTTCTCGACTATATATTCCCATCTCTCCCTGCACTCGGGCTTGAGGTTCTCGATGTATTTGAGATCCTGCGTTGCGGAGAACTTCTTTATCGCTCTGCCTATCTGCCTGTCGTAGTCGGTGAGGCAGTTGTGGGGGCCACGTCTTGAACCCGCTCCAACAGGGTCGCTCAGGATTCTCTTGTCCGGGAAGCGCTTCTTTGCCCACAGGAGTATCTCTACCGCACTCCAGAGCCAGGGCGGACGGTATTCACCCTTCTCCCAGAGTCTCTCGTAGAGCGTCCCTTTCTGGATGTCCGTGATATTTATGGAGAAGGTGTCCGTGTAGGGCTCGGCTTTTATGATGCTCGCCTTGACATCCTCTATGCCGTCGCGCTCACCAAGGAAGATTGGCTTCAGGAGGAGGTACGTTTTCACCTTCGCACCCGCTTCGTGTGTTATCTCTGCAGCCTTAACGAAGTCGTCGAAGGTGTTGCCTTTGTTTATTGAAACGTCGGCTATATCATCGTTGGAGGTTTCAAGCCCTATGGCTACCTCAAAATGCTTGTCTGGAACTATCTCTGCGAGCTCTTTAACTGCGTCGTAGCGGACAAGCTCGCTCCTGCTCTCTATCACAATCTCCTCTACATTCTCCATTCCAGCAAGAATCTCGAAGATTTTTCTCCTCGTTTCAGGCTTCAGCTCACCGTTGTCGAGGAATGAACCTGAGGTGAACATCCTCACCGCGACTCTCTCCCTGCCCTCTACCTTCTTTAGGGCCTCTCTAACGTAATCGACTATGGCATCCTGGCTCCATCTAACCTTCGGGGCTGCCGTTGGGTACGCGCACATGTAGCAGGCCTGGCCTATCCTAAAGCGATAGCAGCCTATCGTGGGCAGGATTATGAAGAGTGCAGTCCCGGGCTTTCCAGCAACGTTGTCCTCACTCGTCCAGTACGTCATCTTTTAACACCAGCTTAGGCTGGAAATCAAGGTTTTTAAAGGTGAGGCCTTAGTCCATAGTATGCTCAGGATACTCATAACCAACGATGACGGGATTTATTCAAAGGGCATCCGTGCCGCTGTAGAGGCCGTTAAAGACCTTGGAGAGGTTTATGTCGTTGCTCCCCTCTTCCAGAGGAGCGCCAGCGGAAGAGCCATGACGCTTCACAAGCCGCTGAGGGCAAAGCTTGTGAACGTGCCTGGGGCAAAGGTTGCCTACGGCCTAGACGGCATGCCCGTTGATTGCGTCATCTTTGCTCTCGCAAGGTTCACCCACTTCGACCTGGCGATAAGCGGTATCAACCTCGGCGAGAACCTGAGTACAGAGATAACAGTCTCCGGAACGGCTTCCGCTGCCATAGAAACCGCCACCCACGGGATTCCCAGCATAGCGATAAGTCTCGAGGTCGACTGGGGAAAGACCCTCAGCGAGGGCGAAGGGATAGACTTCTCAGCTGCGTCCCACTTCCTGAGGAGAATAGCCAGGGCCGTCCTCGAGAAGGGCCTTCCAGAGGGCGTTGACATGCTCAACGTGAACATCCCGAACGATGCCAGCCCTGAGACGAAGATAGAAGTGACGAGGCTCGCGAGGAGAAGGTACCGGCCAACCATTGAGGAGCGCATCGACCCGAGGGGGCATCCTTACTACTGGATAGTCGGCAGGAAGTGCGAGAAGTTCGAGCCCGGGACGGATGCTTACGCCCTAAAGGTGGAGAGGAAGATCAGCGTGACGCCGATAAACATAGACATGACAGCGAGGGTGGACTTTGAGAGTGTGATGAAAATTTTGAATGAAAAGGCATGAACTCGAGCATGTGACTACGTCGATTTGTTCACATATTTGCCGAGATTGTTAGTACCATTTGTAACAGTCCCATAAATACTAGCTGTTATAGAGGATAGCTAAGAATTATGCAATTGTATTCATTATTAGAAATAACAAGTTGAGTAAACGTCCAATTTAAAATAAAAGTACACAAAAACTATTTAAGAGGTTTTACATCTACCAAGTTTGGTGGTTCATTATGAGAAGTAAAAAACAGTCGTTTTGTCTGTGGTTTTTTTGCCGTTTTGGTATTGAGTAGCTTTGCAGGAGCTCTGAGCATAAGCCAGATCCATGCCGGAGCCAGTTACGTAACGCCCAACGAGGCAATTCTCACAGCCCAAAAACATCTGCAGTGGGCATCTTCAAACCTGCCGAATTTCAAGGACTGGCAGAACGCAAAGCTGTCTCAGCCGGTAGTGTATTACTTCCCAAATGGCACTAAGAGTGCCTACGAGTTCACAGTGCTGGTGAATGGAAAGCCAGATGGTTTTATACTCGTTGCGGCGCAGAGATACATGCCCTCGGTTCTTGAGTTCGGGAAGGGAGAAACACCGAGCAGAAGGCTGGGAAGAATTGGTGCGGCCAGAATCAGGGGCTTCTCAAGGAGACAGCACAGATTGCTCTATTACGGTGCGTTGAGCTACAGCATAGACGTAGGGAACGGGAAAGCCATGGACATTCATGGCAGGGTCGTTTCCTTCCCAAAAAGAATCGCGTTATTCTCCAAACCATATACACGGTCTTTAGAGACGAGTAGTATATATCCTGCGTCCACTTACGTAGAAAAACATATCCCAAATGTACCGGCTTGGACCACAACGGATCCCGGGAGCTATTCAAATCCATATCCCTACAATATGGGTTCCAGTGGGGATCCATGGTCTTGGTGGGACGGATGTGCTCCAATAGCTGCTTCAATGGTGATAGCGTATTACGAACCTCAGCTTCGAGATTCTTGGGATAGAGAGGCGTTAATTGACGTTCTTCACTATACTATGAAAACAGATGAAAATGGGGGTACTCAGATTTCCAATGTAGCCCCAGGCATAGAAGATCTCCATGAAGAGTACCAGCGTATTTCAAACATGATAACACTCAATAACTTCGTCAGAAATGACTATGATGCTTGGCTGGAAAGCCGTTCAACTGGATTCTATGATGCAATATCTAATATCAACAATGACCATCCCCTTTTACTGTTGATGCTCGATGGCGGTTCTGCATTAGACCGCTCCCAGGATTATGGGAACCATGCAGTTACCGTGGTTGGCTACGTTGGATATTCCTCTTCATTCTATTGGGAGATTCATGATACATGGGACAGCGCAGATCATTACATAGCAGACGGAAATTGGAAGGATGCATGGTTTGTCTTCGTTAGCAGGAGGTAAATTTAATGGCGAGAGGACTTTCACATCTTTTTCTTTTAGTTCTGGCTTTAGCATTAGTCGGTGGCATCTTTGTGGGGCTGAATAGGGAAGGTCAGTGTTTCTCAACGGTGCCGGCGAACGTGAGTGGCGTTAAACCTCAGGTGGTGATAGGTCCGGGCTTCCCCCCGGGCGAGGTTTGAGGGCCTAACGCTCGACGAGATTGTAAACGGAAGTCCGAGGCACGTGCTCGTTGGGTTCTTTAACTTTGAACTCTCAAACTGGACGGGGAAGAGGCCAAAGTGCTACTTTAAGGCACTCGAAGGCTTTTCCGAGAACTGGACTGGTCTCATCCTACCGGGTGCCTCCCTCTCAAACGTAACCCTCTCTGGAAGAGTTTATCTGGCACTCTATGTGTACCCCAGGGAGACCTCCATCATAATCTCAAAGGTAAAGTATGGAGAAACACCGGAAGAGTCCAGGGTGGCCGAGGCTTTCCATCTCAGGTATCATAAAAGTCCGGAGAAGTACATCAAGGATTACCTGAGCTCTCTGGAGAATTCGGGTTACATCAGGGTCAAGACACTCCCCAATGGGGCCCTCTTTGAAAAGGACCACAACACCCTACTCGTGCTGGAAACCGTGGATGAGGCTAACCTTTATCTCCTCGTGGCCATGGGAAGTGAGGAGGACGTGTTGAGAATGGCTAGCCAAGCAATCTCCTCAAAGGTATAACCCAGAGGTGAAGAGCATGCCCAGAAAGGTTTTCCACGCCTTTGCCCTCGCGCTGAGTACCGCCTGGGACTAGTCCTCGCCTATAATCTGCCTTGGCTGGAGGATTACTACATCAGGGGAGGTATGGTGTAGTTCGAGAACTGGACCGGCTCCGCTGGGAGGCCCTACGTCTGCTGGAGGGAGTACTCACCATCGCCCATCTTCCTTTTCCTCGTCCTCCTTCCCGCGATCATCCTGCTCGCCCTGCACCTTTACCTTAAGGAACCGGCCTTCAAGAAGTCCGGTTTGGTTATGGGACTGTCAACCCTATCGGTGGTTCTATCCCCCTTTCTAACAACGCGGGCGGGCTTGTGGCTTCTTCCAATCACCTCAATCGGAGTGGGCGTAGTCCTGGGAAGGGACAAAACGGAAAAAGCGTTGCTCACCATCCAGGGCTTTCTGCCGGGGTTTTTGGTCCTCATGGGCATACTCATGGAGCTCGGAGTCAGCTGCTGATGAAGAATTCGCAGAGGGGAGGTTCACTCCTCCCCAAAAATCCTCTCCACGAACCACTTCTCGTCGAAGGGCTTGAGGTCGTCGTAGCCCTGACCGACGCCGACGAAGAGTATCGGCGCCCCTATGGCGTGGCTTATGCTGAGTGCGGCCCCACCACGGGCGTCGGCATCGAGCTTTGTGAGAATTACCCCGTCTATCTTAACAGCCTCGTTGAACTGCTTTGCCTGCTCTACCACGGCGTTTCCGGCTAAGCTGTCGCCGACGAAGATGACAAGGTCAGGCTTGGTAACGCGCACTATCTTCTTCATTTCGTCCATAAGGTTCCTGTTGAGCTCATTCCTTCCGGCGGTGTCTATGAGAACGACATCAACGCCCCTCGCCTTCGCGTGCTGTATTGCGTCGTAGGCTACCGCCGCCGGATCAGCGCCGTAGGAGTGCTTGATAACCTTAACACCAACACGCTTTGCGTGCTCTTCTACCTGCTCTATTGCCCCTGCTCTGAAGGTGTCGCTCGCTGCTATGACGACGGAAAGGCCGTTCTTCTTGAGCCAGTGGGCGAGCTTGGCTATGGTCGTGGTCTTCCCCGAGCCGTTGAAGCCAACAAAGGCTATGACGAAGGGCTTTTCTTCCTTTGAGCGGATCATCTTGAGGAGGTCTATCCTCTTCTCTGGGGTCAGCACCTCCAGAACAGCCTCTCTTACGGCTTTCTCGACTAGTTCCTTCTTGTTTGTCCCTATCTTAACCTTCTGACCGACGAGCTTCTCTTTTATCTTCTCCCTGAGAGCCTCCACCGTTTCGAGGGCAACGTCGGCCTCGAGGAGTTCCAGCTCAAGATCCCAGAGGGCGTTCTCGACGTCTTTCTCTCTTATCTCAGTCTGGGAAACCTTCTCGACGAATGAGCCTAACTTCTCTTTCAGCTTTCCGAACATATTCACCACCTGATGAGCGAGACGCTTGGACGTATATAATTATTATGAAATACCCTCGGCGATAGCTGGTGTCATCACACCTCAGACCCGAAACCGCTCGTCATCGGGCGATAGTGAGTTATCCTGTGATGTTTATAAATCAGCTCCTTCTGATGTACGTCTTGCTTTCCACTACCCTTCCATTCTCAAGGCGCATGACATCGACCCTTTCAAAGCCGACGGTTTCCCTCTTGTAGGCTACGAGGTAGTCGATGAGCTCCCTGATCTGGTAGCGCGTTATTGAGTCCTTTACGTACTTCGTCTCGTAGAGCAGGATGAGCTTATTCCTGTTCTCCGCGAGCCAGCGGTGAAGCTTTTCCCTCTCTGCTTTTGAACGAGAGAGTGGGTTCACTATGAGGTAAACATCGAAATCTCCCCCTGCGTAAGGTGAGCCGATGTAAACTTCCCCATCAACCTGGAATGGAAGGTATTCGACAAGTATGTTCTTCGTTCTCTTACTCCAAGCATTGAGGTATATCCTCGCGAGTCTCTTGCCGTCGCCAGTTATTAAAACAATTCCCGAGTTCAGTTCGGCTATTTCCTTCAGCATGGTCATCACAAAAAACTTTTACTGGACAGTTAAAATTCTTTCTCAAATTTTCGGCGTTCTCAAGACCGCAAAGTATATATCTCGACTTGGAGTTATACCTTTGAAAACTCCAGGGGTGTTAACATGAAGAAGTGGTTAAGTCTGTTTTTAATCGGCCTCCTGGCCATTAGTGTCGTGGCCAGCGGCTGCATAGGTGGGGGAGAAGAGACCACTACCAAGGGCAAGATAGCCATCGTCTATGACGTCGGTGGCAGGGGTGACCTGAGCTTCAACGACATGGCTTATCTCGGTGCTTCAAAGGCAGCCAAGGACTTCAACCTGGAGCTGGTTGAGGTTCAGAGTGCCAAGGAGACCGACTATCTCCAGAACCTTGAGACCCTTGCCCAGCAGGGCGACTATGAGATAATTATCGCTGTCGGTTTCATGATGACCGATGCTGTTAAGCAGGTTGCCGCCAAGTATCCAGACCAGAAGTTCGCCATCATCGACGGATTTGATCCAGAGATGCCAGACAACGTCATGATGATACTCTTCAAGGAGAACGAGGGTTCAGCACTCGTCGGTGCTCTTGCAGGAATGATCGCCGCCAACGACGATAAGGACAAGGTCGGTATCGTCCTCGGCATGGAGATCCCGGTTCTCTACAAGTTCGAGGCTGGATACAGGTTCGGTGTTTCATGGGGTGTTGACTACTACAACCAGAAGATGGGCACCAACAAGAAGGTCGACGTTATCTACCAGTACACCGGAACCTTCACCGACGCGGCTAAGGGTAAGGCTGCCGCCCAGGCCCAGCTCCAGCAGGGCGCTTGGGTCATCTACCAGGTCGCCGGTGGAACTGGTGTCGGTGTCTTTGATGCCGTCGCCGAGGCTCTGAAGGCCCAGAGTAAGGACATGGGACCGCCGTTCGCCATCGGTGTTGACTCAGCCCAGGACTGGATCAAGCCGGGCGTCATTATCGCAAGCATGATGAAGAGGGTTGACGTCGGTGTCTACACCGCCGTTAAAGCGGCCGTCGAGGGCACCTTCAAGGGCGGTGTCGTCGAACTCGGTCTCAAGGAGGGCGGTGTTGGAATAAGCACTATCGAGGACGTTAAGGAGATGTTCAACTCCCTCCCAGAGGACACCAAGAAGCAGAAGCTCCAGGAGCTCGGATTCGACAGTGAGGACCAGCTCTTCGCCAAGCTCGAGGAGACCAGAAAGCAGGTTCCCGATTGGATCTGGCAGGCCATTGACGAGCTCAAGCAGAAGATAATCAACGGTGAGATCCAGGTTCCAGCGCCAATGGACAAGGACGGCATTGAGAAGATAAGGAACGCCAACGACTGGACCGAGATGATGGGTTGAAAACCTTTTTCTTCTTTTTCCGTTTCTCTTTGCAGGGGGTGTCGCCATGGAAGAAGTGCCGCTGATACAGATGAAGAACATTGTAAAGGTCTACTCCGACGGTACGAAGGCCTTGAAGGGGGTTGACTTTTCCGTTAAAAAGGGCGAGATTCATGGTCTGTTAGGTGAGAACGGAGCGGGTAAGACTACCCTCATGAAGATCCTCTCCGGTATGATAAAGCCCACGGAGGGTAAAATCTACATAAACGGTGAGGAGGTTCACTTTAAGAGCCCCGCCGATGCCCTGGAAAAGGGCATTGGTATCGTTCACCAGCACTTCACGCTTGTTGAGGTGTTTAACGCCCTTGAGAACATAATCCTCGGAATGGAGGGGCACAGTTTATTCTCAAAGATAGATGTGGAAAAGGCCACGGAAAAGCTCCAGAAGCTGATGGACGAGCTAAACTTCCAGGTTCCCCTTGATATCCCTGTTGAGAAGCTGCCCGTCGGTGTCCAGCAAAGGATTGAAATCCTCAAGATGCTCTTCAGGGATGTCGACATACTTATCCTCGATGAGCCCACGGCTGTTCTCACCCCGATAGAAGTCAAGGAGCTCTTCAGGGTTCTCCGCCTGCTCAAGAGCCAGGGCAAGACGATAATCTTCATCAGCCACAAGCTCAAGGAGGTCATTGAGATAACCGACCGCGTTACGGTCCTCAGAAAGGGTGAACTCATAGGCACGATAGACACCAAGGACGCCACGCCGCAGATACTCGCCAAGATGATGGTTGGAAGGGAGGTCGTTCTCAGGGTGGAGAAGCCCCCCAAAGAGCCGGGAGCGCCTATTCTTAGGGTTGAGAACCTGTGGGTTAAGGGCGACAGAGGTGAGGACGCCGTCAAGGGTCTCTCCTTTGAGGTTCGCGCCGGCGAAATATTCGGTATAGCCGGCGTTGAGGGCAACGGTCAGACAGAGCTCATAGAGGCCATAACCGGTCTCAGGAAGGTTGAGAAAGGAAAGGTCATTCTTAACGATAAGGACATCACCGGCAGGCCACCGAGGGAACTCTACGACCTCGGGCTGGCCCACATTCCAGAGGACAGAATAAATATGGGTCTCATCGTCGACATGAGCGTCGCCGAGAACTCGATCCTCGGTCTTCAGTGGAGGGAGAAATTCAAGGGGCCGCTTAACTCGATAAGGTGGAACGCCGTCAGGGAGCACGCTAAAAAACTCGTTGAGCAGTTCGATATAGTCGTTCCAGGCATAACCGCTCCAGCAAAGAGCCTGAGCGGTGGAAACCAGCAGAAGCTCATCGTTGCCAGAGAGGTCAGCAAGGAGCCTGTCTTGATAGTCGCGTCCCAGCCCACGAGGGGTGTCGACGTTGCCTCCACCGAGTACATCAGGAACTACCTCGTCAAGCTTAGGAACGAGAACAAGGCCGTTCTGCTCGTTTCCGCCGACCTTGATGAGGTAACCCAGCTGAGCGACAGGATGGCCGTCATGTATGAGGGAGAGTTCATGGGCATCGTGAAGCCCGAGGAGGTCACAGAGGAAGAGATTGGAATGATGATGGGAGGGATCAGACGTGAATGAAAAGGTGAAGGGCTTCCTCAAGCCGCTCGCGGAGAGCCTGCTGGCGGTGTTCATTGGATTCTTCCTAGGTGCGATAATCCTCCTCGCGTTTGGCTACAGCCCTCTTGAGGCTTATTATTGGCTCCTGAAGGGTTCCCTTGGTTCTGCATCAGGAATAGCCTCTACACTTAGCTACGCCACCCCAATCATGCTCACCGCTCTGACATTCGCAATAAGCGCTAGGACAGGAATCTTTAACATCGGTGCCGAGGGTTCTGTTTACTTCGGAGCAATAGCTGCGATAATATTCACCAACATCTACGGCAACGTCATCTTTGGGCTCCTCATGGGCATGCTGGTTGGGGCAATGTGGGGCCTTCCAGCAGCTTTCCTCAAGGTCTTCCGCGGTGTTCACGAAGTTATCTCAACCATTATGCTAAACTGGATAGCTTGGTATGCCGTCCTATACCTTGTTACGGGCCCATACGCTAATCCCAATGATCCTAACGAATCCGAAGGGTGCAGAGTACGGAGGAATCGATCCAAAGAAAGCGATAATATGGTCATTTGTCATAGGCGGATTTGCGAGCGGTCTCGCTGGCGCCGTTGAGGTCATGGGAAGACCTCCAACTTATGCCATAAGCCAGGGAATGGCCAACATCTATGGCTATGGTTTCGACGGAATAGGCGTCGCCCTCGTCGGAAGAAACCACCCACTGGGCATAATCTTCGCGGCAATGTTCTTTGGCATGCTCCGTGCTGGAACAACAATGATGCAGATTGGAGCAGGGGTTCCGCTCGAGATTATCTACGTCATCCAGGGTATAATCGTCGTTGCCGTCGCGATTCCTGGTCTGCTTGACATATTCAAGAACTTGAGGAGGGTGAGGGCATGAGCCTCGGATCATCAATCGTCCCAATCCTAGTGACCTCACTGATGGCCATGGTGCCCATAGTTCTTACGAGCGTTGGTGCGGTTGTCAGCGAGCGCGCTGGAATAGTCAACATCGGCTACGAGGGAATCATAATGATAAGTGCCTTCTTCGGCGCTATTGCGGCAGAAGTCAGCGGAAGCTGGTTCATCGGTCTCCTTGGGGGAGCCTTTGTCGGCGCCCTCCTCGGAATGCTCCACGGCTTCATCACGGTCTACCTCAAGGGAGACCACATCATCCCGGGTATCGGTATAAACCTCCTCGCCATGGGTCTCGTCCCCTTCGGTATCATGGCCTACTGGGGAACGGCAGGTCAGCACCAGGTTCCAGACACCGTCAGGGTTCCCAACTGGAACACCGCCTACGGGAACATCAGCCCCATGATAATAGTGACCCTCGTCATAACTTTCGTCACCTACTGGGTGCTCTTCAAAACGCCGCTTGGACTGAGGATAAGGGCCATGGGTGAGAACCCAGAGGCAGCAGATGCCATAGGCCTGAACGTTGAGAAGTACCGCTTCTGGGCGGCAGTGTACGGTGCTGCACTGGCGGGTCTCGCTGGAGCCTACATCAGCATAGACTGGGTCGGAGCGGTCACCAAGAACGTTGCAGCTGGAAGGGGTTTCATAGCGCTCGCCAACATGGTGTTCAGCGGCTGGAACCCGCTAATGGCTCTGGTCGGAGGATTCCTCTTCGGATTCTTCGACACGGTGGCAATATGGGTCCAGTCCAGCCAGGTTGTCCCGTGGCAGTTCGTCCAGATGCTGCCATACGTGATGACTATCATCATCGTGGCAGGAATAATAGGAAAGGTCCGCCCGCCCAAGTGGGACGGCAGGCCCTACAAGAGGGAGTGACTCTCTCTTCTCATTTTCCCTTTCCCGACAAAGTTGGGAGGAAGAAAAGGCTCACTTCTTGAGGATTACTCCAAGAGCAGTGCCTAAGACAAGGCCGACAATGATGGAAACGACGACATACTGTGTGACGTCTGTCCTGGCCTCGGCTAGTTCTTCAGGGGGCTTTTCTCCGAGCGCCTTGACCACCGCGGCGCTGTTCTCTATAAGCACCTCCGTGTAGGGCTTGTCCTTCCAGAAGACCGTTATCTCGGCCAGGGGCTTCCCGCTCTTTACAGCTAACTCTTTGGCTGCCTCCTTCAGCTGGTCAGGGCTTTCCTTTCCATAAACTATGAGGTCGGTTTTCCTGGCGGTGGAGACGAGCTCGTCAACTCCAAGTGCTGGGACTTCTTCCTCTGGCTTTATCGAGGCAACTGCCTTTATGCCGAGCCACTCAATGGCGTACTGGTTGGAGGGCATCTGTATAACAGCAGTCCTGTTTTCCGTCATGAGGGCCTTATAAGCCTCGACGATAGTCCCAACGCGCTCCCTGAAGCTCTCGAACTCTTTTCTGTATAGCTCGGCATTGTACGGGTCGGCCTTTTCGAGGGCTTTCTCGGTTGCCTGAGCTATTGCCATCGCGTTGTAGGGATCGAGCCATATACCATGTGGGTTGTCCTTGCTGTTGTACCAGTGCTCGCTTAGATACCGGAAGCCTTCAGCTTTGTAGTCGTCTATGAAGAGCGTCTCGCCGGTTATTGTTCCTTCCTCTTTCAGCTCGGCGATTTTCTTTTCCATGGGTAAATGGCCTCCGGTAGTCACTATGACGTCTGCCTGGCGCAGGAGCTCGATCTGGCTTGCCCTCAGCTGGTACTCGTGCGGATCTGCGCCGAGGGGGATTATGTAGACAACCTCCACAGAATCCCCGAAGGCATCCTGAACTATCGTTGCCAAAGGTGCTATACTCGTCACCACGAGGGGCTTTTCTCCAGCTCCACTGGTGAGTGGAATGAGTGATCCGATTAAAAGCAACGCTATGAGTAGAGTTCTCGCCCTCATTTTCGGTCACCCTAACAGAATTCAACGATTAACTTTAAAGGTTGTCGGAAAGTTTTATAAGTTCCCGCCCGGACTACCACTGGGTGTCGTTATGAAGAGATTAGCAGCGTTAATAATCATGCTGTTGTTCCTGAGTAGTGCCGTTTCAGTAAGCGCTTACAATGTCAGTTCCAAAGTCTCGGTAACTATAAGCCCCAACTCGGAGCTTCTTTCAGTGGTATATTATCTGGCTTTTGGAAGAAACGACACCTTCGTCATCAACAGAGGGGACTACCTCAGTGATGTTGACGCTTACTTTGGCCCATATAGAAATCATCCGGCCGTCAAGATGCTCAGGGAGCATTTGGAGAACGCTACGACGACCCCAGACAGGGACATGAGGCTCTACTACCTCGAGGCATATCTCTTGATGTGCACGGAGCCGCCAGAGCTGAAGTCATGGTACAACTTCACCGACGAATGGCTCATTGGATTTCTCGATGCTCTGAGAGACTTCGCAACGGAAACCGACTTCATGGCATTCTATGAGGCCCATCAGGATTATTATTGGCAGGATATTGACATCTATGCTAGTGCCCTTGAACTCCTTCCGCCGGATGAGTTCATGAGACAGTACATGGACCTCACAAACGTCCGCTTTGAGTTTTATCATCCTTACCTCGTTGCCATCCACGGCCACAGCTTCAACCCGGTAATCAACGGCACACAGATATACGGCGCTGGCGGAATGATCCCCCTGGTGAGGCGCGACCCTCAGAGGACTGAGTGGACATACAAGACAGCCCGCGACACAATGTTTGGTTTGCCGCTCAACAGGGACTACATTAAGAACAGGAGACTGGACGAGCTCATCTATCTCGGCTTCGTCTACCACGAGCTTGGCCATGACATCACGACCGAGGAACTGAACTGGAACTACGGCCTCACCTACGACCTCAGATACCTCGAGGATACGATAGAGGAGGACATGCCTTACCTTGCGACCTATGACATACACTTCTGGTGGGACACGATGATGGTGTACGAGGGCTTCGCTGACGGATGGATGGACTTTTCACTGAAGAGTGTTGACCCCGCCTACGTGGAGCTGGCGATGTGGATGCAGAGGGCATGGGGAGAGTTCTGGATAGAAGACATGGTTGAAATCTACGAGAAGTACACCCTGATAAGCGTTCAGGAAGGAAAACCTCTGGGCGACTACGTCGTTGACATGATGAGCGAGCTCAAGGAAAAGATTCCGCCCGAGAAAGCGGGAGAGTTATACCTGGAGCGCGTTCCAGTGACACTCCTCAGGGCCCTCGACAGGGGGGCCGTTGCTGGAAAGGTCATCGTAGTTTACGGCACCCAGAATCCAGACCCGAGTGGAACCGAATACGACAGGGAGACGGCTGAGATTGTTGCGAATTACCTTGAGACTTTCTACTCCCAGTGGCCAGACGGCGTCGCGGTAGTCGTCAAGGCCGACGTCAACGTTACCGACGAAGAACTGAGGGAGAACCTTATCCTCATTGGCGGCCCCCTTGCCAACAAGATTATTGCCGAACTCCAGGACGACTTTCCGTTGCGCTTTGTGAAATACGGAGACGAGTGGGTTTTGGAAAGGTCGGAGCACTGGGACTGGGGCATTGCCTCCTTCATACTCCAAGAGAACGATGCCTATCCAGTCCTTGAGGGGTGGAACGCCAACTACCTCAACGCATCGGTGATAATGGCCATCAGGAACCCGCTCAACCCTGAGAACTACATTGTATGGATAGCCGGAGCAGACCGCTACGGCACGAGGCTCTACAAGAATCCAACCTACTACCTCAGCAGCTACGAAATCTTCAATGGAAAAGAGATAGAGATGGGATTCTACGTTCAGCCTAAAGCCTCTTGAGGAGTCTTTTCTTCCCTCTTTTTTCCGCCATTGTCTCCGCTTCTGATGTGCGGCTTGCCGATGGCTATGGTAAAGCCCTTGAAGCTGTCATCCTTTCTGTTGAACTCTATGGCTAATGGGAGGCCATGGTCGTCGTTGAAGACTATTCTTACTATCCTCGCCCGCGAGTGGTCGTTCAGGTAGTCCTCCTTCAGCTGCTCGTAGTTGTCTATGGCCTCGTTGATGCTCTCGCTATGCATGTCGTAGATTTCCCTGGCATAGACGCTGTGGTTCTTGATTTCCTCGACGGTCTTCTTCCTGTCCAAGCTACCACACCCTCAGGCTTTGCGCCAGGCTCCGTCGCGGAACTTAAAAACCTTCCTGCGCTCGGCCATTCTGAGGGCTTCCTCAAGTCTACCTTTCGGAACATCAATGCCATGGAGCTCCTTGAAGAGCTCGACGATTTCATCGGTGGTTAGGGCTTCCTTCTCCTCGAAAAGGTTGTTAACGAGGTTTATCATGTCCTCCACGAAGTTCCAGGGGAAGATTATCCAGGCCCAGTCGATCTCCTCGCCGTAGTAGTCTGGGTTGAAGCGGGAGCCTCTTATTGTAAGCAGTGTTGCCGCCCTAACCTCTGCCGGCTTCTGGTTCTCCACGTAATTCTTCGCTAGGGTTAAGCTCTCTCCAGTGTCACTGATGTCGTCCACAATAAGAACATTCTTTCCGCTCATGTCGTAGTTGCTGCCGTACTTGAGTCTTGCCTTTCCGTCCGGAGTGGCTGTAACACCCCAGTGCTCCACCTTGAGGCTGACGAGGTCCTTAACGCCGAGGTAGTCGCAGTAAAGTCTTGCCGCAATCCAGCCGCCTCTGGCAAGACCGACTATAACGTCCGGTCTCCAGCCGTCTTCAAGAACCTTCCATGCGCCCTCCTTTGCCCACTTCTCTATATCGTCCCAAGAAGCGAGATAAGCCGGAAACTTCTTCATTGGATTTCCCTTAACGGAGCAAAGGAAAGGTTATATTTAAGCCTTACGCTCAGCGTTTTGACGGGAAGATGGCAAAAAGAGGCAGAAAAAAATCAAACACTAATCCTCTTCCATATTGTTCCTTGTGGCGTGTCCTCGAGCTGTATGCCCAGAGCCTTGAGCTCGTCTCTGATTCTGTCCGCCAGAGCGAAGTTGCGCTGCTTCCTGAGCTCCGCCCTTACCGCGACGAGGAGTTCTATGAGTGCCTCCTCATCACTGGCCTTCTGCTCCTTGAAGTAGTCCTCGAAGAGACCGAAGACCTCGCTTATTATCTTGAAGAACTCCAGTGCCTTCCTGAGAACGCTCTCCTTGGGCTTCTCGACCTTCGTGAGGTAGCGGTTGACCGCGTTGGAGACCTCAAAGACGGCCTTGAGTGCCTCGGCCGTGTTGAAGTCGTCATCCATGGCCTCGTAGAACTTCTTTCTTGCTTCCCTGACAGTCTCGTAGAGCTCGAACTCCTCCTTGCCCCACCTGAATGCAACATCGGCCTTCTCCATCGCCACGCGGATGTTCTCGAGAGTGTTGTAGAGCCTCTCAAGGTTGTTCTTGGCGTGCTGGATGCCCTCCTCTGTGTAGTCGAGCGGCGAGCGGTAGTGCTTCTGGAGGACAAAGAAGCGTATGACCTCGGGGCTGTACTTCTGGAGGAGCTCCCTTATCGTCACGAAGTTGCCGAGGCTCTTGCTCATCTTCTCGCCGGAAACCATCACGAAGCCTGTATGGAGCCAGTACCTGACCCACTCGTGACCTGTGCAGGCCTCGCTCTGGGCAATTTCATTCTCGTGGTGAGGGAAGATAAGATCGTTTCCACCGCCGTGGATGTCGAAGCTCTCGCCGAGGTACTTGGTGCTCATAGTGGAGCACTCGATGTGCCAGCCAGGTCTGCCTTCGCCCCAGGGGCTTTCCCATTTGGGTTCTCCAGGCTTCGCCTTCTTCCAGAGGGCAAAGTCTTCGGGATTCTTCTTGCCTTCGCCGGGCTCAACCCTCGCTCCCTTAACCAGCTCTTCAAGCTTTATTCCGCTCAGCTTACCGTAGTCCTTGAACTTCCTGACCTCGAAGTAGACCCCATCGCTCCCCTCGTAGGCGTAGCCCTTTTCCTGGAGCTTCCTCACGAAGTCTATAATGTCCTGAATGTGCTCCGTAACGCGCGGATAGATATCGGCCGGTTTGACCTTCAAAGCTTTCATGTCCTCGAGGAAGTAGCGAAGGAACTTCTCAGCGAGCTCCTTAGGGTCTTCGCCGGTCTCGTTGGCGCGCCTGATAATCTTGTCGTCTATGTCGGTGAAGTTCATGACCATGAGAACGGTATAACCTCTGTGCTCGAGATAGCGCCTGATGACGTCGAAGGCTATGTAGGTTCTGGCGTGACCGAGGTGGGTGTAATCGTAAACCGTGGGACCGCAGACGTACATCCTGACCTCCCCTTCCCTTAGGGGCCTGAACTCCTCCTTCTGCTTCGTCAAGGTGTTGTACACTCTAATGGCCATCTTTCTCACCACCGGGTGAACTTTGCCGAGGCGTTTTATTAGGTTATCGCCCGGTGGGAAAGCTTAAAAACCAACTCCCTTAATCGGGGTAGGAGCACGAAAAGGAGGTAATGCTCATGGTCAAGGTTCAGAAGGGAGACGTCATAAGGCTTCACTACACCGGTAAGGTCAAAGAAACCGGGGAGATTTTTGACACCACCTATGAGGAGGTTGCCAAAAAGGCCGGCATCTACAACGAGAAGGGCATCTACGGCCCTGTCCCGATAGCCGTCGGCGCCGGCCATGTCCTCAAGGGCCTTGACGAGCAGCTCGAGGGCCTCGAGGTCGGGAAGAAGTACGAGATAATTATCCCGCCTGAGAAAGGCTTTGGAAAGCGCGATCCCAAGCTCATAAAGACCTTCACCCTCGGCCAGTTCAGGAGGCAGGGCATCTTCCCGTTCCCCGGAATGCCGGTTGAGATAGAGACCGAGAGCGGAAGGAAGCTCAAGGGCAAGGTTCTCACCGTCAGCGGCGGCCGCGTCAGAGTTGACTTCAACCACCCCTACGCCGGCAAGCACCTCGTCTACGAGGTTGAGGTCCTTGAAAAGATAGAGGACCCGATTGAGAAGGTCAAGGCCCTCATAGAGCTCCGCATGCCGAACGTCGACAAGGAGAAGGTCATCATCGAAGTCGGCGAGAAGGACGTCACCGTTGACTTCGGCCAGCTCGTTGATGAGGTCGACAAGAACACCCTCGTTCTCGGAGAGATACTCCTTGAGAGCGACCTCAAGTTCATAGGCTACGAGGAAGTCAAGTTCAAGCCGAGCGTCGACGAGCTCCTCAAGCCGCCGGAAGAGGAGGAGCAGGTCATAGAGCTCGAGGAAGAGGTCAGCGAGCCGCTCATCGAGAAGACCGAGGAGGAGAAGCCTGCTGAAGAGATCACCGAAGCTGAGGAAGTGAAGGCCAAGGAAAGCGAGGAGAAGAAGGAAGAGACTCCCGAGGCTGAGGAGGAGGTCAAGGAGGAGCCAGAGACCAGGAAAGAAGAGCAGGCTGAGGAGAAACCGAAGAAGAAGTCCACCAAGAAGTCCAAAACCGCCAGAAAGAGGAGCACCTCGGCCAAGAGGAGGAAGACCACCAAAAAGAAGGCCGAGGAGTCGGCCGAGAGTGCTGAGGAGAAGAAGGAAGAGACTGAGTGAGGCCAAAGCTTTTATCTTCTTTTCCTAACTTTTCTCCATGGAACTGAAGCGGAACCCCTGGCTTCTCTATGCGCTCTCCCTTGTGTTCATCCCTCTCGTCTGGGGCAGGGGAGACAATGTTTTCGAGTGGGCAGCTTACAACACAGCTTTTTACGTCGTTCTGCCGTTGGCCGTTGGTTATCTTCTCGGTTTTAAGCCAAGAGAACTCGGCTTTCAACTTGGAAACCGCAAGGGTTACAAGTGGTTTGTCGTTCTCTTTTTGCTCTCGATCCCGATAAGCCTGTACGGGACGAGGGTTCCCGAGATGAAAAACTACTATCCAATATTCGCCTACTCCGGCTGGACCGACTTCCTCATCAAGGAGCTTGCTGTTGGTGCGATAATGTTCGCCCACGAAGCCTTCTATCGGGGGATATTGCTCTTCCCGCTGGCGAAGAAGAATGAGTGGCTCGCTATACTGGCCCAGGATGTTCCCTACACCTTAGTTCATATTGGAAAGCCAGGTATCGAAATCCCCTACGCATTCTTTGCGGGAATAGTCTTTGCAAAAATGGATTTGAAGGGTGAGAGCTTCCTTCCGAGCTTTCTCCTCCACTGGCTCGGCTCGGTCCTCTTCGACGTCATGTGCGTTCTCCTTTGAGCAAGCCTTTTTAAATCCGCCTCGAAGGAATGTTTATGCTCGGAGCCGAGGTGTACTCTCGCGGCCGCTTCTGGGAGGTTGACCTCCTCAGGGGGATAGGCATCACTATGATGGTTGTCTCCAACTTCGTCACGGATTTACAGCTCTTCCTGAACTATTCAGGACATCCCTTCTTCTGGAAGGCTTTCGCCTATGCAACGGCATCGATATTCGTCTTCGTCTCCGGCCTCTCCTTCTGGATAAGTTACTCCCGGACGATCAAGAAGAACCCCCGTCCCTACGCCAAGTACTTCAGGAGATTCCTTAAGCTCTTCGGCCTGGGCATGCTGATAACGGTCGTCACGTACCTTTTCCTCGACGGCATGACAATTTACTTTGGGATTCTCCACTTCCTCGGCGTCGCAACGCTCTTAGCGATTCCCTTCTACCGCTTTGGGAAGCTTAATCTCTTGTGGGCGGCCTTCTTCATCTTCGGCTCCCTCTGGGTGAGAAACCTAATCGGCCCTCCGTGGCTTCTTCCCCTCGGAATAACCTTCAAAGGATTTTCTTCCCCGGACTATTTCCCGGTATTTCCCTGGTTTGGGGTTTACCTCCTCGGTCTCACAGCAGGCAGCGTCTTCTATCCGGAGGGAATGAGGAAAAAGGAGTTGAGAATCCCCGCAAACCCTCTCGTTTTAGCCCTCTGCGTGGTCGGCAGGCACACTCTCGGCATATATCTCGTCCATCAGCCTCTGCTGGTTGGTCTCCTCATGCTGATTTACGGCCCTCTTCCCGGGATTTCCCTTTAGCCTCAACCCTCGCCGTTCCGTAGCCGACGAAGAGCACCTTATCCGGGTCCAGAGCCCTCAGCACCTCTGGCCTGTGGGTGATTATGAGGGCGGTGATGCCGGCCTCCCTGATAATCTCGGCCACCTTTTTGGCCACTCTCATGGCCGTGAGCGTATCGAGATGAGCTGCAAACTCGTCCATGAGGAGGAGATTTGGCTTCTCAGCGAGGAGTGAAGCTATCTTTGCCCTTTCCTTCTGACCTGTAGAGAGCTCGCCGAACTTTGCGCGGTAGAGAACTGCGTCGCTAAGTCCAGCCCTGTTGAGCACCTCCACAGCCGCGTTGAGGTCTCTAATCTTTCTGTAAACGTGCTCCAATATGCTCTCTGAGCCAAAGGAAGGCTCGAATTCTCCGGGTATAAGCACGGAAACCTTGACGTTCTCCGGGACGCTGATTTCTCCTTCACTCGGTCTGTACTTCTCCTCCCAGTAGCCCTTCGCCGCTCCGAGGATGAGCCTCAGCAGGGTCGTCTTTCCAGCTCCGCTCGCACCGACTACCGCTATCAGCTCTCCAGGCTTTATCTCAAAGTTAAGGTTCCTCAAAACTGGACGCTGTATAACCCTGTGCCTGACTCCAAAGGCTTTCAGCAGCTCTTGAATCTCCTCAGGTAATCCTTTAACGTCGAGCTCGCTCTCGAAGACCTTGCTGACGTTCTTAAAGACTATCGGGCCGCTCAGAGGCTCGACCTTACCGTAGCTCGGCCTCCACAGGCGACCGTCCTCTGGCGCGTAGGGGTCTTCGCGAAGGAAGCGCTCGATGTATTCTTTGGCCTCCTCAGTGAGCGGATAGAAGAGGACAGGCCTTCCGCTTGCCGTCTCCCAGAGGAACTTGAAGCCGACCTTCTCGAAGAAGGGGTTATAGCGGGCCATCTGCGCTATGGTCTCTACTATGTGTTTCCTCTTTCTCATCTCCGGGACCCTGCGCTCAGCTATCCACTCAAGGGCAGCCCTAACACTCAGCTGACCCAAACCATCGGAACGGTAGTCCGGATGAACCACAACACGCGCAATTCTAGCGCCAGCGGTGTTGGTTTCTTTCAAAGCTCTCCACTTAGCCTCTTCCCATAGGAGGGAACGCGCTACCTTTCTTCCGTGATTCCTTTTGAGCTCCTCGTAGAGTTCTTTCATGATCTTCTCTGGCCAGAATGCCGGATGGAACCAGTCCTCGGGAAAGACTTTCTCACGGATGTTCCTTTCAATTTCACCGTTGGGCAACCGTCTGTGCATCAGCGGAATCGGCGGATCAATTCTTACGTAGGCTAAAATCCTGGGCTCGTACTCCTCCCTCTCGACGAGTTCAAGGAGCAGGAAGCGAGAAGCTGGAGTAGAGCCCTTAATCTCGAGGATGTGGCTTTCAGCGCCGCAGACGGGGCAGTTCTGCTTGGTGTTTGCCTCGAAGATGTGGCCGTTCTCACAGCGCCACAATGCCACCTTTTCCTTCTGGCTGGCGTAGTGATACTGCTCCAGCTCGGCTATAGCTTCGAAGTCGCTCTCGTATTTGGCCTCTCTTGCCCTCAGCTTGTATGTGTAGAGGAGCTCTCCCGTGAGTGGGGAGAAGCGCTTGGCCTCTACCTCCTTCTCCCAGAGGGGCCAGACCTTTATCTTATCGCCAGAGTAGAACTTATAGAGCTCATAGTCGTCGAAGTCAAGAACTTTGTAGTCCTCCTTTTCCTTCGGCGTTTCTCTAATCCTAATTTCCACTTCATCGCCTGTCAGAAACCACTGGGCAACGTTGCCCGTCATGTAGAGTCTGAACTTTCCTTCCTCAGTTTCAACCTCGAGAATCCCAAACCATCGATGCTTGAAGCGCGGGATTTCGCTCCCCACAACCCGACCTCTAAGAATCATCGGCTATCACCATCGGTAATTGGAGAGATGAAATTAATAACTGTTCTCTTCACGAATTAACTCCATTTATGGCGAGGCTGATTATCCCCTGATTATTACCCCTCCACAACCGGAAACTCCCTTGTGAGAAGCTTCCACTCCCGATCCTTCCAGACTTCACGGGACGTTACCAGGAGTATTATTGAATCGGTCACCGAGGCATAATCTTTGAGATTCAGGAGAAACTTGAAAACCTGCTGAAAGCCGTTCTCGATAGCGAGATATTCTATGCAGTCTATCAGAACGACCTTGGGTGTTTCGTTTTCCTTGAAGAACTCGACCACCAGATGTCCCAAGTACTCAAGACGGGTGGGGGAGACGTGCGATTTCCCTTCTACTCTCGTGATCCATATGACGGGCGTCCGCTTAAGCCCGAGTCTCCTCTTGATTTCCTCTGGGGGTGTTCTTGAAATCACTAGGCCAGGATATTCCTTCAATAGGCTCAGGAAAAGCTCTTTCGCCTTTTCTGGGAAAACTATGTGTGTGCCAGGGGATAACATTAATGCCGATTCGTTCTCACCGCCTTTTGGAACCTCTTTAACGACCTCCACCCGATAGTTGTTTATAAGTGCTCCAAATAGTGACGCAAAGGCATAAAAAAACAGCAGCTGAAACACTATCCATATGTTATCGGCTATCAATTCAGATTTTTCTATGAACTCTTCGCTGAAATAGTCAGAAAAATAGCCCGGGGCGTAGAAGCATTCTGCGATAAACCATACAATTGTGGCAAGGAGAAGTGCATCGTAGAACTTTCCTACGCCGGGATACGTGCTCCGGAAGGACTTTCTGAATTTAACTGCCAAGGCCACTGTGGCTATGTTGATTATCAAGGTAACAGTTTCATTAAATTCAGCACTTAGGAGTATTTGAATTATACCCATGTAAATGCCACCACTTAGAAAGTTAGGGTTCGATAATTTAAAACTGTTGCTGTATAGGCTGTGATTGTAGTTGCATAATTCAGCAGTCTTTAACAAAACTTTAGGGACTTTATGAGTCCTTATTTTCCGTTTAGACGATTTTAAACAATTATAACTTTAAGCTATTTAACTCTCCTGCAGTTGTCAATGGAAGATCCATTACGTCTGTGTAAAGACACCAAAATAGAAGCTCACTTTGAAGCCCGTTAAGAGAAAGCGAGCATTTATGGGGTTCATAAGGAGATCCCGAAAGCGATTTGGCTTTACGACCTTAGCTTGCCCACTGAGAGAATTGATAAACCATTGGGGAGTGGGAAAAATAAAGGGGAGATCCGTTCGGGATGCCTCTACCGACTGTCGTGCCATCGGCCTGAGCTGGCTGAGGAATAACCCGGAAACACCTTAGGATTGTCCCCTTGGAACGTCTAAAAGCCCCTCGACTTTTTCAAGAACCTTCAAAGGATTCTCTCCAAATATAAGGACCATCGGCTCCTTGCCCCAGTCACCAAGGTGGTATATGACATCGGGCCTCTCCCTGACCCTCCTTATCGCCGTCTCTATGCCCCACGGAATCGTTCCGCCCTCCTTAATCTTAACATCCTCTGGCTCCTCGCGCCTGTCGTAGAAGGAAACCGTGAGGCCCAACTTTTCTGCCCTCTCGATGAGCTCCCTTGAATAGCGGAGGTTGATAACGGCCCTTACCTCGGGGTAAAACTCGCGGAACTTGAGGAGGGCTCGTTTTAGGTGGTCCGACGCGTTTAGCTCGACCGGTCCAACGGGTTTAATCGTTTTTCCGTAGCGCACTATCCTACCCTTCACCGCGAAGACCTCGCCTTGGGGAGTGGTGTAGGCGAAGTTCGTCCCAACCTCCGGAACGAAGGGATTCAAAAGCTCACCCATCTCCACCAGCCGTTTCACTGCATTTTTGAGCCCTGAATAGGTCCTCCAGCGCTCAACGTCGATTTCAAGCGGTGCAAGGGGGTTGATGCACTTGCCCTCGCTGGAAGAGAACCTTATCGCAGTTTCAACGAAGCGCTTTGCCTCCTCCACAGCTTCTGGAAGCTCCATCCCCTTGGCGAGGAGGGAAGCCAAAGCCGAGGAAAATGCGCAGCCCGTTCCGTGGGTGAAGCCTTCAATCATTTCACCTCGGAACTCGTAGAACTCTCCATTCCAGTAAAGGACGTCGGTGTAGTCGAGGTGTCCCCCCTTAACGACGGCCGCCTTGGCTCCGAACTCCTCAACGAGAATCCTGGCGGCCTTCTTCATGTCCTCAACGCTTGAAACCTTCATCCCCGTAAGCTTCTCGGCCTCTGGAACGTTCGGCGTGACTATTGAACCCGGAATCAGGAGGTCCTTTAGCGTCTCGATGCCCTCCACATCTATCAGGGGATGACCGGTGGAGGAAGTCAAAACCGGGTCAAGAACCCTTAAAAGGCCCTCCGTTTCCTCAGCGACTATTTTTACAGCCTCTCCGTTACCGAGCATACCTATTTTTACCGCCTCAATCTCGAAGAAATCCTTGACGGCCCTTATCTCCCCGCGGATGAGCTCTGGAGGAAGGACGTGGTAGCCCCTAACCTCGCCGGGGTTCTGGTATGTTATGGAAGAAACAACGGGGAGCGGGTGCTCCCCTAAAGCGGAGACAGTCTCTATGTCCGCCTTAATCCCTGCCCCTCCCCCGGTGTCGAGGCCCGCTATGATTAGGACGGCCATGTCAGACCCCCAGCACAGCTTTTTTCAGCTCCTGTGTGGCTTTTTTAACGTCAGGTGCATTCATGACGGCAGAAATCACCGCCACGCCGTCCACACCAGCTTTCATTACCTCCCCCGCGTTTTCAGCGGTTATTCCGCCTATCGCAACCACCGGGATGCTGACCCTTCTGACTATCTCCTTGAGGCCTTCCAGTCCAAGAACCCTCGCCTCTGGCTTCGTAGGGGTTGAAAAGACGGCTCCAGCTCCGAGATAGTCAGCTCCGAGCTTTTCCGCCATTAGGGCTTCCTCAACGCTGTAAACGGAGGCGCCCACGATGAGGTTCGGCGCAATCTCTTTTGCCACCTCTATCGGTATGTCCTCCGGGCCGAGCTGGACCCCATCCGCGTCCAGAGCAAGGGCGAGGTCTATCCTGTCGTCAACGAAGAAGAGGGCCCCGTAGTCCCGGGTAAGCCTTCGAATCTCTTTACCTGCCAGGTAGGCCTCCCTCGCCGGGACGCTCTTAGCCCTCAGCTGGATTGATGTGGCACCGCCTTCGAGGGCCTCCCTGACCTTTTGAACTTCCCCACGGTCGCCGCGGGCGGTGATGACGTAAAGAAGAAGGGAATCGCGGAGGGACACCTCAGACCCTCCTTACCTTTGCCCTCTCCGTTACCGTCTCGGGGGTTACGGCGTAGAGGTAGTCGTAGAGCTTCACGTGGAAAGTGCCGGGATATGGGACTTCACTCGCCAGCTCCGCCGCGACCTCGAAGGCCACCAGGGCCGAAACGGCCGCCTTCAAGGACTCTTCGACGGCAAGGAACGCCCCCGTTATCGCCGTCGCCATGCACCCAGTCCCCGTGACCCTTCCGAGGAGCTTGTGGCCGTTTTCAACGGCATAGGTAGTTTTTCCGTCGCTGACGAAGTCAACGGGTCCGGTAACGGCGACGGTGGCTCCAAACTCTAGGGCGGCCTTCTCTGCGAGCTCCCTGGCCGACTCATGGGAGTATTCCGCGGAATCAACGCCCCTCGTTTTCCCGTGCTCCCCGAGGAGCGCTGAAACCTCGCCGAAATTCCCCCTTACGACCGAGATATCCCCGATCTCAAGAAGCCTGAGGGCGGTTGAAGTTCTAAGCCTCGTTGCCCCAGCTCCAACCGGGTCAAGCACGACGGGCTTTCCGAGTTCGGAGGCCGCTTTAACCGCCTCCTCCATTGAGGCTATCCAGTGAGAGGAGAGGGTTCCTATGTTTATCACCAGGGAGTCGGCTATTGCCACCATCTCGCGCACTTCTTCAATGGCGTGGGCCATTACGGGTGAAGCACCTACCGCGAGGAGGGCATTGGCAGTCTCGTTCATGACGACGTAGTTGGTGATGTTGTGCACGAGGGGCCTCCTTTCCCGCACCTTCCTGAGGGCCTCCCCAATCCACTCCATCTCAGGCCCTCCCGAGCTTCTCGAGGATTTCAATGGCTGCTTTTCTCCCGCTCAGGAACATGCCGCCGAATATCGGCCCCATCCTCGGGGCACCGGCAACTGCGTTTGCCGCCATGCCCGTGACGTACAGTCCCGGGAAGACCTCCCCGGTATGCTCCACCGTGAGCCTCTCACCCATCTCGGCCCACATGGGGCCCTCCCCGGGGAGCTTCTCTATCAGCCCTCTCTTCAGCAGGTGCTGGGTTATCTGAGCGCCATGGCCTGTTGAATCAATCACGAACCTTGCCTCTACCGTTAGGGGATCCACGTGGAGGCCCGTCATCTTCACCGGCGTCCAGTTTATGACCACCCCAGCCACGCGGTCGTTTTTAACTACTAAGTCCTCGACCTCAACCATGTTGAATATCTTTACCCCAGCCTTCACCGTCCTGCTGGCTATCGTCGTGGCAACTTCAATCGCATCGGCTACGTAAAGACCCGGTCTGAACTCCCTGTAATCTATCCCAAACTCATCGAGTATCTCCCTGGCGCTCTCCTCCACGACGATCCTGTTGAAGCCCATCGCGCCGCCCCAGATTCCACCGCCCACGCTGAGCTTCTTCTCGAAGATTGCCACCTTTGCTCCGCCCTTGGCGAGATAGTAAGCCGCAACCATGCCCGATGGGCCAGCACCGATGATGGCAACATCAAGCGTGAGGTTGTCGAGCAGGTCTTTCATGTAAGCCTCGATTATCGCCCCACTTATCTCGAGGTCCTTCAGCATTCTGACCACCCCAAAGCTTATAAGCTGCGGTGAAAACTGAGTTTTGAAATTTAAAAACTTTGTTATACACGGTGGTGGCAATGACCCAGCTGGAGGAAGCTAGGCGCGGAGTAGTTACGGAGGAAATGAAGTTCATAGCGGAGCGCGAGGGGATAAGTGCTGAAAAGCTGAGGAGAAGCGTCGCCAAAGGCCACACCGTCATATTCCGCAACGTGAGGCACGATTGGGTCAAGCCCGTTGCAGTTGGTGAAGTCGTCCGCGTCAAGGTCAACGCCAACATAGGCACCTCGCGCGACATAGTAGACGTCGAGGCCGAGATAGAGAAGGCCAAAATCGCGGTCAAATATGGCGCCGATACCATAATGGATCTCTCAACTGGCGGCGACCTCGATGAAATAAGAAAGCGCATAATGAAGGCGGTGGACGTTCCCATTGGCACCGTTCCCATCTACCAGGCCGCCGAGGAGATGCTGGCCAAAGGAAAGGCCATCATCGAGATGACCGAGGACGACATGTGGAAGGCTGTGGAGAAGCACTTCAGGGACGGCGTTGACTACACGACGATACACGTTGGAGTTACGAAAGAGGTCGTCGAGAAGATGAAGAGAACCAAGAGGATCGTCGGCATGGTCTCCCGCGGCGGAACGTTCCTGGCAGCGTGGATACTCCACTGGGGCGAGGAGAACCCCTTCTACAAGAACTACGACTATCTCCTTGAGCTCGCCAGGGAGTACGACGTCGTCCTAAGCCTCGGCGACGGGTTGAGGCCTGGTGGACTGCCCGATGCTGGCGACGAACTGCAGATAGCCGAGCTTTACACCCTCGGAAGGCTCGTTAGGAGAGCCAGAGAGGCAGGAGTTCAGACCATGGTTGAAGGGCCCGGCCACGTTCCGATAGACCAGATAGCAGCCCAGGTGAAGCTGGCCAAGATCGCCACGGATAACGCTCCTTTCTATGTGTTGGGTCCGATAGTTACCGACGTCTTCCCAGGCTATGACCACATCACGGCGGCCATAGGCGGAGCCATAGCCGCTCTAAACGGGGCTGACTTCCTCTGCTACGTCACCCCAGCGGAGCACCTCGGCCTCCCGACTGTCGAGCACGTTAGAGAGGGGGTTATAGCTGCCAGGATAGCCGCTCACGCAGTCAATCTAACGCGCTTCGAGGCCGATTTTAAGAAGGATTACCTCATGAGCCTCGCGAGGGGAAGGCTGAACTGGGCGAAGCAGTTCGAGCTCAGCGAGGACAAGGAGATGTTCGTTGAGATAAGGAAGGAGAGACCGACAAAGACCGAGGCATGCTCTATGTGCGGCGATTTATGCGCGATAAAGCTCATCAACGACATGCTGAGGAAGGGTGAGGCCGAGTGAGGCTCATCTACCGCGGCAAAACGAAGGACGTTTACGAGGATGGCCCGTATCTAGTCTTTTACTTCAAGGACTCCCTGCTGGGCGAAGACGGCAGAGAGGACACGGGTGGCAACGAGGTGATAGGCGAGAGACCTGGCAAGGGGAGTGCAGTTCTCAAGCAGACGGAGTTCTTCTTCAGCCTGCTGGAAAGGAACGGGATAAGGACCCACTTCGTCGAGCGGATTGACGAGAGAAGGGCGCGCTTTCTGAATGCGGAGAGGATTCCGCTGGAGGCTATATACCGCTTCAAGGCTTATGGAAGCTTTCTCAGGAGATACAGCGGCTGGGTGGAGTCCCTCCAAGAGCTGGGAATAGTCGAGTTCACCCTCAAGGACGACTCGCTCGGCGACCCCCTCATAACCGAAGAAGCAATATTACGGCTCGGTATAGCGAGCGAAGGGGAGCTGGAGGAAATGAAGGAGGTAACGAAAAGGGTCGCCGAAGTCCTGGCGGAGTTCTTCTCTACAAAGGGGCTTGAGCTAATAGACTTCAAGCTGGAGTTCGGCAGGCTGAATGGAGAGCTTCTGGTGATAGACGAGCTCAGCGGCGACACGATGCGCGTTATGAAGGGTGGAAGGCTTTTGAGTCAGGAAGAGCTCCTGGAGGTGGTAGAATGATAATCTCCACCATAGCTTCCCACTCCTCCCTTCAGATACTCATGGGGGCAAAGAGAGAGGGCTTCAGAACGAGACTCTACGTCAAACCGAATAGAAAGGCCTTCTACTCCTCCATCCCGCTCGTCGATGAAATCGTCGTAACGGAAAACATGAGGGAAGTACTCGGTGATGACGGCATCGTCGTACCCCACGGCTCTTTCGTGGCCTACCTTGGCATAGAGGCCATCGAGAAAGCAAACACTAAGTTCTTCGGCAACAAGCGTTTCCTCAAGTGGGAAACCAGCTTTGAGCTCCAGGATATGGCCCTTAAAAAGGCCGGCATTCCGATGGTTGAAGTCATCGAGCCCGAAGAGGCTAAGCCAGACGAGCTTTACTTTGTCCGCCTTGAGGGACCGAGGGGCGGAAGCGGGCACTTCTTGGCTTACGGCTATGAACTGGAGGAGAAGATCAAAGGCCTGAGCGAACCCTACAGGATTGAACGCTTCACAGACGGCGTTTACCTTTACGTCCACTTCTTCTATTCGCCGATTTTAAACCGTTTGGAGCTCTTTGGCGTTGATGAGCGCTTGGTCATCGCGGACGCAAACAAGAGGCGGCCCTTCAAGACCCTCCCCTACACCATAGCGGGAAACAAGGCCATAGCGCTGAGGGAGTCGCTCATTCCAATGCTCTACGATTACGGATTGGCTTTCGTCAAGGCCATGGAAGAGCTTGAACCTCCCGGCATCATAGGTCCCTTCGCTCTCCACTTCGCCTACGATGGTGAATTCCGCTGCATAGGCTTCGCCTCGCGCATAGACGGCGGCAGCAATGCCAAACACTGGTACTCGGCCCTCTACTGGGAGAGGCCGATGCTCATGGGCGAGAGGATAGCGCGCGAGATTAAGCTCGCCCTCGAGGAGGACCACCTCGAGGAGGTGGTAACTTGAGGTACGTCGGGAGAATGCTCGGCGTGGGCCTAAACAACGGGAGGCCCTTCGCCTTCTACCGCCTGAACTCCCGCTCCTTCCCTAACAGGAGGGCGGTTATTCGGGGAAACGAAATTTACATAGCCAACCAGACCGAGACTGACAACCCCTACGTGAGCTATTCCGTTGTGAAGCTGCTCGAAAACTACGCGGTCGTGAGCAACGGACTGCAGACTGTCTTTATAGCGCAGGCTCTCGAAGAGGAAAGCCCGAGAAAAGCGTTAATCCATGTCCTCGACGCCCTCGACTACGAGCGTGATGACTACAGCACACCGAGGATAGCTGCCATAGTGGAGTGCGGGAAAGCTAGGGGCTGGCTCGGCTTCGTTGGCAGAGAAGAGCTCTGGGTTAAAGCCATTAAGCTGGAGGAAGGGAAGGCATTCTTTACCGCGACGTACAACGTTGATGGCATTGAAGAGCTGGAGCTGAGCTTTTCGAATGCTGAAGAACTGGCCGAGAAAGTCTTAAGGCTGGAGTTCGCCCATCCGGTGCTGGCGATTGGGGTGGTTGAAAAAGAGAGTGGCTGGGAAGTGGCGGTCAGGCCTTGAACCTTCTCTTTTTAAGTCCATATCAACTCAACACCACGGAATCTTTTTATTGTCTCCTTCATAACGTTAAAGCGGTGATTTTCATGGATGACCCCTACATCTGGATGGAGGATCTGAACAATAAGTGCGTTCTTAAACTGATTGAAGAGGAGAACAAACGCTTTAGGGAGTTTGTTGGAGAGCTCAGCGACGAGCTTTTTCCGGAGGTCAAGGAGCTCTACTTTCTGCCCATTATCAGAACGGCAAAGCTGACCGAACGGGGCACGCTCGTAATGGTCAATGAGGCCGGAAGGCAGGTCATTAAGTGGCTTGACGGTGATGTGATAGTCGATTCCAAAAAGCTTGAAGAAGAGCTCGGCGATGAAGTGCTTTTGCAGGGCTTCACAGCAGATAGCGAAGGAAAGAGGCTCGCCTACAGCTTCTCCATTGGAGGGGCAGACGAGGGGATAACAAGGATAATCGACCTCGAGAGCGGGAAACTCATCGAAGAGATTAGGCCTTCAGTTTGGGGAATCATCTTCCTCGAGGACGGCTACTACTTCGCGCGCTTCTACAGAAAGGAGAAGACCCCCGATGGAATGGAGCCGCCGGCGGTGAGGCTCTTCTTCAAGGACGAGAGCGGTGAAAGGATGGTCTTCGGTGGGGGCCTCGGCTCTGGCTACTTCATCAACATGGGGAAGAGCACCGACGGAAAATGGGCGATGGTAGTGGTGACCTTTGGCTGGAACAAGGCTGAGGTATACCTCGGCTCCATAAAGGAGCCCGAAAAGTGGGAGAAGGTTTACTCAGCTGAGGTTCCGGCACAGCCGATAGACGTTATCGATGGAAAGATCTACATCCTCACGAAGGAAGGAAAGGGCCTCGGAAAGGTCATCGCAATCGAGGACGGCAAAATCGAGGAGATAATCCCCGAGGGCGAGTTCCCGCTGGAGTGGGCAGTAGTAGTGGGCGACAGAATCCTCGCCGGCAGGCTCGTCCATGCCAGCCACAGGCTCGAGGTTTACTCACTTGATGGCAAGAAGCTCGACGAGATTATCTTCGACCTGCCCGGAAGCCTCTACCCACTCGACACCGATGGCAAGAAGGTTATCCTCCGATACGAGAGCTTCACCGTCCCCTACAGGCTCTACGAGTTTGACGGAGAGCTGAAGCTTCTCGACGAGAGGAAAGTTGAAGGTGACTTTCAGGTGAGCGAGGACTTTGCGATGTCGAGGGACGGCACGAGGATTCATTACTTCCTAGTCAAAGGCGAGAGGGACGAGAAGAAGGCCTGGGTCTTCGGCTACGGCGGCTTCAACATTGCCTTAACTCCGAGATTCTTCCCGCAGGCGATTCCGTTCATACGGCGCGGCGGAACCTTTGTGATGGCCAACCTCAGGGGAGGTAGTGAATACGGCGAAGAGTGGCACCGCGCCGGAATGAGGGAAAACAAGCAGAACGTCTTCGACGACTTCATAGCCGTTCTCGGTAAGCTCAAGGCCGAGGGCTACAAGGTTGCCGCCTGGGGCAGGAGCAACGGCGGGCTGCTCGTCTCAGCGACGCTCGTCCAGCGGCCGGACGTCATGGACGCGGCGCTGATAGGCTACCCCGTCATTGACATGCTCCGCTTCCACAAGCTCTACATCGGCAGCGTTTGGATCCCTGAGTACGGCAATCCCGACGACCCGAAGGACAGGGAGTTTCTGCTGAAGTACAGCCCCTACCACAACGTCAAAAGGCAGAAATATCCGCCAACGCTCCTCTACACTGGCTTATACGATGACAGGGTTCACCCAGCACATGCCATCAAGTTCTCCATGAAGTTGAAGGAGGTCGGCGCGCCAGTTTATCTGCGCGTGGAAACTAAGAGCGGCCACATGGGCGCTTCGCCTGAGACGAGGGCAAGAGAATTGACTGACCTGCTGGCGTTTGTTGTTAAGACTCTCGAGGCTTAGCCCTCTCCTCTAATTTTCAATATGTATAACTCTTAACTAATACTCCAAGCAGAAGCCAGAATCTGCCAGAGCTCGAAAAGTTCTTATATTTCCGGGGACGAGAATATACCCGGGGCAGGAACATGGAGAGCGCAAGGATATCGACGGGCATTCCTGGTCTCGATGCGATGCTCAACGGTGGCCTAATCCCAGGAAGGACTTATTTAGTCAAGGGAGCTCCCGGAACGGGAAAAACAACGCTCGCGATGCACTTTGCCATGGCCGGCATTGCCAACGGAGAGAACGTTCTCTACGTGACCTTAGAAGAGCCGGCAGATAACCTCAGGGCGGACATGACCAAGCTGGGATTTAACCTCCGCGATCCTAGGTTCACCCTGATAGACGCGACTCCAACGGCTGAGAGATACGTTCTCGTGGACGACTTCTTTGAGTCCTTCGCTAAGAACATAGAGAGGATGACGGAGGCCATAAAGCAGCAGCTCCGCACGAAGCACTACACCCGGATAATTCTCGATCCCATAACCATGCTCAAGCTGACAGCGACGAAGGAGATAGAGTACAGGAGGGCCTTCCTGACCTTCATAAAGACGATGATGAGGATGAGGACGACCGTTCTGCTGACATCGGAGCTTCAGAGAACGGACATCGAGGAGTACCTTGTGAGCGGCGTGATAGAGCTGAAGGCCTTCGAAGTCGACGGGAGACTCTCCCGGGGCATCAAGATAACCAAATTTAGAGGGAGCGGCTTCGACGGAACCATCAGGCCGTATGAAATTACTGACAGGGGGATAGTGGTCTATAACGATCGCGTGATTTCTTTACCCTGATGCTTCTATCATCGCCATTATCTTTCTGTGCAGCTGCTTGATGAGCTCCCTTCTGTCTTCCATCAGAACGACGTCGCTGGAACCTATAACTTCGAGGTTGAAGGCGAATGGACTTGGCAGCTCGTTGTGCTCGATCACAACCTTAACTTTCTCGTCGCGAACCCACCTCAGGAACTGCTCCGCACTCTCGACGTCCATTTTGTCCTCCATTATCTCGCGGTAGACCTCCTTCAGGAGCGGGAAGTCAGGGTAGTTCTCCTTGAGCACCTTGAGGAGAGCAACGGCCATCACCTGCTGCCTGCCGAGCCTCTTGCTCCTCCCGACATAGCGCCTTAAAATGAGCAGTCCACGGTTGGCCACGTGTCTGAACCTTCTCTTCAGCAGTTCGGTGTTGTCGAGGGCCTTTTTGAGAGTCTCCCTCAAATCCCCAATCTCAAAGAGCGCCCGTATTTCCCCCTCGTCCAATCTCTTCTCTGGTGGGAGGAGAAGGGCAAAGCCGTTGTCGTTTATCGCTATTCCAACGTTGCAGTTCTTCCACTGGCTGACCATGTAGGCAAAGGCTCTGCTCAGGGCATCGTTTGCTCGCCTGCCGATGAGCGTGTGGAAGAAGTAGCGGTTCCTCTTCTCGCCAAGGACCTCCTCAACGAGAACCGTGCTGTTGTCCGGAATCACTGAATAGCGAGCCTGCTCGTGGAAGTAGGCTAAAATTGCTCTCGCGGCGCGCTCGTCTATGCCGTACCTCCTCATGAGGAGCGACTTTGCACCCCGCTTGTCTAGAAGGTTCTTAACTTCCCTCCTAAACTTCTGGACATCCAGGGCAAGGTCAAAGCTAAGCGGAAGCATCTCCGAGAACCAGGCAGGTATGGTTGGCTTCGCACCCTCGCGCGGGATAACGTAGATCTTGTTGCCCCTGCTCTTGATGAACTCGTAGGTTCTTCCGGCGAGAACAAAGATATCTCCTGGCATGAGCCTCTCGGCGAACTCCTCTTCAACCGTTCCGATGAGCTTCTTGTCCATCGTGTAAACCTTTATCTTCGCCTCGTCGGGAATTGTCCCGACGTTCATGTAGTAGATGGCCCTCGTCATCTTGCCGCGCCTGCCGAATTTTCCGTCCTCCAGCCATATCTTGGCGTAGACCTTCCTCTCTTCGAGGCCGGCGTATTCTCCCGCCAGATACTTCAGCACGCTCATGAAGTCCTCGTAAGGCAGGTCGTGGAAGGGGTAAGCTCTCCTCACGAGCTTGTATGCCTCATCGACCTCCCAGACCTGATTCAGTGCCATACCAAGCAGGTGCTGAACCAGAACATCGAGAGGATTCTTCGGGATTCTAATCCTGTCGAGCCTCCTGTTGCGGGCGTTGTGCGCCAAAACGGTAACCTCGACCAAATCGTCCCTGTCGAGGGCCAAAATGACGCCTTTGCTCACGTCGTGCAGCCTGTGACCGGCCCTTCCAATCCTCTGCAATGCTCTATTGACGCTCTTTGGCGAACCGATGAGGACAACCAAATCTATTGTACCGATGTCAATGCCAAGCTCTAAGCTTGTCGAAGTGACGACGGCCTTCAGCTCACCCCTCTTTAGCTTCTCCTCGACGTCCAGGCGAACCTCTCGCGAAAGGCTTGAGTGATGAGCTTCGATCAGCCCCTCAAACTCCGGATAGCGCTTCTTCAGGTTGAAGGCTACTCTCTCAGCACCACTCCTCGTGTTGGTGAAGATTAGCGTCGTCCTGTGCTCCCTTATCAGCTCGGCCAGGCGCCTGTAGAGGGCGTCGCTCAGGGTTCCAGCGTCAGTGTAAATCAAATCCTCGACGACGCTCTCGACCCATATTTTGGTCTCTTTGGCGAAGCTGACGTCAACTATTAGGCCTGGCCTCGGTTTGCCCTCATCGTCAAAACCGAAAACGAACTTGGCAACTTCCTCAAGCGGATGAATCGTTGCACTCAAGCCTATCCTGACGAATTCACTCTCGGCGAGATTTGCCAGGCGCTCGATGCTCAACGCCAGGTGGGAACCGCGCTTGTTCTCGGCCAAGGCGTGAACCTCATCGATGATGAGGTACTTTACAGTTCTCAGCCTCTCGCGGAACTTTGGCGCATTGAGCGCTATGGCGAGGCTTTCTGGAGTGGTTATGAGTATGTGGGGCGGCTTCCTCACCATCTTGCTCTTCTCGTAGCTCGAGGTGTCGCTCGTCCTTATGCCGACCCTTATCTCCGGCAGCTCGTAGCCAAGCTCCTTGGCGACCTCCTTTATCTCCGCCAATGGCCCCTCAAGATTGCGCTTTATGTCGTTGTTGAGTGCTCTCAACGGAGAGACGTAGAGAACGTAGATTTTATCATCCAGCTTCCCCTCCTTCCCCAAAAGAATAAGCTCGTTTATTGCCGCGAGAAAGGCAGAGAGAGTCTTTCCAGAACCGGTCGGCGATGAGATGAGAACATTCTCCCCCCTGTGGATCTCAATAACCGCATATCGCTGGGGCGGGGTGAAGGTGCCGAACTTCCGCTTAAACCACTCTCTAACCGGCTCGCTCAGTATCTCGAATATCTCCTCGTCCGCGTATTCCCTCTCAGCGTACCTTATCCTCTTCCCACTCATCGGCCGACCATTTGCTTTTGGATTTTTAAACTATTCGGTTGGCTTAACAAACTTTTTAAGTGCTTATGATGAACCCCAATTGGGTGAGAAGATGGAGGTGCTCAAAAAGGTTCTTGAGGAGTTCAACCGGCTCCACGGCAGCGAAGCCCAGGCCAGGCTCGTGGGAGTCAATGGTGATGAGGTTGTCATTGAGTTCGAGGGCTCGTTCTGCGCAACCTGCGGGCTCTACGACTACTTCGACGACATCAAGTGGGAGGCCCTGGAGTTCGGCCTGAGAGTTGAGCCCGTCGAGGTCTTGGAGGCCGAAGAAGATGAATTCGAGCACGGACGGTACGTTGTAAAGTACAGGCTCGCAGGCAAAAGTTAAAAGCGCTCCCTCGATTCTTCCACCATGGACTTCCTCCTCTTGGCCCTTACGGTAATCCTCGCTTGGGACGGCTACTTTTTCGTTAATTACCTAATTAGCCTTTTCCGTAATTACAGAATTCGGGAATGGACGCCGAAGGTTAGCCTAATAATCCCTGCCTATAACGAGGGAGAAAGGGTCTTGAGGGCAATAAAATCGGCCCTTGCTCAGGATTATCCAGACTTTGAGGTCATAGTTGTCGATGATGGAAGCGAGGACAGCACCTTTGAGGTTGCCAATTCCGTCAACGATCCGAGGCTCAGAGTTTACAGAAACGAACACAGCGGAAAGGCCAGAGCATTGAACTTCGGTCTCTCAAAAGCTAGTGGGGAGATAATAGTCACCACAGATGCAGACAGCGAGCTTGATGAAAACGCCCTGAAGGAGCTGGTGAGACGCTTCTACTCCAATGAGGTACTCGGCGTGGGCGGCCAGGTACGGGTTATGGGCTCGTCCTTCCTCGAGAGGGCGCAGGACACCGAGCACCTGAGGATTGCAATGTTCCGGCGCGCTAAAGAGCTCAACGACCTGAGCCTCGCCCCCGGGCCCATAGCGGCCTTCAGGAGGGAAGCGCTTGAGAGAATTGGCGGTTTTGTTGAGGACATAGTCGAGGACTATGCCACGACCAAAGCGGTCAAGAAGTTAGGAAGGGTTGTCTACGCCCCAATGGCCAAGGTCTACACCGAGATGCCAAAGAGCCTCTCCGTGCTCTGGCGCCAGAGGAAGCGCTGGTTCCTCGGCGACCTGAAGAACCTCGGCGGCGGCTTCACCAAGGATTGGGCGTTCCTGCTGTTTTCCGACTTCGTGGCATTTCTTGATGTTGTCCTTCCCCCCCTCCTCTTGGTTCTTGGTCTCTTTGAGCTCTTTGCATTTTGGTATGGCTTCGAGGTCGTCACAATGCTCGTGCCAACGGTCGTTGAAGGAGGCTCACTCCTAAACGCGCTCCTGTTTCCTTTCATCGTGTGGTTCTGGGCGCTGTTCTACCTCACACTCCACCTTTACGGCTACGTTAGGCTACTCCTGGGCAGGCTTTGAGAGTGCCTGCTCCCCATCTTCATTCGAAACCTTTAAATGCCCATCCCTGTGCTACATAAACTATATAGACTATGTGTTAACCAATAGACTAAATAGGCGTGATGACGATGATGCTCATAACCGCCGCCCTCTTCATGGCCTGGGCAATAGGCGCGAACGACAGCGCAAAGGCAGTTGGGACCGCTGTGGGGTCTGGAGTTATCGGATTCAAGCGGGCCGTGCTGCTCATTGGAATATTTACGACTCTGGGCGCCCTCCTCGGTGGTTCGGGCGTTTCAGGGACGGTGAGCGGGTTAGCCGAAGGCATGGAAGCCTCGACGCTCGGTTTAGTGCTCTTCAGCGCGGCGGTAGCAGTTACAATCGCAAGCCTCTGGGGAAAGCCCATCTCAACCACTCAGTCCCTCATCGGAGCTTTAACCGGTGCATCCCTTGCGCTTGGTCTGTCTGTGGACTGGGGAACTCTTGGGAGGATAGCCCTTGCATGGGTTCTCTCCCCCATCCTGGCGGCCCTTGCGGCCATAGTCGTCTATCGTCTCTACTCTCCGGTGTTGAAGAGAATAAAGTGCCTCAGAAACTTGGAGCTGACCCAGAGGTGGCTGATATTCACGGCGGCTTCTTTCTCAGCTTTCAACCTCGGTGCAAACGAGCTCTCAAACGTAGCAGGTATATTAGAAAGCTTGGGCTTTAATGGGCCGTTCAAGGTCGTCCTTGCCCTCATGCTCGCCATTGGAGCGCTGACCTTCAGCTATGAGGTCATGATGACAGTTGGAAGGAACCTCTCTCCTCTGGGACCAACTTCGGCCTTCTCATCGCAGTTAGGAGCTTCTTTAGCGGTCAGCTCCGCTAACCTGCTGGGCCTCCCAGTCAGCTCTGGCCAGGCGATAATAGGCGCCATAAGCGGGCTTAGTGCTTACAAGGGCGAGCGTGTAAACGTCAGGGTTCTCCTTGGAATAGTTCGGGGGTGGATTCTCGGTCCTCTGGCTGCAGGTGGGCTGGCATACCTGCTCGTCGGCCTCTTAGCTTAGGCTTTTAAACCGACCGCCGAAGGTTCTTGAGGTGTTGCGAGATGGTCGAGTTTAAGTTTGAGGTAAAGGCGAGAGACGCCGCTGGCAGGATTGGAAAGCTTGAAGTTAACGGGAAGAAGATAGAAACGCCTGCCATAATGCCAGTCATCAACCCGAAGCAGCTCATAGTGACGCCGAAGGAACTGAAGGAGATGGGCTTCGGCATGGTAATCACCAACTCCTACATCATTTACAAGACACCCGAGCTTAGAGAGAAAGCCCTCGAGATGGGCATCCACAGGCTCCTCGACTACGACGGCATTATCGAAGTCGATTCCGGCTCCTTCCAGCTCATGCGCTACGGCGGCGTTGACGTTACCAACAGGGAAATAGTCGAGTTCCAGGAGAAGATTGGCGTCGATATAGGTACGTTCCTCGATATACCAACGCCGCCAGACGCACTGAAGGAGAAGGCGGAGGAAGACCTTAGGATAACCCTCGAGCGCGCGAAGGAGGTCGAGGAGATAAAGGGGATAGCGATGAACGCGGCGGTTCAGGGCTCAACGTATCCGGACCTGAGGACATATGCCGCCCAAAAGCTCAGCGAGATGAACTTTGAGATTCATCCCATCGGTGCCGTCGTGCCGCTGATGGAGAGCTACCGCTACAAAGATCTGGTTGATGTTGTCATAGCCTCCAAGCAGGGGCTGAGGCCCGACAGGCCGGTTCACCTCTTCGGCGCTGGCCACCCGATGATTTTTGCCCTCGCCGTTGCAATGGGGATAGACCTCTTCGACTCTGCCAGCTACGCCCTCTACGCCAAGGACGACCGCTATCTAACGCCTGAAGGGACCAAACACCTGAGCGAGCTTGAGTACTTCCCGTGCTCCTGTCCAGTGTGTAGCCGCTACACCCCTCAGGAGCTCCGCGAGATGCCGAAGGAAGAGCGCACGAGGCTTCTGGCTTTGCACAACCTCTGGGTAATCCGGGAGGAGCTCAACCGCGTGAAGCAGGCCATCAAGGAGGGCGAACTCTGGAGGTTAGTTGACGAGAGGGCGCGCTCACATCCGAAGCTCTACGCGGCCTACAGGAGACTGCTCGAATACCAAGATTACTTGGAGCGGAACGAGCCGATAACCAAGGCAAGCGCCTTCTTCAAGGTGAGCGAAGAATCTTTGAAGTGGCCAATAGTCCAGAGGGCCAAAGCGAGGGCGGAGCGCGTTAAGGCGAAGTTCCCTGAAACCATCAACCACCCGATATTCGGGGAGATTCCCAAGTATTTAAGCCTCAGCTACCCCTTCGCCCAGAGTGAGGGCGAGGAGGACTTTACGATAGAGAAGCCAAGGAAGAGTGAGGTCAGGAACTACGTTATGGCCGTAGCGGAGTACCAGTTCGGAGAGGGTGCTGGGGAGGCCTTTAAGGACGCCTTCGTCGAGCTGTCGAGGAAGACGGGGATGCCAAGGCAGATAAAAGCAAAGGGCAAGCACCTCGCAACCTTCAGGGCCGAGGATGGGCTTTTAACGCTCGGTATCGAAGGTGCTAAGAGGCTCCACGAAATCCTGCCGTTCCCGAAGATGCGCGTGGTGGTCGATGAGGACGCCGAACCCTTCGCGAGGAAGGGCAAGAACGTCTTCGCGAAGTTCGTGATTGATGCTGACGAGAACATAAGGCCCTACGACGAGGTTCTGGTCGTGAACAGAAACGATGAGCTTTTGGCCACCGGGCAGAGCCTCCTCAGCGGAGAGGAGCTGAAGGTTTTCCAGAGCGGTCTGGCTGTGAAGGTCAGGCGTGGCATTGGCTGAGCCTCGAAAATTTTATAACCTCCCACTTTCCCTTTACTTCGGGCGGGCCCGTGGTCTAGATGGTTATGACGCCACCCTTACAAGGTGGAGGTCCGGGGTTCGAATCCCCGCGGGCCCACCAGTTCTATAAAACTCAAATATTAGGGTCCTTCAAGAGATCATCTCATTTTCTTTGACCTCTTTGCCACTACTGTTTGATTCTTGAAAAGCCGTTTTGCTTTTTTGGTGCCTAACGCATAGGTTAAGATTGATGTAGCAATGATTAAGCCCAAGATGTCGTTTTTTACTTCAGGATTAGATAGATAAAAGAACAGGATTATTACCATAAAAAGGGTGGGGAGAAAAACGAATCCTTCAGAGATTGTTCCAGTTTTGACTTTCCATCTTACATGGGGCTTACCTTTAAACTTGGACCAAGTTATGCCGGATACTGTTAAACTATCAGCAAAAAGGTGAGATACATACCCTACAAAGAACCAAAAAATTGCAATGTAACTCTCGACAATGTATCCTAAAATTCCCCCGACGATCAAAGAAACAACTACTCCTGCTTCAATTGTATGCATAGCTCCCCTATGTTCAACATATCTCGAAACTACATTCCCTATTGGCAATTTCGTTGAAATATACGATTTTGGGTGATCAATGTCAGGAAAAAGTGCTCCAAATGCAGCCACTGCTACGAACACTTCATTAAATTCCATGACTCCAAGAATCTTTCCTACAAATGCAAATATCAAATAGAATAATGCTCCAAAAACTGCATGTGTGTACCACATCATAGTAGTCACCAATAAAAATTTTAAAACCTAAAGATTTAACATTTTTGATTTGACACACTAATATTATGTCGCCCTCTTCTCTTCCTCCGGAAACTTCCAATTCCGCGTTATTTTCGTCACGTTGCGGACAAGGGCCTTCTCCTGTGGATTCTTCTCGACGAACTTTTCGAGGAAGGAAATCAGCTCGTCGTAGGTGCCGCGCTCGACCGGGAACGGCACCCTGTCTTTGCCACCAACCGCGTAGGTGAACTTGAAGGGATCGGGCGGATGCGTTACCGGGTCCTTCCAAGACGGGTGAACGTCGTAGACAAGCTCAAGGACAAGTGATAGAGCCCTCAGCGTGCTCGGACCGAGGCCCTTCAGGAGGAGAAGCTCCTCGTAGTTATTCACGCTCAGCTCGCGGGCGAACTCAAGGGCTCTCTTGTTAAGCTCCAGCTTACCTAGGCTTTCGTACTTCTGAATAAGGGCCTTCTCATCCACATCGCGGGGCTTGTAATAAACCAGCGGGCGGTAGCCCTTCGCTATAGCCTTGAGGCTCTCAAGCTCGCGCTCTATCTTCACTGGCTTTTCCTGGATGATATCGAGAAGCGTCTTCTGATATTCCCTGGCTTCCTTCGAGACAGTGTTCAGCGCAAACTCCCTCTTTAAACCTGCAATCCCCTTGTGGGGGTCGAGGGTAAAGACCTCAGCGTCAAACCAGTGGAAGCGCCTCGCCATCCTCTCGGCCTCGTTCATACCCTGCTGTATCACTGCCCAGTTGCCCTCTTCATCCAGGAAGAAGACGTGGTGGTACAGCTGATAGCCAGTCTGGAGGGCAACGGTGTCGACCTTTGCCACAAGCCTGGACGTTCTGACGTATGGAGTCGGGTCGAGGTCGTAGATCTCGGCTATGGTTTTCAGTTCCTCCGGTGTTGCCCTGCTCTTCTTGCCCTTTCCGCCAGCGGCCTTAACGCCCAGCTCCTCCCGCCAGAGGGCGTCCTTTATCATCCCAGCCGTTACCGTCGTGCTCCCAGATGAGTCCCAGTCCATGCCGATGACGTTGTTAAAGGCCTGAAACCACACCGGGTCTGAGAGCCTCTCTAAGAGACCTTTAGTCCCGTACTCCTCGACGGCGAGAATCAGGACTAAGCGCGTCAGCTTCCTCATCCTCTGGGCGAGCCATGGCGGAACGTGGCCGCCGTGGAGGGGTAAATCAGCGACGTTCCTCATCAGGGTTATATCATCACTCAAGGTTTTAACCCTTGTTCCGGAAAATCCTCATGTGAGGGCCAGGTGAGATGCATAATCATCGGTTTAACCTGGCAGTAAAACAAGGAAAGCCTTTTTATCCTCTACTTCGATTTTCGTCTGCAGGTTTAATACTGAAGGAGGTCGCGGTAATGGGAGTTGAAAAGGTTCCGAAGTACGACATCCCCACGATTAAGGTCGATTACGTTTTTATTGAGCTCGACAAGATGAAGCCCCACGAGCAGCTCGTCCAGAAGGAGCTCGAGGCATTCATCGAGAGCGTTACCGGCTCTGGCCTCTTCTGGAAGCCGATGCTCCTCGCGAAGGTTCCGGGCGAGGATATGTACCTCATCGTTGACGGCCACCACCGCTGGGCCGGCCTTCAGAAGCTCGGCGCCAAGCGCGCCCCGTCGGTCATCCTCGACTACTTCAGCGATGATGTGAAGGTCTACACCTGGTATCCTGCCTTCAAGGGCAGTCTTGAGGATGTTCTCGAGAGGCTCAAGGCAGAGGGTCTCGAAGTCATCGAGGACCCGGAGGCCGAGGAGAAGGCCGAGAGGGGAGAGATAGCATTCGCCCTCGTCGGTGAGAAGAGCTTTGCCATCCCCGGCGGCCTTGATGAGCAGAAGAGGGTCAGCAAGGTTCTCGACGAGATGAGCGTTGAGGGCAAGATTGAGCTCATCTACTACGGTCTCAAGGAAGACGCCAGAGAGGACATGGCAAAGGGCGAGATTGACTACGTCTTCCTTAGGAAGGCTCCGAGCAAGGAAGAGGTCATGGAGCTCGTCAAGCGCGGCGAGGTCTACTCCCCGAAGACCACCAGGCATGTCCTTCCGTTCAACCCGGACAAGATAGACGTCAAGCTCGAGGAGCTGTTCTGAAACCTTTTAACCTCTTTTTCCTACTCCCTTTGCCGATGAAGAAGGATCAACCGGCTGAAACCGCGCTTCACGCGGCGCCGTGATGAACAGTCCAGGAGGCTGAGGCATGCTTAAGGGGATAATCTTCGACGTTGATGAGACGCTCGTTTACTATGAGGGCTACGATCACCGCGAATGGTACGAGAACTGGGTGATGCCCGCTTTAAGAGAGCACGGCATCGAACTGGATTATGAGACTTACAAAAAGACCGTAACAGGTGAGCTGCCGAGGAGCTACGTCGAGCGCTTCGGCATCAACCACGTCGAGTTCTGGCGGATTGTTGACAAGGTGAACCTTGAATACCGCAAAAGAATGGCGGAACTCGGACGAATAAAGCCTTTCCCTGACGTTGATGCTCTGGGAGAGCTGAAGAAGATGGGTCTGAAGCTCGCCGCGGTGAGCAACGCCTCGCAGGAGTGCACCGAGTTCGTTCTGAACCTCTTCGACCTGAGGAAGTACTTCGACGTCGTCTACGGCAAGGACTACTCCAATCTCGATGGGGTTAAGCCGAATCCCTACCTCGTGGAGAAAGCCCTCAGGGCGCTCAGTCTCAAGCCAGAAGAGGCCCTAATGGTCGGCGACAGTGCTCATGATGTTCTGGCGGGCCACCGTGCGGGAATGAGGGTGGTCAACGTTACCCGTCTCGAAAAGGTTGATGGGGCGGACTACTACGTGAAGGATCTCTGGGAGCTGGTCGAGCTTGTAAAAAAGCTTAGGTAACCGTTGGTATATCGTGGTGGATAATTGCCCGTGAAACACACGGCCATTAGGTTTACTACTTGGCGCATTTTTAGTTTTTGAAATCGTAACTGGAAACAGTTCAGAGTCTGGTTGCGGCATGCTTAAATACAAGGAAATCCATTTAATACAGAGAGTGGTGCACTATGAACAGCTTCAAATGTGAGAGGTGCGGTGCGCCTCTCGAGGTCTCTCCCGAGACTATAGTTGCAATATGCCCCTACTGCGGCTATCCTAACCACATAAGCGGCAACCTGAAGACTGAGCACATCTACATCGTCCCTTCTCTGGACAAAAACGCCATAGCCAAGGCCTTCTGGGAGAGGGTTGAGAGAGATTTTGACCTGAAGAGAATAAAGGACCAGCTTCAAATAGTCGACATCGAAGGACACTACTCGCCCTACTGGAAGGGCTCGGTTCACGTTGAAGGTGAGGTGGAGTACACCGTCCGCGAGGAGGAATGCCGCACCTACACGGACTCCAGCGGCGAGGAACACACGGAATGTCACACCGTCGAGAAACACTACCACGACTTTGTCAATGAAGATATTCCGCTTATAGGTTCCGCCAGGAGGCAGGTCAAGAGCTTTGGTGTCGATGACATCATCGGGCACTACTCACGGAGCAGGCCCAAAGGTAAGAGGCTTCTCGACCTTGACGAGGACCAATGGGGCAAGATAAAGCTCGAGATACTCAATACCGAGATAGATGAACTCCAGGCGAAGATGATGATGCGAGAGGATGCCATAGATGTGATAAGAAACCGCTATTCTGCGAAGGCCGACAGGATAGACCGCTTCGACATCAGGGCCGAAATGCCGGAGAGCGTCTCCCTGGTTCTCTTACCGATGTGGACGGTCTACTACAAATACGGCAACTCAATTTACCACGTGGTTTTCGCCGGCTGGGACGGGAAGGACGTCGCAGCGACGGAGCCGATGACCATGCTTAGGAGGGCCCAGTACATCGGCGCCATTGGCCTTGGTTCGCTCATAGGTGCCTTCGGAGCGGCTTACGGGGGTGCAGTGGCTTCAGGGGCAGTAGTGATATTCGCGCTCATCTTCGGCTCTGTACTAGGCGGCTACGGTGGCTTCAAGGTCCTCGAGGGCCAGCGCGTCGAGAGGGGAGGTTCAATGAGCTCAGTGATGAGTGTATTTAGGAGGTGAGAGCATGGAGGTCGAGTGTCCCACCTGCTCGGCAAAGTTTAAGGTTCCAGACACGGTCAGTGTCGTCACCTGCCCATACTGCGGCACAACGTTCCAGCTCGAAACCAGGGAGGAAGTTGACGATCACTTCTTCTTCCCGCCGATGAAGAAAGACCCCGCTGGACTTCTCCTTAAGTTCCTCTCCAGACAGTACGGCGCTCCTGCAGACATCACCGGAGCGAAGGTCACCAAGAAGGAGCTCCACTGGGTGCCGGTTTATTTCTTCTACCTCCGCGGAAGGAGCAAAAGGTGGGAGACGATAGAGGAGATAAAGTTCATCGGAATCCCTGCTGGTTCGCCTCTTGCCCATCTGCTTCATGGCTACCCCTTCCCGATAAGGGGCAAGCGCTTCTTCGACGAAGCAGTCGTGAAGAAGGGCCGCTATTATGAGCCCAAGATATCAAAGGAAGAAGCGGAGGCCAAGGCCAGGGCAGAGCTCGAGAGTGCCCTGAGGAGCGAGGCGTCGCAGGAGGACAAATCCCTTGGGGGCTTCGAAATAGAAGTCAAGTATCAGGGTCTCGTTCACTATCCCGTCTGGGAGGTTCACTACGAGTATGGCGGTGAGAGATTCACCGGCTACGTGGACGGCTCGGACGGGAGAGTCATTCAGGGGGAGTATCCCCTCATGAGCGAAGCCCGGAAAAAGGCCACCATCCTCGGCGGCGCGGTGCTGGGAGGAGGCTTCCTCATTGGGCTGATAGCATCGGCAATATACGGAAGCATCTGGGGAATCCTCGGTGGTCTGATACCCGCCGGCATAGGTGCGGCAGGGATATTCTCTAAAGGCTCCGTCAGGAAGAGAACCGTTAGCGAAGTTATGAAAGAGTATAAGGGCAACCTGTACTTCAAGCGGATGTGAGGTGGGAAGATGGGAAAGGAAACCTCGATAGTTGAAAAAATAGAGCTCTTGATTCCAGGTTTTCACGGCTATAAGAAGAAGGAGCTCCTTAGGGAAGATGACAGGCTGATAAGGGGAAAGGTCGCGGAAATTCTTGGCCAGGCAAAAAGGGAAATGGAAAGAGCCCTGCAGAGGTGCGCCATGGTGAACTGCCAGCAACTCATGGCAATTGAGAGCCTTCGCAAAAAGCTCATGATGCTGGAGAGCAGGATTCTCCATGCCGAAGCCGGCTACCGCGGCTACTTTGACCGGATTAAGTTCAGGGAGGATGAGCTGAAGAAGCTCATAGAGTACGACGCCCAAATGATAGGTCTGGCCGAAGAGATACTCAACGAGGCCAAAGCTCTGAACGGCCAGATAGCCAACCCGCAGGCCTTAGGCATGGCGGTTCTCAACCTCGAGGACAAGCTGACCAACTTTGAGGACGTCCTGAGCAAAAGAATGAGCTTTGTGGTGGGTGAGTGAAATGGTAACCGTTATCGAGTGGGTCAACCCCGGAGAGGACGAAATAATCTGGCGCTATCCAAACGAGGTCATAACCTGGGGAAGCCAGCTGATAGTTCATGAGTATGAAGTGGCAGTCTTCATGCGCGATGGCAAAATCTACGATGTTCTCGGTCCTGGGAGGCACACCCTCACGACCCAGAACCTTCCGCTCCTCTACAAGCTCGTCGGCGGTTCAAACAGTCCGTTTAAGGCGACGATAATCTTCGTCAGCATGAAGCAGTTCCAGGGGCGCTATGGGGGAGAGACTCAGACGAGGGAGCTGGCTCCAATAAAGTACTATGGCGTCTACTGGTTTAAGGTGGCCGATCCCGTGCTTTTCATCACCGAGGTCGTCGGCGGCCAAAGCCTATACGACGCTAATGATGTCACCAGGTTCATCAGGGCCTACTTCAACGAGGGCATGATGAAGCACCTCTCGACCTACTCCATCGTCGACCTCTTCCAGAACCTTGATATGGTCAGCACACAGGTCAAGGTCAAGCTCATAGAGGACTTCCGCAGGCTCGGCCTCGAGCTGGTTGACGTCAAGATCGAGGGTGTCAACACAACCGATGAGTGGCGCCAGAGGCTCTTCTGGATTATGCAGACCGGAAACGCTCAATACGTCATGCAGATGGACACCACCAAGCAAGTTGCAGCGGAGCTCGGAAAGAGCTCTGGAGCGGCTATGGGCACAGGAATGGTGCTCATCCCGCAGTTGATGCAGCCTCCCGCGCAGCCGGCCCAACCCTACGCTGGAGCTGGAGTTCCGCCCGCTCAGCCGCAGCAGCCAGCTGCTCCAGCAGCACAGCAACAGGAGATATGTCCCTACTGCGGCAAGCCCCTCCCCCCAGGAGCACGCTTCTGCCCCTACTGCGGACACCAGATCCACCGCTGTCCAAATGGGCATGTAGTTCCTGAGGGAGCGAAGTTCTGCCCTATTTGTGGGGCTAAGTTAGAATGAGGCTTCCTCTCAATTTTCTCTTTGATGGCGACACAATGAGAAGCTCCTCGCAAGAACGAGTCTGATAGGAATTTCTATGGGTCAGCTTTCAGAAGGATAAAGAAGGAGATGTTCAAACCCCGAACTTCTCCTCAATGTATGCCCTCGCCAGATCCTTTGTTGCCTTAAGCCCCTTGACGTGCGTGCGCTCCATGCCGTGGCTCGCGTGGACGCCGGGCCCGATGAGTGCAACCCTGACGTCCCAGCCCGCCCTTAAGGCCGCTGAACCGTCGGAGCCGTAGTAGGGGAAGACGTCGATGACGTGGGGGATTTCATGCTTCTCGGCCAGCTCGATGAGCTTCGTCGTCATGCCGTAGTCGTAGGGGCCGCTTGAATCCTTAGCCGCTATTGAAACGGCAGTCTCTTTGCCAGCAACGCCCTCGCCAACGACGCCCATGTCCACGACTAAAAGCCCCTTCATGCTCGGCGGATAACCCGCCGAACCGCCGTGGCCGACCTCCTCGTAGGGCGAGAAGAAGAACGCCACGGGGAGCTTTTCGAGGGTTTCCGCTCCAAGGTCAAGCATGAGGTCTATCATAACCGCAACGCTGGCCTTGTCGTCGAGGAAGTGAGCCTTAACGAAGCCGTTGACGTACTCGAACTTTGGATCGAAGGCTATGAAGTCCCCGGGCTTGATGCCAAGCTTTTCAGTGTCCTCTTTCTTCTCGACCTCTGCATCGAGCCTTATGTACATGTTCTCCTCTTTGCGCTCCTTCTTTCCTGCCTCCTTATTCACGTGAACACTTGGGTTCTTAAGGAGGAGCGCTCCGCGGTAGCGCTTGCCCGAGCGGGTGATTATTGTGCAGTACTCCCCTTCGAACGTCGGGAGGAGAAGGCCGCCGATTCTGGTGAAGCTCAGATGCCCGTCAGGAAGTATTCCCCTCACCATCGCCCCGAGGGTGTCAACATGGGCCCGCTATCACAAGCTCCGGCTCCTGGTGGTTGCCAGCCACCAGAGCCCCTTTGTTGGTGTAGTACGTCTTTACGCCGTTCTCGTTCAGAAGCTTCTCAATGTGGGCTAAAACCTCCTGAGTGTATCCTGTCGGAGAGGGTATCTCCAGAATCTCCTTGAGTATCCTAACGACTCTCTCCATATTAATCACCGCCGGAGATTCATTGTTGAGATTTAAAACCCCACCGGAAGTCCTCAAACCCCAAGTGCCCTAAGCACCATGAAGAGTCCGATAACTGTCAATGTCAGTACAAAAGTCACGCTTATGGCCTCCTCCGCTTTGAGCTTATACTGTGCCAGAATAGCGTTGGCCGCTATTGCTGGTGGCATAGATGCCTCGACGAGGACGGAGTAGAAGATGTCTTTACTGGCAAAGTGCAGGGTAAGGAACACGAACAGGAAGGGCACAACTATTCTGAACGTTCCAACTTCCAAGAGCTTCCTCACCTCAAAGCGGCTGAAGGTAATCCTCGATCCGAAGTAGATGAGAAGCAATGGGATGCTCCACCAGCCGATGGTTTTTATCGGTTCAAGAATGACATCAGGAACCCTCACTCCTGCTATCACAAGCCCCAGGGCGAGCAGGTTTGCCATAGTAGGGGGAAACTTAAGGGCCTTGAGAAAGCTCTTCTTCACCGAGGCTCCGCCGCTGGAGTAGTGGGCGGCTATGAAGGTAACGATTGGAAGCACTATCATAGAGTTGGTGGTGGAGTATAGTATCGCCGGCGTTATGTCGTCAAGGAAAAGGCTCGCTATAGGGAAGCCAAGGGCAGCGGTGTTCGGATAGACGGAAAGCACCATCAGCGCACCTGCCCACAGCTTGTCGCTTTTCAAGAAGAGGCGGCCGTAGAGATAGGAGAGGCTCAGACTGAGACCAATGATAATGAACACGTACATAAAAACTGTCTTTATGCTGAGGAGATAGGCTAGATCCTTGCTTGCCACGTTGCCGAAGATAAAGAGGGCCAGGAGAAAGTCGTTTACAAGGATTCTAAGGTAGTTGAAGGGCTTCTCATCCTTGAGGACGAGCTTAAGGACGTAGCCGATGATTATGAGCGCGAGCATCTGGACGATGTTCATGGAGACGATTTAGATTTGAGCGTTAAAACGTTTTTGGCATATTGAACCGATAAATTTTTATATACCAAACGCACTAGCTAAGTACAGAAAATTGTACTACAAAAATCTGTACCTGGTGGTAGCATGGAAGACCTGAGAACCCAGCTCGAGGAGCTGAAGAAGAGGTTGGAGGCGCTCGAGGAGAGCATCGACCCTGTGGACGAGGTCATGCTTTCCATCAAGATGCGCCTCAAAAAGAAGCTCGAGAGCCTTCCAGAGCTCGACGAGGAAAAGGCAGCGAGGACGCTGAAGGCTTTGGCAAACCCCGATAGGATTAGAATCCTCAAGATGCTCTCCGAGAAGCCGATGGGCTTCAAGGAGATAAAGGAAGCGCTGGGTGTGGAGAGCCCCACCGTTTCACACCACCTCAAGCTTCTCGTCAAAACGAGGATGGTTAGGAAAGGTGACAAGTACGAGATATCGCCCGACGGTCGTTTGTTTTTGCGTTTGCTCGAGATAATTACTGCCCTTGAGGAGGTGGAAGAATGAGTTTTGAGTGGAAGTACCATGTGGTGGCACACGAGAGTCCAAGGTTTAAGATCGCCGAGTATCTGAAGGGTTTTACAGCCGTTTTGCTGCTTCTCTGGCTGTTCAAGGGGCTATTGAGGCTTGAGGAGTACAACGACTACATGGTCTACGCGATAATAGGCCTGATATTTGCCTTCGAGCTGCTGAGCGTGGGGAAGTGGTTCGGCGTAACGCTGAGCGGAATAATCTTTGCGCTGGCAAAAGGTGCCTTCTGGACGAGCGTCTTCCTGTTCTTCGGGAAGTGGCTCGGCATGTCGAAGGCCCTCAGTGGATACGCTGGAACGGCCTTTGCATACGCAGTTGTGCTGACCATCGCGGGTCTGCTGATGGCCAAGTTCGACGAGAAAAAGCTCGACATAAAGGTCGAGAAAAGTGCCTACGAGTTCAACGGGGCAGACTTCGGCGACGTGAAGCTCAGGGGGAGCGGTAAAGCGTATCCGATCAGATTTGGCAGGAAAAAGGTTGGCTGGATCCTGGATGGAGAATTTACAGTCGAGGCAGAAACCCCACTTGGGGCTGTACGGAAGAAGCTGATTTCTCCAGTTGCTCTCTGGACGCCTGAGAACATAACCGGAAAGAAGACCTCCCCCGATCCATCCTTCGTGGAAAGGGTAAACGAGCTGATAAACCCGGACAGGCTCTACAAGAGGGGCAGAAGGGACACGGTGGTCGACCTTGGCTTCATCAAAGTCTATGAGGGGGATGGTTTTGAGTACGTTAAACTGCCCTTCATAGAGGTCATAGAAACTCCTAGCGGTCACGATGTCAAGATAGGCCCTATGAGGTTCCGCGAGGGACACCCAGAGAGACCGCCGAGTGAAATGCTGACAATCAGGGAGCTCACCAACGGCTTCCAGCTCACCAAGGTCGGCGACAGGCTGAGGATTCAGACGGACGAATACTCGATAGAGGTTGACGGCGAGAGAGTTCTCTACAAGAGCGGAAGCGAGAGCCTATCCCTCGGGAGGGATCACGTCTCACTCCGCTCCGGAGAGGTTTCGATAACGGTGGGCAGGGGAAGGGCAAAGATACGCATCGAGGACGTGGTGATCTCGGCCAAGGAAGGAAAGGTTCGCATAAGGGCCGGTGGAAAGAGCTACACGGTAGAGAACAAAGATGCCTACAGGCTCGTTATGGCAAAGGCCAAGGAAATCGTGGAGGAACAGAGCGCGGAGCTGATAGAGGGCCTTGGCATAGACAGGGCCAGACTAAACAGGCGCGTGAAGGAGCTCCTGGACGAGCTAATGGAGTACTTAGGGTGAAGGGAATGGAAACAGTTGCCGTGATAGTGGAGGTAAATACACCTGAGGAACGCGATAAAGAAAGACGGCCACGAAAGGCCGCTTTTTGATTTTATTCCCTGTCCACTGGAGGGATGTCTGTGAGGTTCGAAGGAGTACGAGAAGTTGAGATAGACATAACCAAGGGACACATCAAGCTTGAAGGGTGGGAAGAGGATTACGTGGAGTTGAACCACAGTTCAGAGGGAAAAGCTACTGTCAAAGCTGTTCAAAAGGGAGAAAAGCTCAAAATAGTCGGGGGAGTCAGAAGAAAAGCCTTCAACCTCCTCAGGAAGCTTGATGATGGCAGGGCCGAGCTGGAAATCAGGGTGCCTAGAGATACGCGGGTTCATCTCCAGGGTTTTAGGGGAGATATCGAGGCCTCGGAAGTGAACTTCGAGAACGTGGTATGTGGTGGGGGAACCCTTATTCTAAAGAACTGCACGGCTAAAACGCTAACACTGGCCCAATCAACGCTCAAGGCTTTGCTTTCAGTGGTGGGCTCTATGAGCATCAACATTGCGATGGGGGATGCGGAACTCAGGATTACGGAGCTTGAGGGAAACGTCCGCGCGAATGTCGTCATAGGTGCCCTCAGGCTGTATCTTCCTGACACCTGCGACGCCAGGATTAACGTTGCATCCCGGAGAAAGGAAAGGGTATGGTTCGAGGGGATTGATCCACTGGATCCCGTTATCGGCACAGGGAAGTACGAAGTCACCATAACCTCGGAGATGGGCGATGTTACCATCGGACTGCATGAGGAGGATGGTTGGGATGATGTTTGAAAACGTGAGGGAAGTTCAGATAAAGGCCGTGAACGGCCGTATCAATATCGAGGGCTGGGACAACGACTACGTGGAAGTCGATTATACTCTACACGGTGAGGTAGATGTTGAAGTAGAGCAGGAAGGGAAAAAGCTTGTCGTCAAAGAAAAGCCCCGGACAAAAAAAGTCCTTGGCATCTTCCAGAAGTCTTCAGACGGCTGGGCGGAGATTGAGCTGAAAGTTCCGAGGAAAGTCGTTGTGAAGGCTAAGAGCGTCAACGGGGAGCTTCACGCAAAGAACGTCCGCTTCACCGAAGCCATAACCGTTAACGGTGAGCTTGAGCTGGAGAACTGCGAGGCGGAGCTTATAAAGACGGTCAACGGCGAGGCGAAGGCGAGCCTCCCCACAGCCGGCCCGCTGAAGGCAACGACGGTGAACGGGGATATGGTGCTTGAGATTGAAGAGCTGGAGGACGACATAGAGGTAACGAGCGTGAACGGGGACGTGGTGGTTCGTATCACCGACTTCTGCGACGCGCGCATAAAGGTCACCAAAGTCAACGGCGACGTTGAAATTGCCGGAATAGACCCCAACGACCCCGTTATCGGGGCTGGAACTTATGAGGTCAAAGTAAGCACCGTCAACGGTGACGTGAGGGTTGAGCTGATTTAACAATCTAATTCTCTACTTACTTAATTACAGAATGGTGTAATACGGAGGGTAGGGAATGAGCCTCAGCAGGAACTTCTGGCTCTTCGCAGTCGGCCGCTTCATCTCGCAGCTCGGCTGGGCGGTGCAGGAAGTCGCTTTGCCGCTCTACGTGCTCGACCAGACCCACAGTGGGGGCATGATGACGCTATTCGTTTTAGCGGACATCATTCCCTCTCTTATTATAATGCCGTTCGCGGGTGTGATAGGTGATCGCTACAACAGGAAGAAGCTCATGGTGAGCTTTGACCTCGCGAGGGGCCTCCTGCTCTTTGCGGTCATAGCGTTCAACTTCCTCGGCATCTACCAGCTACTCGCAATTCAGGTCGTCATGGCGGTCATGGGGACGTTCTTTGGGGCCGCCACGAGTGCGATGTTTCCGGACCTCGTTGAGCCTGAAGAGCTGGAGAAGGCAAACTCCACGGTGAGTTCGTTCTCAATAATAGCGAGGCTCGTTGGCCCGGCCTTGGGTGGCCTCATCTACGCCTTTGGCGGGATAAAGCTCGCCCTGCTCATAAACGCGGTGAGCTTCTTTGGCTCCGGACTGTTTGAAGCTCTAATACACTACGAGTGGAAGACGAGGGAACTTGAGAGCGCCAGACAGGTCATCGAGGACATAAAGGAGGGAATAGCGTTCCTGCGCTCCAGCCACTACCTCATGGTGCTCATGTTCTTCGCCCTCTTCATGAATGCACTCGGTCAGCCCTTCGGCGCGGTTATAATGCCCTACTCCTTCAGGGAGATCCTTAAGTTTTCCAGCCAGCAGTTTGGACTGCTCGAAAGCGCCTTCATGGGCGGCATGCTCCTCGGCAACCTGCTCATAGCTGTGAAGCTGAAGAAGCCGGGCAGGCTGTTCTTCAAGGCGCTTGCATTCAACGGTGCCATGATGTTAGTCTTCATATGGGTGGTCTCGCCTTATACGGAGCTTGCCACGAGGGTTGCATTCTTTACCCTCGCTGGAGTGTCCATACTGTGGGGCTTTAGCAACGCGCTGATTAACGTTCCCCTCAACGCCAAGATACAGCGCGCTATTCCCACAGAACTCCGCGGTAGGGTTTTCTCCGCCCTTGCCCTGCTCATAAATGTATCCGCGCCTCTCGGCCTTGTGGTTGTGGGGTCTCTGATGGACCGCTTCCCTGTCTGGCAAATAAGCGCCGTCCTTTGGATTATGATGGGAGCCGTGATACTCTACTACTACATCAAGCACAGGGAGACCCTACTCAGGGAGCAAAAATACGGGGAGAGTGGAAGCAGAGAGAGAACTACTTGACCTCTTTTATCTTTCCTTCCCTCTTTTCTATTGCGCGCGCCATTATGAAAAGCAAATCGCTGAGCCGGTTGAGGTAGACGAGAACGCTGCTTCCAAAGCCGTAGTCAAGAACGAGCCGTGCAACAGCCCTCTCGGCTCTCCTTGCCACTGTTCTGCACACATCGAGCTTGGCACTGGCGATGGTGGAGCCAGGAAGGACAAATGCGCGGAGCTGAACTTCTTCTTCATATTTATGAATAAGTTCTTCGAGCCACTTGACTTCCTCTTCTCCAACTTTCTTGTACTTTCCCTTGCTCGCTATCTCAGCCATGAGCGAGTAAAGCTCAACCTGGATTTTTTCGAGTACCTCTGCCATCTCTTCGGGCACGTAGTGTTTGGCCTCGCCCAGAAAGCTGCTCAGCTCGTCTATGGTGCCGTTAGCTTCCATTATGGGCGAGTACTTCGCAATTCTGTCGCCTGTAAAGAGACCTGTTAAACCTTTATCACCGGTTTTGGTCGTTATTGGCATGGGATCACCTCTTTAAATTTGCCCAGGCTGGTTTTATTGTTTGTGGAAGCCAATGAACACTGTCGGTGATGAAAGGCACCTGTACGGGAAAGGAAAACTTATTTATACACTAATGCCTTCCTTTTTTGGGTGGTCATCATGAGGAAAGTCGGATTAATAGTAGCTTTGATTTTGATTCTGAGTATAGTGCCAACGTGGGCGATAAAGCCAGTGCAGGCGGCCACTTATGTCCCGCTGGTAGAGTTGAATCAGAACTTCAATAGTTATCTCTACAGTGATGTCCTTACAAGCGGAATAGTAACATACCGCGATAACAACGGCTTCTTTATTCAGAACGGAACAGGGCCGTATACGGGAATTTATGTATACACAGGATACAAATCGTATCCGAACGTAGAGCCTGGCCAGATAGTTGAGGTCTATGGCTATGCAAAGTACTACAACGGTCTCAAGGAGCTTTCAGTGAATCCCGCATACGGCGAATATTATACTGTGATAGGAAGCGGGACTGTCCCAGAACCGACGGTGGTATCTACCGGTGAAGTGAATCAGGAAAAGTGGCAGGGTGTCCTTGTAAAGTTCGTGGATGCCAAGATAACAGATAGATACGATAGCTGGTACACAAAAATATGGATTGACGACGGTAGTGGTGAGGCACTGGTATTCTTTTCAAGCAGTGCTTCTTCTGACCTCCAGCCGGGAGCCAAGTTCAAATACGTTACTGGAGTTGTCTACGTCTACTCCTATACCTACGAAATCCTCCCCATTAGCTACCAGCTCTACAATCCAGCCGTCAAAATAACCGACGTTGAATACTACGCATTTATCAAGGATGTTCCATCCAGAGTTAAGGCTACTGTCCTCAACAGTGGAGCGAATCCAAGCAATGTGACTTTTGTTGTCAAATTTGATGATACCACTGTGTATTCCGAAGACTTCGACCTCCAGTCTGGGGAGACTAGGACTGTGGAGTTCTACGTAATTCCGACGAGCCTTGGAGAGCACACCCTCACGATCATCGCTGAAGAAAGTGAAAAAATCTTCGCCATCGAAGTCATTCCCAATCCCAATGTGGTTGCCTACGGCATTACTCCTTACTACGAGAGACTCTACTCCAGGGAGATAAGCAACCTCACAGAACTCTACGAGAACTTCACCTACACCGTTAACAAGCTCAGGCAGTATGGTGTCGATTTCGGAGATCTTGAGCCTAAGATCCAGTGGATTAACGAAACCATGGCAGAGATACAGAGGGAATACATAATCTACGACAGCCTTAAGGGTCTTCTGATCCAGCAGAACCCCTACAGAATGGCCTACTACTTCCCGGTGATGACTCATATCAGGAGGGCAGCACTCCTGAGCAGGGAGGTTGTGCAGGAGCTGGAGTTCGTCCTGCCGCACCTTCAGAGAGTCCTGAAGGAAGTTGAGGCCATCTACCAGCCACCAGCACCAAGAAACGAGACTAACGTGACTGAGAACCAGACCAGTATCACTCCGTCCACCAACATAAGCATCACCATCACTAAGGTGCTCATCGACGCTTCCCATGGCCAGTACTTCAACCCGACCAAGACTGACACCAGTGGCATGCAGACCCTCATAGAAAACATCCAGAACGAACTCGGCTGGATAGTTGATATTAACACCGAGCCGATAACTTACGAGAAGCTCAAAGAGTACGACATCTTCATAATCACCAACCCCAGCCAGGACATAACCGATGAAGAAGCTCAGGCGATCCAGCAGTTTGTTGAGAACGGTGGCGGCCTCTTCATACTTGGTGAGAACTACTACAATCACGTCTACTACAAGAGCCTTAACAAAGTTGTTAGCAAGTACGGAATCGAGTTCAACAACGACGAGCTCATGGACGATGACGTCAATACTGGCCGGAAGTGGTTCCCACTCGTAGGAATCTACAACCTCGACCACCCGGCTATGCAGTTCCTCACTGCGGACCACCAGATGTACTACAGCGGCGACACCCTCACCGTGAGCGGCAACGTTGTCTGGCTCGTCAGGGGCTATGAGACATCCTATTCAGTGGACAAGGATGGAAACGTCATTTACGAGAAGGGATCCAAGCCAATTATAGCAGCAGCTGTCGAGGTCGGAAGCGGCAGAATCGTCGCCTATGGCTCGAGCAAGGCCATTAGTGACTCCTACTACGGCAACTATATCAACACCAACTGGCCGTTCGTCAAGGGCGTCCTTCTCTGGCTGGCCCACGAAATTTGATTTCTTTTCTTTCCTTCTGTTCTTTCTAGATTGCGAAGATGACAAGAAAAGAGGGCTTTAAATCTCCTTAGGGGGCACTAAAATTCCGAGTTCAGTTACTATCCCTCTAACGTATTTCCAGGGCGTGATGTCGAAGAGATAGTTCCTGACGCGGTAGCCCTGTCTCGCGTAGGGTCTCTCGACTATTTCAACCTCCTCGGAGTTCAGCTCGGGATGAAGTTTAAAGCTCTCCGCTGCGACGTAGAAAGGAACGCCATTGTCATGACAGGCTAGGGCAAGGAGGTACGTGCCAGCCTTGTTGATAACCGCCCCATCACGCGTAACGTTGTCGGCACCGACAAAGGCCAGGGTAGCTTTTTTGGCAAAGATGCCTATCTGAGCGTCGGTGATAACTTCGAAGGGAATCTCTAGGGCCTCAAGCTCCCGGGCTAAGACCAGTCCCTCGTAGTCCGGTGCGCTCTCCGTTAGGATTACCTTGAAGTGCTTGCCCTTCTTCTTCGCGGCCTTAAAAATCTCCAGAACAGCCGAGGAGAAGGAGTGGGTTATTATTACCTCGTTCTCGTCTATCAGCTCGCTCCCGATGTTGCCGATCTCCCTCTTGGCTTCCTCGCTCAGGCGAATGAACTCCTCGGCCTTTGATCTTACAAGGTCAGGATTATCCGTGATGGGTATGAATCTGGCCAGATTGTGGAGTGAAGCCATTGTTCTGTTCACGGCAGGAATCTCTTCTCTCATTTCCTTAAGGGCCTCTCTCAGTTCCTCGCCGCTTAAAAGCTCGGCGAGCTTTATGTATGCCTCGGCGCCTCTCCTAGCCAGGTAGCTCGCGCCCCTTATGCGCTCGGCGCGCATCTCTTCGAGGATGGAGCGAATTTCTGGGGGAAGCATGGCTCACACCACGACAGCAGTTGATTCTTCTTCGGCTGGATTTGACCCGATGGAATTGCCCGTTTATCCTTATCACCCTTTCGCTACCAGCCCTCCTCGAAGCGAATGCTTCTCTCCTCCATGAAGGCCTTGGCCTTTTCTATCTCTTCCTCGCTCTCTCCGAAGATGATTATCCCAATGTATTTGCCGAAGCCCTTTGGCGAGGAGTGTATTCTGACCTTAAAGCGCTCCAGCGTCTCGATGAGGATCGGAGCCAGCTTTGACTCGTCGGTTATTTCTGCCAGAAGCTTTCTCTGGATGAACTTTCTCTCCCCAAGCCTCGGAAGAACCTCCTTTTCCAGCATCGCCTTCATCTCGCGCGGCATCCCCGGGAGGACGAAAATCTTAACGCCCCCGTGCTCTATGAACGCCCCAGGTGCGGCTCCCTCAATGTTCTCCAGGGGAACGGCCCCTTCCGGAAGGTAAGCCATCTTTTTCCTTCCCTCATTTAGCTCGGGATCGTCTATGTAGCCTTCCTTATAAAGGCGCTCATAGAAGGCTTTAATCCTTTCAAGGCAGGACTCACAAAGGGTTAGCTTCTTCCCGAGGGCCTTGGCAACAGCAAGCATAGTCACGTCGTCGTGGGTTGGTCCCAAGCCTCCAGAGATGATGAGAACCTCTGGTTTCCTATCTAGGATCTCACGGATAACCTTCCTTATCTCCTCAACGTCATCGCCGACGGTGGTTTTTCTCCTCACCCAGTAGCCCCTCTCGGTAAGCTTCTGGGCGATAAAGGCCGAGTTGCTGTCCACGGTGTTTCCGGTGAGGAGCTCGTCTCCTATAGTCAGGATTTCGGCGAACATGCCACCACCGCTGGATATTTTGAAGTCCCCCTTATAATCCCAGCGGGGGAAGTTTTTTATTTATATGTCAAAAATTTCTTTCTCGACGTTGTTTTTCACCACGGGTGAAAACAAGGCTTAAGTATTTCACAGCTATAAAATTCTTGGTGGTATCATGAAGGTTAAGGTGGGAATTAACGGCTACGGAACCATAGGAAAGCGTGTCGCTTACGCTGTCACTAAGCAGGACGATATGGAGCTTATCGGAGTTACCAAGACGAAGCCAGATTTCGAGGCTTACCGGGCTAAGGAGCTCGGTATTCCTGTCTACGCTGCGAGTGAGGAGTTTCTGCCGAGGTTTGAGAGTGCTGGCTTTGAGGTCGCCGGAACGCTCAGCGACCTGCTGGAAAAGGTCGATGTCATAGTCGACGCCACCCCTAGCGGCATGGGAGCAAGGAACAAGGCAGTTTATGAAAAGGCCGGCGTCAAGGCCATCTTCCAGGGCGGCGAGAAGGCGAGCACCGCGGAGGTTTCCTTCGTAGCCCAGGCCAACTACGAGAAGGCCCTCGGCAAGGACTACGTTAGAGTCGTCTCCTGCAACACCACCGGCCTCACAAGAACCCTCAGCGCAATTCAGGAGTACATCGACTACGTCTACGCCGTGATGATCCGCCGTGCCGCCGACCCGAACGATATCAAGCGCGGACCGATAAACGCCATAAAGCCGAGCGTTACGGTTCCGTCTCACCACGGGCCGGACGTCCAGACGGTAATCCCGATAAACATCGAGACTTCAGCTTTCGCTGTGCCAACCACAATAATGCACGTTCACAGCATAATGGTCGAGCTGAAGAAGCCGCTCGAAGCAAAGGACGTCATAGACATTTTCGAGAACACCACGCGCGTTCTGCTCTTCGAGAAGGAAAAGGGCTTCGAGAGCACGGCCCAGCTCATAGAGTTCGCCCGCGACCTGCACAGGGAGTGGAACAACCTCTACGAGATAGCCGTGTGGAAGGAGAGCATAAGCGTCCGCGGAAACAGGCTCTTCTACATCCAGGCGGTCCATCAGGAGAGCGATGTAGTGCCTGAGAACATCGACGCTATAAGGGCCATGTTCGAGATGGCCGACAAGTGGGAGAGCATAAAGAAGACCAACAAGAGCCTTGGGATTTTGAAGTGACACCGCAAGCCTTTTACATTTCTTCTCCAACTCTTCCGGTGAACGCTGTGGAATGCAGGGCGTTTAAGGTGGATGCTTTTACCAACCGACCGTTTAAGGGGAACCCCGCGGCTGTTGTTCTCGACTGCCCGGAGCTCGACAGAGAGACCATGCTGGCAATCGCCGGGGAGCTGAACCTCTCGGAGACTGCCTTCGTTTGGCCGGAGAAGGACGGCTTCCGAGTGAGGTTTTTCACCCCGGGGGATGAGATTCCCCTCTGCGGCCATGCCACGGTTGCGACGTTCTACCTGCTCTGGCGCCTGGGTCTGGCGACTGAAGGCATCAACAGGATGTTCTCCAGGGCGGGGGGATTGACGTTCTCATCAAGGACGGAAAGGTATGGCTCAAGCAGCTGAAGCCGGAAGTCATTGGAGAGCTCGAGGTTGAGGCACTGAAGGAAATTCTCGGCACGGAAAACTTGGTCGGTCCAGCATTGGCAATGACGACGGGAACGCCGGAAGGCGTCGTTGGGGTTCCAACGTTCGAGGAGCTGATGAATCTTGAGCCGGACATGGCGAAGCTCGCGAAGTTCTCCAGGGAAAACAGAGTGATAGGGGTCTACGTTTACACCCTTGATTCCCAGTTCGACGCCGCGGGAAGGTTCTTCGCTCCAGCCGTCGGAGTTCCTTAAGACCCCGTTACCGGAACGGCCAGTGGGATCCTCGCGGGTTATCTAAGGCTCACGGACAAGCTGGTGAAGGATAGGTACGTCTTCGAACAGGGGCACGCCCTAAGGAGGGAAGGCAGGGTCTATGTTGAGTTCGAGGAGGAAAGACCTTGGGTCGGTGGAGAGGCAAGGATAAGCCTTGAGGGCAGGCTTAAGCTCTGATGCAGGCTGGTTTCCCTCTTTTCTCCCAGTTTGTGGATATCATGCAGAAAAAAGAAAGGTTCAGACCAGCGACGCCACCGAATAGATGAGGACGAGGAAGAAAATCACACCGACAAAGTAAGCAACACCGTGTGGAATCCTCACACACTTCGGTGGGCAGACCTTTCTCGTTTTGACGTACATCGCCACCGGCAGGATTCCCGCGTAGAGAAGGCCGCCGAATGTTCCAGCGAGCCAGAGGGCGCTGACAAAGCTCTTCAGACCGGCAAAGTATATGATGAGCGGTGGAACCACCGTCAGGAGCCATGCGCTTCTCTTGTCAAGCTTGAAGGCCTCGCGGAGGTTGTCCATCTGGGCAAAGCCTATGCCGATGTAGCTCGTGCTTATGGCCGCGAGCGGAAGGATAAGACCGAGCACCTTGCCTAAGCCACCATAGTATTCCTCGAGAGCCGATGTGGCCAGCTGAGGGGTGTTCCCTCCGAGCGCACCAACGAAGGCAAAGACGAAGAGAGCGTAGAATGCCATCGGTACAAGGTAGCCAATGAGGACGGCCTTTTTGGTCTTCTCCGCGCTTCCAAGTCCCTTATACATCTCGGGAACAACCATGTGGCTAACGTAGGCGAAGATGGCGACGCCTATCCCGGAGACCAGGGCGGAGGTATCTACCGTTGCCATGTTCTCAACGTTCACCCTCGGCAGCATCAAAGCCACTGCAACTGCCAGTGCACCAAGCAGGAGGAAGTTGAGCATCAGCTCTGCCTCGCCCGATGCTTTGAGGCCCATGAGCACGATTCCGCTCATGACCAGCCAGAAAACTACAGCGCAGATGGATCCGTTAATTCCAAGCAGAGACGAAAGTATATCGCCGCTTCCAGCGATGTAGGCTATGAGAGATCCATAGCTGAGAACGGATATGCTCGCGAGCATGAGCCAGCCGCCCGCCTTTCCAAGCGTCTCGCGCGCAAGTGAGGTGAGCGTTCCTCCCTGCTGGACGGCCAGCTCAAGCACGAAAAGGGCTGTGAGGAGTGTGAGAATGCCAACGGCGACAATAATTGCTATCCCTGCAAGGCCAGCATCCTTAAGCGCGTACGGCAGGCCCAAAACGCCCGCTCCTATTTGAGTCCCAATGAGTATAGCACTTGCCTCTGCCAGCGTGAGCTTCTTCATGACCACCACCTAGGGGTGAAGAAAAGTTCATGAATTTAAGCGTTGCTCCGAAAAAAGGTGTTCGTCACTGATACAAGAAAAAGAGCAGAGAACAGACTTGGACGTTAGAGCCCAAGTTTTTTAAGAACTTCTTTGCCGGAAAGACCCTTAACCAGGAGGTCTTTCTCACGAGAAGTTTCGCCCCGAATTATGTCGACCTCAGCCCCAAGCAGCTTGGAGAAGAACTTGACTACCTCTTTATTCGCCTTTCCTTCCACTGGTGGGGCTTTGATTTTGACTTTAAGCCTCCCGCGCCACTCGTCAACGCCTTCAATCTCGTTCTTCTTCGCCTTCGGCTGGACGTAAAGCAGGATTACAACGCCGTCCTTGGTTTCCCTAATGGACTTCATTCCCGACCCTCCAGCTCATACTCCCACACGATTTCCGGAGGGAACTCACCGCGTTTAAGCTTTTCGAGTATCTCCCCCGCCACGGAGTAGGCGAAGTCAAAGGTCTTCCTATCAATCAGGCCGTAGTTGAGGGCCATCTCAAGCTCGTCCTCGTCGAGAAGAAAAGCCTCGCCGCCGGGAAAGACAAAGATGTCGAGAAACAGGTCAAGCATCTCTATCGTGTTCCCTTCGCGCTTCGTGTAGGCCAGAACGTCGATGTAGAGGCCTTTGAACTTACCGTTTTCGTCATAGACCTTCAGGATGTCGTAGTTCTCACCAACGAAGGCGAAGTAGACCATCGTGTAGCCGTTCTTGATGACCTCAACACCGTTCACCCTGAGAGGAGCGAGCATACCCTCAAAGCGGGATTTGGCCACGATGACGTCCCCTAAGTCAGCCACGACATCATCATACCTCTCAAGAACCCTGTTCGGATGGCGACGGTAAATGAGGTGGATCTTCATGAGAGACACCAGAAAGGGTATTAGAAAAAAGAAGAACTCACTCCCCAAAAATCAGTTCTCTCAGCTTCTCCGGGAGCTCATCTATCTTCACCCTCACCTGCTCCCTCGTGTCGCGGTCCCTGATCGTTACCGTGCCATCCTCAGGCGTCTGGTTGTCTATCGTGACGCAGTAGGGCGTTCCAATCTCATCGTACCTAATGTAGCGCCTCCCTATCGTGTCCTTCTCGTCGTACACCGCTATGAAGCCCGCCTTCTGAAGCTTTCTGAACACCTCGTAGGCTATACTCTTGAGCGGTTCCTTCGCAACGAGTGGAAGGACTGCAACCTCAATAGGTGCCATGTCCTTCTTGAGCCTGAGGTAGGTTCTATCCTCCTCTATGACGAGGGAGTTCTCGAGGAGCAGGTAGAACGGCCTGTCTATTCCAAAGCTCGGCTCAAGGACGTGGGGCACTATCTTCTCGCCCGTTATCTTCTCCTCGACCTCTCTGATGATGAAGTCGTCCTTCTCCAGCTCGTAGCCCTCGATGGTTATCCTGCCGTCCCTCTCCAGCACATCCACCAGGTTCCTGAGCTTCTCCTCGTCCCAGCTCTGGATCAGCTCGTTTATCCTCTTAGCGTCCTTCTTCAGCTTCGGTCCGACGCGCTTCATGTTGAGGCTGACAACTAGGCGTTTGACTATCTTCGGTTCGTCGTAGTGGATGAGGACGGTTAAATCTGCCCCGCTCATCTTCATGTGCTTGCTGAGGTCATAATCTCCACGGTATGCTATGCCGACGCACTCCACCCAGCCGAAGCGCTCGCTGTGTATCTCCACATCCCACGTGTCGCTGGAGTAGTGGGCCCTCTCCTCGGGCAGCTGCTGGCGGAAGCGTATGGCACTTTCAGGAATGCCTATATCGAGGAGAACGCGCTTGACCATAACCATGTAGTATGCGAAGAATGTGTTCATGATGTAGCCCTTCTTGACGGCCTCTTCAGCCGTCATCTCGATTTCCCCGAGGTTCTTGAGCTGGTTCTCTATCGGATAGAGCCTCAGAACCTCATCCTTGACCTCGTCGAAGTGCGGATGTTCAGTCTCCTTCGGGTTGAAGAATATCTCCGCCTCGGCCTGCGTGAACTCCCTCAGGCGGAGCATTCCCTGTCTCGGTGAGATCTCATTACGGTAGGCCTTGCCTATCTGGAAAACGCCGAAGGGAAGTTTGTTCCTTGCGAAAGCGTTTAAGCGCCTGAAGTTCACGAAGATGCCCTGGGCCGTTTCAGGCCTCAGGTAGCCCTTCTGGTCGCCGTAGGGGCCAATCTTGGTCTCGAACATGAGGTTGAAGTACCAGACATCGGAAAGCTCACCGCCGCACTCGGGGCATTTTATGTCGTGCTCTCTTATGAGCCGGGTCAAATGGTCGGCACTCATACCCTCGGTGTCTATGCCGAGGGCCTCCTCAACGAGGTGGTCGGCCCTAAACCTGGCGCCGCACTTCCTGCACTCAACAAGCGGGTCAACGAACTTCTCGACGTGACCGCTCGCTATGAAGACCTTTTCAGGAGTTATGTCGGGTGTTTCAAGCTCGAAGAAGCCCTCCCTCTGAAAGGCTTCCCTTATCTTCTGTTCGATTTTGCGCTTTATTGTAGCTCCCAGAGGACCGTAATCATAAAAACCTCTCGCGCCACCGTAGATTTCAAAGCTGCCCCAGGCGAAGCCTCTCCTCCTCATGAGGTCCTGAAGAATCTCGTACTTATCGGCCATGCTCACCACCTGAAAGTCAAGTAAGGGATTTTCATAAAAACCTTTTGGGCGTTCCTTCGTCTAATCGTCAAGATAGGCAGAGGGAAAGAGTTATAAACCGATTGCCTCGTTATGGCTATGAGCTTTGATTATTTGGGAGGTGCGTGAAAATGGCGGAAAGACCACTTGACGTTATCCACAGGTCCCTCGATAAGGACGTGCTCGTCATCCTGAAGAAGGGGTTCGAGTTCAGGGGCAAGCTCATCGGTTACGACATTCACCTGAACATCGTCCTCGCCGGTGCCGAGATGATCCAGGACGGCGAGGTCGTTAAGAAGTACGGTAAAATCGTTATCAGGGGAGACAACGTCCTGGCGATTTCCCCGGTTGATGTTGGTGTCGAGTGAGCTTAGAGTTTAGCGGGGTGATACCATGGGAAGCGGAACCGCGCCGAAGGGCAGGAGGAACCATACTCCCACTCACATCAAGTGCCGCAGATGCGGTAAGAGGTCATACAACATAAAGAAGGGCTACTGCGCCTCGTGCGGCTTCGGCAGGAGCAGGCGCATGAGGAAGTACAGCTGGTCCCACAAGTGGAAGAAGAAGAGGAACCTCCTCTGAACTTTTTTCTCTTTCCTTTAGTTCGGTCTCTTCTCAGTGCGTATAACGAATCACACCATAGACCACAACCCTTTTAAGTTCCTATATTGGTTTTACCGTTTAGAGGGACGTCTTAATGCTGCACCTCAACGAGGATCAGCGAAGGCTATGGAAGCTTGCCTGGCCGGCCATCATGGGCAACATATCCCAGACCCTCCTCAACTTAGTTGACATGATGATGGTCGGCCAGCTCGGGGCGCTCGCCCTGGCCGCGGTCGGCCTCGGTGGGCAGGTCAGCTGGTTCATGATGCCCATCATGGCAGCTGTTGCGACAGGAACTCTTGCCCTCGTAGCGCGTTTCGTTGGGGCAAGGGACGCGGAGAAGGCGACTTTAGCTCTGGAGCAGAGCATTTACCTGTCTTTTCTCCTTGGAATTCCTGTGATGCTCTTCGGCTGGTTCTTCGGCGATGACATACTCAGGATAATGGGCGCGAGCGATAATGTCGTTGAGCTCGGCTACGAGTACATAAAGGTGCTCTTTGCCTTCTACCCCCTAAGGTTCGCGGGATTCACGGCATTTTCGGCTCTGAGGGGCGCTGGCGACACAAAAACACCTATGAAGCTCGGAATACTCATGAACATTGTCAACGCGGTCCTCGATTACCTGCTCATCTTCGGAAAGTTCGGCTTTCCAAAGCTCGGTCCGGTTGGAGCGGCGTGGGCTTCCGGAATCGGCATAACGACGTCTTTCCTCATCGGACTCTACCTCCTCTGGAGCGGAAAGCTGGTGCTTCGGTTCAGGCCGAGCTGGTCGTTCCATGTAGACATGGCAAGGAGAATCCTCCGCATAGGCATCCCCACGATGGTGGAGCGCGGCCTATTTAGCTTCTACAACTTCCTCTACATGAGCATAGTGACGCGCTTTGGAACCATCGCTTTGGCCGCACACCAGGTCGGCCTCAGGGTGGAGAGCATAGCCTACATGCCGGCCTTTGGCTTCAACGTGGCCACGGCCGCTTTAGTTGGTCAGAGCCTCGGTGAAGGAGAACCAGATAAAGCTGAAAAGACAGTCTACGAGGCAATTAAGATGGTCAGCCTCTTCATGACGACGATGGCGGTAATCCTCATAGTCTTCCCGCGCTACCTGGTTATGCCCTTCATAAGCGCGAGCGACCCGAACTACGAGGAAGTCCTCCGCCTCGCGGCGATATATCTCATAATCGTCGGTATAAGTGAGATACCCCTCGGCTGGCTCTTCGTCCTCGGAGGTGCCCTGAGGGGAGCAGGCGACACCAAGAGTCCGATGTACATAACCGCGGTGAGCAAGCTGCTCTTCAGGATAGTCCCGGCCTATCTGCTCGGTTTTGGCTTCACAATAGGTTCGTTCCACTTTGAAGGCCTCGGCGTTATAGCGGCGTGGATAGCCATGAGCCTTGAGACCTTCACAACAGCGGCGCTCTTCTGGTGGGTGTTCAAGCGCGGAAAGTGGAAGTACGTGAAGGTGTGATTGTCTGAGAAAATCCAAAGAAAAGGGAAGTTTAAAGCGCCGAAACGTGGAACACTGCCTCCATCAGCCTTCCGAAGAGGTAGCTCAGGAACGCTGCACCGAGACCCGTTGCAACCATCTCGGCGACCTTCTTCCTTATCGAGATTCCCGAGAGCAAGGAAATCAGAGTTGCAACGACGGCCAAAGCAGAGCCCGCGAACAGTATCGAGAAAGGCAGCGCCGTTAGGGAGCTTGAAGCCAGGAAGTATGGCGTAACTGGGAATGCGACGCCGAGCAGGTAGGCGAAGCCCGTGTACAGTGCCGCCCTCACTTCGTTTTCATCGGCCTCTGGAATGAGGAGCTTCATTATGGCGTCGCTGTTGTTCGCGAGTTCTTCGGCCACCTCCCTTGCGACTTCTTCAGGCATTCCTCCTTCGATGAGCTTATCCATGAGTTCCTCCTTTGCCCTCTCAGGGGAAACACGGAAGAGAACCTCCATTCTATCCCTGATGCTCTCGTTCACCTGCCTCTGAGAGCGGACAGAAATGAAACTACCTATCGCCATCGAGAGCGCTCCAGCGACGCCAACGATGAGACCGCTTATTCCAACGAGCTGGGGGTTGTTCGGGTAAACGGCAGAGAGACCCGTAACCGCACCAAGGATTTCAACAAGGCCATCGTTCATACCGAGAACCAGATCGCGGATGTTCTCAACGTGGAAGCGTTGCTTGCTCTCATAGAAGAACCTCTCGTGCTCCAGCTCGTCGAGGATGACCTCCCTTATTTCCCTCATTTCTTCCTCGGAAAAGCGGTCGGCGTAGGTCGTGAGGTACCTGAAGTACTTCTGAATTGCACTATTCTCGCCCATCTCAAGGAGCGAAGCCACTGAACCTGGGCCGAGGAACTTCCTTAGGAGTTTGGTGCTCCAAACCGTGAACCTCTTAACGCTTGGCTTCGGAACTTCTCCGCCGTGTCGGATTATGAAGTCGTGCCAGAACTTAGCGTGCTTTGATTCTATATTGGAAAGCCTCAGAAACTCCCTCTTGATTTCTTCATCCTTCTCGATTTTGGCCAGCTGGGCATAAAGCACCGAATCCGCGTACTCGTCCTTGTAGAACTCCCTAGCGAGTTTGAGCATCTCGTCCATCTGCCCACCCCCATAAGAAATCCGAAGAAAGGTTAAAATGCCTATCGGAAGGTTAAGGAATTCCGATATGAAATCACTGAAGCTCCCTTAAAGCCTCGAGCACTTCCTCAAAGGGTGCGTCAGTTTTAAGAGCCGTCGGCGAGAAGTGCGTCCTCGTTGCCTTGTAGCCATTCTCGTGGAGTATCTCAATGACTCTAGCCAGCTTCCTGACCTCAAGGCCGTGCCTTCTGGCTAATGCGTGGGTGTCGTAGTGGAACGGAACGTCCAGCTCGTCTCTGAGTAGCTCCAGGAACTCGGGGGTTTTCTTTGCGTTACCGAGCGGGGAGTCTCTGCTCAGCTTATAGAGCTCTTCGACGAACTCCTGGGTCTTCAGCGGGCCGAGCCACAGCGGGCCATGGGCGGTGGCTTTCGATGGGAGGAAGGCGTTTTCAAACTCGAACTTTCCGCTCTCGTCTTGGTAAAGGTAGCCAAGCTGTTTCATGCTTTTATCTGCCCTCTTTGCTCCGTTTCTCAGCTGGAGGAAGGCCCTGAAGTAGTGGTCACGGTAGTAGGCCAGAAGAACCTCAACGCCGAGGTCGTATTTGGCAGCGTACCTGACGAGGGTCCCAATGAGGATCCTAAGGCCCGCCTCATGGCAGAGCTCGCCCCTTATGGGCTCTGCAAGATATTTACGCAGGCAGGCATTCCTGTAGGCGCCGCAGAGGACGCCGGTGTCCGTGGCTGTAACCGCTAAAATACCTCTCCTCCTAACGCTCCTCAGGGCTGAATCAAGGAACTCCATCGGCGAGCCAAAGGGGTCTAAGTCGACGAAGTCGAAGTATCTAAACTGCTCATTCATCAGCCTGTTAGCGTCGGCGTTGGTTACAACCAACGTTTTTTCTCCCTCGAGAACGGCCATCTTCCCTTCGATTTTGAGCTCTCCGGAGAAGTTCAGCTTCACGTTATCGACTATAAGCCTGAACGCATTGGGATTTATGTCGTTGAGCCATATCTCCCCAGCAGGGGTTTCGAGGGCGTAGCGGATGCCCCTTATCCCCGTTGCCGAGAGGGCATCGAGAACGCGCCTGGAGCCGAGAACATTCAGAGCAAGAACGCTTATGTCTCTGTTCAGCGCCATAACGGGGTTGTAGAAGACGGGGGCATCGTAAATGCGCTCGGCCTTTGGAACGAGAATCCTCGCGAGACCTTCGTGAACTTCAACCAGCTCCATTCTCTCACCGAGGAAAGAAAAGGTTGGGAAGTTTAAAGGATTTCGACGTAGTCACCGAGGGCCTGTCCGGGGAGGCCTGGCTTGAAGTAGGCCTTGACCTCGCCGCGGTTGCCGTGAGGTTTGAGAATCTTTCCAACCATCTTCTTTCCGGTCGGCGTCCTCCAGACGACCTTCCTGCCGACGAGCCTGGCAGCCTGCTCCCTTCCGTCAACACCGAGTGGCTTGAGAATCATGTGGTGGTTGTCCTGGTGTTCGTGGGTACCGGCGTAGGCAAGGACGATGGCCTTTCCACGTGGCATCGCCCTCACCTCCACCGAAGGGGGTTCACTGGAGGGAACTTTTAAGCTTTATCCCTCAAACCCGGCGAGCCCCTCATCTATATCAAGGATTTCCCTAATGTCCTTGATTTTGAGGAAGTTCTGCCTCTCGAAGAGCAGAGCCACGTCGCTCTTGTAGGGAGAGGCCTTCTGGACGAGGAGTGTGTTATCATCGAGGATGTAGGTGAACCTTCCCGGGCTGTCATCAACCCACACGAATGGCTCATCGGGATAGAGCGCCCTGAGGGTCTCGAACTTCTGGAGCATGTCCTTCGTGCCCTTAAATGTTATAACCTCATCGAACTCGTCGTACCAGTTCGTCTTCTTCATGAAGATGACCTTTCCGCCTGGATAAGTGTGCTCGCCAGAGAAGCTTATAACGCGCCTTCCGCGCTTTCTCAGCGTTCTAATTACCTCCTTCGCGAAGGGGAAGTCCTTAATGTACTTCGGCATCAGCTTGTAGTACTCGTGTATCGTTCCCTGGGCCACCAGCTCGTGGATGACGCCAAGGTACTGGTAGGTCAGCTTGCCCTTGATGAAAAGGAAAAGTGCCTTGTAGTACTCGTCATAGAGGTCGCTCTCTATCACGGCGGGAATGGTTTTCTCTATGGCTATCGTGAGGGCCCTCTCAACGGCACCCGTGCTGTCAACGAGCGTCCCATCAAAGTCAAAGAGGTAGACTACCATGATTGAGGGTATCACCTGCGGAGTTATAACGCTTTCTTCCCGAAAGGATTTTATTAATGAAGCCCATCATCACGTCTGGTGGTTGTGATGAGAATCGAGAGACTCCAGGAGCACATCTCAGAGAAGGGTCTTGACGCCGCTCTAATAACGAGAAGGGAGAACCTCTTCTACTTTACCGGAAGCTCACCCGTCCTTGGTGGCTATCTCGTTGTTACCCCAGACGAGAGCGTGTTTCTCGTTCCAGAGCTCGAGTATGAGGAGGCGAAGGAGACTTCAAAGGTCCCCGTTGAAAAGTTCAAGGCTGGAAAGGAGCTGTACAAGAGGCTGAAAAGCTTCAAACTAAGAAAGCTCGGCATTGAAGGCAGAACGAGCTTTTCAATGGTTCAGGCCCTCAGGGAAAAGGCCGGTGTTGAGGACTTCGACGTTCTCGATGAGGTCATCAAGGAGCTCAGAATCATTAAGACAAAGGAAGAGATAGAGGTCATCGAAGCTGCCTGCAAGATAGCCGATATGGCCATGATGGCGGCGCTGGAAGAGATAAGTGAGGGCAAGCGTGAAAGGGAAATAGCCGCGAAGATGGAGTACGTCATGAAGATGAACGGCGCGGAAAAGCCAGCCTTCGACACGATAATAGCCAGCGGCTGGCGTTCTGCTCTGCCTCACGGCGTTGCCAGCGACAAAAGGATAGAGCGCGGCGAGCTGGTCGTTATCGACGAGGGTGCCCTTTACAGACACTACCATTCCGATATGACCAGAACCATCGTTGTTGGCTCCCCGAACGAGAAGCAGAAGGAGATCTACGAAATAGTCCTCGAGGCCCAGAAGAAGGGTGTGGAGGCAGCAAGGCCTGGAATAACGGCCAAAGAGCTTGACACCATTGTCAGGGACGTCATAGCCGAGTACGGCTACGGCAACAACTTCATCCACTCCACCGGCCACGGCGTAGGCCTTGAAATCCACGAGTGGCCTCGTGTGAGCCAGCAGGACGACACAGAGCTCAAGCCGGGCATGGTAATAACTATCGAGCCCGGTATATACATTCCTAAGTTCGGCGGAGTTCGCATAGAGGATACCGTTCTCATAACCGAGAACGGCGCAAAGAGGCTTACCAAGACTGAGAGGGAGCTCATCTGACCCCTTCCCCATTTCTCTCACAACTTTTTAAAGCCCGATACCTATTTTCTCAGGGGGTGAGAAGGTGCAGATAATCCACGAGGATCCCAAGGAGGGCAAGGTGAAGGTCAAGGCAGAGACTCTCGATGACCTCTGGTACCTCTACCACATCATCGACGAGGGAGACGTCGTTTATGCCAAAACGCTCAGAAAGCAGAGCCAGAGGAGCGACTCCCTGAGAGCGGAGAAGGTCGAGGTTATCCCAGTCTTCCTTGGAGTCAGGGCGGAGAAGATAAACTTCCACAAGTTCGCCAACCAGGTACGCGTTACCGGGCCGATAGTCTACGCGAGCAGGGAGGACGTTCCCCTCGGGAAGTACCACACCATAGCCATCGAGGAGGGCACGGTAGTCACAATCCAGAAGCCCCGCTGGAAGGAGCACCACGTCGAGCGCTTGAGGGAAGCGGTCAGCGCCTCCAAGCGCGCCAGGGTCATGATAGTCGTTATCGATGATGGCGAGGCCGACATGGCGCTGGTAAGGGAATACGGCGTGGAAATACTCACGAGCATAAGGCACAACCTCGGCGGAAAGCGTTACAACACTGACAGGGAGGCCGAGGAGAAGAGGTTCTTCCATGATGTGGCGAAGACCATGGAGGAGATAATGAACCGTGAGAAGGTCGAGAAAGCCATAGTTGCCGGCCCCGGTTTTGTCAAGGAAGACTTCTACAAGTTCCTCCGAGAGAACTATCCAGAGCTGGCCAAGAAGGTCGTCATCGAAGACACGAGCGTGACCGGCAGAACGGGCATCTACGAAGTTATCAAACGTGGGACTGTCGATAGGGTCTACCACGAGAACCGCGTTGCGAAAGAAGTCCAGCTCGTCGAGAAGGTGCTCGAGAACATAGCGAAGAACAACGGCCTAGTTGCCTACGGCCTCAGGGAAGTCGAGGAAGCGGTGAACTACGGTGCGGTGGAGACGCTTTTGGTTCTCGACGAACTGCTCAAGGGTGAGATGAGAGAGAAGATCGAGGAACTCATGGACACCGTTAGATACTCTCGCGGTGAGGTCGTCATCGTCAGCTCAGAGCATGAAGGAGGGGAGAAGCTGAAAGCCCTCGGAGGCCTGGCGGCTCTGCTGAGGTTTAGAGTGAAATGAGCTCTATCCCTCTCCATACAGCTCTGTGTAGGGGTCCCTTTCAAAAGTCGGGAAGGTCTTTTCTTTCCCTCCTTTCACAAGAACCCGTTCTTTTTCCTCGGTGAACTCTCCGAGCTCGAATGCCATAATTCCATTTTTATGTAATTCTTTAATTAAAGCATCAGCTTTCTCGGGCGGCGTTATGGCTATCAGCGTTCCCGTCGAGGAAACGCTCCACGGCTCAAGGCCGTAGAACTCAAGCACCTTCCTTACCAGAGGGTCGAGGTAGAGTCTATCCGCATAGACCCTGAACCCCACCCCCGAATTCTCAGCTATCTCGTGGAGCGCGGTTAGGCCGCCTTCGGTGGCATCGTGCATGCCCCTGACGAACGACCTCGCAATCAGGGCGTCAGGAAGGGCGGTCTCAAATGTGAAAAGCCTCTTAAGCCTCTCAATCTCCTTGAAGGCCAGGAACTTCCTCAGCTCTTCCTCCCGGAAATACGCGGCAGAAACAGCAAACTCAAGGCCGATCTTGGCGGTAACGATTATTTTATCTCCCGGTTCCGCCAGCGGGAGCTTTAGTTCGTCTTTTCTCACCAGGCCCATCGCGGTGGTCGTTGAGGTGGGCTCTGCTATAGTTGGGTAAACCCCAGTGTGGCCACCAATTAGGGAGCTTCCATACTTGCGGCATTCGGTGTTTAGACTTCTCATGACGTTTTCCAGGAAACTTCTCTCGGTCCCAGGGGGAAAGAGCAGATCAACTATCAGCCACCTCGGTCTGGCACCAAAAACGGCAACGTCACTCGCTGCAAAGTGGTAGGTGAAGAATCCGAAGGTTTCTTCAGGCACGCCAAGTGCCGGGTCTGTGGCGACGATTAAGTAATGCTCGTGGTCGTATTCGAGGACGGCCGAGTCGAACCCTTCCTTTGGGCCGTAAATAACCCGAACATCCTCAATTCCAATGTTTGGAAAGACGACCTCCCTCAAAACGTCATTCCTGAGCTTTCCGAGTGGGAGTTTCACTCCTCAACCCTCCGGAACTCCGCGATTATTTCCTGCGCCTCCCTTAGGGTTTCTTCATCACAGTTCCAGCACATAATTTCGAAGCTCGGGACGCGGACGCTCATGCGGACCTTTTTCCTCCTCGCGAGCTTACTTATCTCGTAGTTTACTCTGTAAGCCAAATCCATGAGCTTGGGAGTTACAATCTCCTCACGGTCTATGTACTGCAACGGACAGCCCTCGCGCCACTGCCTTCTGCGGGCGTGCTCATACATGCGGTAGGGCCTTATTCCGGCCTCTTCCGCAAGAGCTTCGACCTCCTCGGCAGTGTACTTAATCAACGGCCTGAAAAATGGGATGCCAATTCTCGGGAGGTCGCAGAGCCGTATATCCGTCCTGCACTGGTCGAGCAGGGCGCCAATTATCTTGTCGTTGGCGTTGTCACCTTTGGCTAAAACATCAAAGCCGTTGTTGATGGCAAACCACTTGGCGTTCCAGAGCATCACCTTCTTGCAGTTGATACATATGGGGCCCTTTCTGCCAGCTGCCTCACGGAGAAGACCGTCAGTTACGTCCACGAGATAGTGTTCAACACCGAGCTTTTTCGTGAATTTTATGGCCCAGTTGAGCGTTTCCCTCCAGCTCCAGCGGTGGAAGAATGTAAGGGCTGAAACGTTGAGACCGGCTTCATTAAGCAGGTGGAGGGCCAGGCTACTGTCCTTTCCTCCGGAGAATAGGACGAGAATTCGTTTTTCATAAAGCCCGCTTCGCTCAGAGAACTCCCGTATTTCATTAACGACACTCTCAATCATGGGAAAAAATACTGAAGGAGGCTTAAAAATCTAAGCCTCAGACGTTGACCTTGCCGACCCACTTCTCGGCGAGGTTGCCAAAGATCGGGAACTTGTAGTACTCACCCTGGTAGGCCTTGAGCATTCCGAGTATCCAGAAAATCAGACCTGCAAGGTTCACGAGCATGGCAAAGAGTCCAACGAGAGCCGCCAGTGGGCCGAAGATCGCCCCAAGGATCACACCTAATATCCATAGAACTACCCAGAGAATGGTGAGACCAATGAACGTAATCGTTGACTGCATAGCATGGAAACGGACGAAATCACTTTCCTTCTCGAGCACCAGAAAGATTATGCCAGTGAGCCATCCGAGCACATACGCCAGCAAAGCCTCAACGTTCTCCTCCATGCCCAGAGAGGTCTTCTTTTTGGGTTCTTCGGGTGGAATCTCCTCCATAAACAACACACCTCCGAAATTCAATTAATTGTATTATCTTCAATCCCTTAAATACCTTTCCAAAGTTTTAACACGAGTTTCAAAGGAGAAACCTTACATATGCCTACATCAAAACCGGCAGTTTTCTGATTTCGAACCATTGAGCTTTGTTAGGCTCACCAAAGCTTTTTAAGTCTCTCTATGTATTCGAATGTAGAATTAGGAAAACCTAACGGTGATGCTCATGGTTGTACCTTTAAACACCCTAAGACCCGGGGAGAGAGGAATCGTAGTTAACATAGTGGGCGGGTCTTATGCAAGGCAGAGACTGGTTTCTATGGGGCTTACACCCGGAGCTACGGTTCAAATCCTTGAATCACATTCACTGGGTCCGATAATAATCTCCGTCGGAGGAGTGAGGTTCGCTATAGGTAGAGGACTGGCTGCCAAAGTCATGGTTAGAAAGCTCTGAGGTGGCTCTCAATGATGAAGGTCATTGCTCTGGCCGGAAATCCGAACGTCGGGAAAACCACTATTTTCAATGCCCTGACCGGTATGCGCCAGCACGTCGGCAACTGGCCAGGAGTTACCGTCGAAAAGAAGGAGGGAATCCTGGAGTACAAAGGCCAGAAGTTTCTCGTGGTTGACCTTCCGGGAACTTATTCTCTTACCGCTCATTCTGTTGACGAGCTCGTGGCGAGGGATTTTCTCCTCAAGGGGAGCGCGGATGTTGTTGTGAACGTCGTGGATGCGACGGCCCTAATGAGAAACCTCTTCCTTACAATGGAGATACTCGAGATGGGCCTTGACAACGTGGTCATAGCACTCAATAAGATAGACCTCGCCGAGAAGAGGGGCATTGAGATAAACGTTAAGAGGATGGAGGAAGTCCTTGGCGTTCCTGTCGTTCCGCTCAACGCGAAGGAGGGCATCGGCCTTGAGGAGCTCAAGGAAAGGATATATCAGGTGGCGAACGGCAAGCTGAAGGTTCACCCCATCATCCCGACCTATGACCCAGAAGTAGAGAGGGAAATCGAACACATAACCGCGGCCCTTAAAAACACCGCCCTGGCGGAGAAGTACAACCTTCGCTGGCTAGCTATAAAGCTCCTCCAGAGGGACGACGGGGTAATAAAGCTCGTCCTCAGGCACCTTGGAACGGAGAAGCTCGACGAGATAATGACGCACATAGGGGAAGTTGAAGAGAGATACAAGCGCGCGATGGATCTCATAATAGCCAGCCAGAAGTATGAGTTCATAGATGGGCTCATGCACAAGTTCGTGAAGTATTCTCACGAGCAGGGTGAGACCCTCAGCGACCAGCTCGACAGGATTCTAACGCATCCAGTTTACGGCCTCCTGGCACTCTTTGGAGTGTTCTACCTTGTCTTTAAGTTCGTCTTCACATTTGGAATGCCCCTTCAAGAACTGCTCGATGAGGCTTTCTCAAGCTTTGGAGAGTGGCTCGCTCCCCAAATAGCGAACGAGACCCTCCGCGGTCTGGTTGTTGATGGAATCATTGCCGGAGTCGGCTCGGTTCTAAGCTTCTTCCCGCTGGTGTTCCTCCTGTTCCTTGCTATGTCCCTGCTCGAGGACATCGGCTACATGGCCAGGGCCGCCGTCGTGATGGAAAGAATAATGCGCAAGTTCGGCCTCCCGGGGAAGAGCTTCATACCCCTAGTCCTTGCCTTCGGCTGTAACGTTCCCGCGGTGATGGCCACCAGAACCCTTGACGAGGAGAGGGACAGGCTCGTTACGATGCTTGTGAACCCATTAATTCCGTGCAGCGCGAGGCTTAGCGTCATAAGCTTCCTCGCAGGGGCATTCTTTGTCGAGAGACAGGCCCTCGTGGCGGTCAGCATCTACGCCACTGCCATACTCCTCGCACTCCTCATGGCGTGGGTCATCAGCAGGTTCATAATTAAAGGCGAAGAAAGCCCCTTCATCATCGAGCTACCAGAATATCTTGTGCCCTCATGGAAGACGATACTGCTCCACTCCTGGGAGAGGAGCAAGGAGTTCGTCAAGAAGGCAGGGACGATAATACTCCTCGGATCGATAGCAATATGGTACCTCAGCAGCTACCCCGTCGAGATAGGTACCGGCCAGAGCTACGCTGAGAGGCTCGGAATGTTTTTCGAGCCCTACATGAAGCTCATGGGCCTTGACTGGAAGGCTGCGGTAAGCCTGCTCTTCGGCATAATCGCCAAGGAGAACGTCATCTCGACCTACGGCATAATCTACGGAAACGAAGAGGTAATAGCGAGCGTCATGACACCCCTCCAGGCGTACGTGCTGGCTCTCGTTACGACCCTCTACGTCCCGTGCATAGCCACAATCGGTGCGATACGGGCCGAGAGCAACTGGAAGTGGGCGGCATTTACGGTCTTTTACATGATAGCGCTGGCTTCCATAGTCGGAATAATAGCCTGGCAAATCGGCACGGCTCTGGGTCTTTGAGGTGAAAAGATGCTTGAGCAAATCCTTGAGCTGATCAAGGAAGGGAAAAGCCTCGATGAGATAGTCGAGAGGCTCTCGCTCCCGCGGGAAGAAGTTGAGGGGGCGCTGAAGATCCTGGAAAGTATGGGCTACATTGAACGGGTAGAACTCGGAAGCTCAGCCTGTGAAACATGTCCCCTCAAAAGCGTCTGCCCTGGCTCCTGCTTCCGCTTTAAGGGGAGGATATACACCGTCCCAGAGTTCGATCTCAATGGACAGAAATGAACCTCTCCTCCTTCCAGTTCATTGTGGGACATATTTAATGGCCGTAAAATATATAAGTTTCCCGCCCAAGTGTTAAATGGTGATACTATGAAAGCCGTTATTCTTGCTGGCGGTTTTGGAACTAGGTTAAGGCCGCTTTCATCGACCAGACCGAAGCCGATGGTTCCAGTTCTCGGCAAGCCGAACCTTCAGTACCTTCTGGAGAGCCTTGAGAAGATACCCGAAATCGACGAGGTCGTTCTTTCGGTTCACTATATGAAGGGAGAGATAAGAGAGTTCATCGACGAAAAGATGAGCGATTACCCCAAAGACATTCGCTTCGTTAACGACCCCATGCCGCTCGAAACCGGCGGTGCGCTCAAGAACGTTGAGGACTACGTGAGCGAGGACTTCCTCGTTATCTACGGTGATGTCTTCACGAACTTCGACTTCAAAGAGCTTATAGAGGCTCACAGAAAGAACGATGGCCTCATCACCGTTGCCGTCACTAAGGTCTATGACCCCGAGAAGTACGGTGTCGTTGAGGTTGATGAGGAAGGCAAGATTGTTCACTTCGAAGAGAAGCCAAAGAGACCAAAGACTAACCTCGTCGATGCCGGAATATACATGGTGAACAAAAAGGTTCTTGATACAATTCCAAAGAACAAGGAAGTCTACTTTGAGAGGGAGGTTCTCCCGAAGTTCGTCGCCCAGGGAGAAGTTTACGCCTATCAGATACCACGCGGGCACTACTGGATCGACCTCGGAACGCCAGACGATCTTTTCTACGCCCACCAAATAGCGATGGACGAGATAACCAAGCAGAATGGGTACTACACCATCAAAGAGGGTGCAGAGGTTCCGGAGGACGTTGAGATTCAGGGGCCTGTCTACATCGACGAGGGGGTCAAGATAGGCCACGGCGTCAAGATAAAGGCCTACACTTACATCGGTCCGAACAGCATCATCGAGGACAAGGCATACCTCAAGAGGGCCATCCTGATAGGAAGCGACATAGTCAAGGAGAGGGCGGAGATAAAGGACTCCATACTCGGAGAAGGCGTCGTTATTGGCAAGAACGTCCTCCTCAAAGAGAACGCCGTCGTCGGCGACTACGCCAAGATATACGACAACCTCGTCATCTACGGTGCGAAGGTACTTCCGTGGAAGAAGGTCGAGGAGTACGAAGCCTACATCAAGATAAAGCTTGATCCAACCAAGGTCAGACCCGGTGTTACGCCGGAGCGCTGCCCGCTCGGACTGCCTGAGTGCATCTACACCAAATTCAAGGCAATAGCAGGAGAAAAGCCGCCCTGTGACGAGTGTATCGAGAACCAGTGGCTCTTCTGAGCCTCTTCTCTTTTTGAGCCGTTAGGACAAGCTTTAAAGGCTCGCGAAAGAATGAAACCCTTATGGGAGCCACCTAACAGGGCATCCCCAGTAAGATAACAGATTGAACTCAACCCAAAATTTAGCTCGTTAAAAGTCAAAAACTTTTGATGGAACTTTGCGCCAGCAAAGTTTCCTTCAGTACCTAATTCTTGGGTTGTACTCGAGGAGCATCAGGCCGTTCTTGAAGATTCTTATCGTGCCGCTCTCGGAGAGGCTTATGGAGATGGCTTTAGTCAGCTTCGTTATTCCAGCAGCTGCTATGTGCCTGCTGCCGAGTCCCGGCGGGAGCATCAGGTCTATGGCCCTGGGATCAACCTCTATGTACCTTCCAGCCGCTATAATCCTTCCAGTATTGCTTATGACGAACGCCCCGTCAAGCTGGGCGAATTCCTTGATGATCTCCTTGCTGTTCCTGTCGAGGACGTTTATCTTGTGGCCTTTGAAGGGGTTGGGTATCATCTGGTGGGAGTGCTTCAGCACGTTCCTCGTGTCGCCGATGATGAAGAGCGTTCCTACGGGAGTGCCCTCTCTTCCTTCTATGCTCAGCTCGATGGTTATCTCGAGGAGCCGCTGAAGGACGTTCTGGTTCTGGGCAAAGAAGCCCCTCATGGCGGAGATGCTTTTCTTGACCGTTTTGATTCCGATCAGCTCACTGGTAACGTAAACGAAAGAATCCCCCTCCTTAACTATATCGTGCTCAAGGAGAAATGCCGAGATTAAGTTGAGAATGTTGTTCAGATCAAGATTCTGGGGAATTGAAACCCTTTTGATTTTCTCGTTCTCGACGTCGAAGGAAGAGCTCACTATCACAATAGTAACCCCTATGTCTGGAATTCTCTCCGGCTCAATGTCCTCGAGTATGACCAGCGATTTCCCGTCGAGTTCTTTTACGATATCAATGGCGCTTTTTATCAGTATCTTGGGGATTCTCTTGCCCATATTAACCAGCCATTAATGAAGTGACTTCGGGTAGTATAAAAACCTACCGTCCTCAGAAAACGTTAAAACTAAGCGTGCTATATGGCATTTGGTGTGAAACATGAGGATCGTGGTTGCAATAACAGGGGCAAGTGGTGTAATCTATGGCGTGAGATTGATCGAGGTTCTGCGCGAACTGGGGCATGAGGTGGTGACGGTAGCTTCTAAAACCGGTTTGGCGGTGATAAGACACGAGCTTGGAATAGATTTCAAGCCGGATTACCGAGAGGAGGATCTCTTCGCGCCGATAGCTTCAGGTTCCCACCGCTTCGATGCCATGGTAATAGTCCCCTGCTCGATGAAGACCCTCTCCGCAATAGCCAACGGCTACGCCGACAACCTGATAACAAGGGCGGCTGATGTTGCTTTAAAAGAACGCAGGAAACTTATCCTCCTCGTCAGGGAAACGCCTTTAAACTTGATACATCTACAAAATATGGTACGGGTTACCCAAGCTGGTGCAGTTGTCATGCCAGCTTCCCCAGGATTTTACACAAAACCCAAAACTTTGGACGAAATGGTAAACTTTATAATTGGAAAAACCTTAGACCTTCTTGGGATCGAGAACAATATATACCCTCGGTGGAGGAGTTGATATGGTCCAGCTTGATGACCTTGATAGGGCAATCCTCCGCATTCTGAAGGAGGATGCAAGGTTAACAATATCCGAGATAGCCGAGAGACTTAATAGGCCGGAATCCACGATTCATTTTAGGATTAAAAAGCTACAAGAGCGAAACATCATTGATAAATACACTATAATTCTCGGCGAAGAGCTCCGGCCGAAGAGTCTTGCCATAGTTTACATTCAGGCCGAGACCCCCATCATAGAAGACTTCCTCGAGCGGTATATCCGTCACATCATGAAAACTCTCTCCCTGCTCCCCAATGTGTTGGCCGTTGCCAGAAGCGGAAGGGATGGTGTGATTGCGTTGATAGGGGAAGAAAGTCACGAGAAGCTCAACCGCTTCGTGGACGAGACTATAAGAGTCCTCCCGACCCTCAAGCGGGTCGAAGTGTTCATGCTGGACGAGTTCAGCAAGGGCGAGGGACTCGTTGGATTCCTAGTGGGGGTTTAAATGGAAGTAGAGGTTAAGTTCCGCGTTGAATTCAAGGAGATCAAAGACGCAATAGAATCCCTCGGTGCCATATTCATTAGAGAGGAGCTTCAGGAAGACCTCTACTTTTCTCTTTCCCTTCCAGAGCTTCTTAGGCTTAGGCGGATAACCAACCTTGGAAAGTCGTTCCTCACGTACAAGAGGATAGAGGATCCCGGAAAGAACGAGGAGTTCGACGAAATAGAAGTTGAAGTTTCGGATTTTGAAAAAACTCGGGAGATTCTAAAACGTCTCGGCTTCAAAGAGGACGTATGGGTTATAAAAAGGCGTCTGGTTTATAAGCTCGATGATGTGACGTTTGAGCTGAGCGAAGTTGAGGGACTGGGGGCTTTTCTTGATATAGAGGTCATGAGCAACGACGTTGAAGGCGCGAAAAAGCGGATATGGAAAATTGCAGAAAAGCTCGGATTGACGGAAAAAGACGTTGAGCCAAGGCTGTATCAGGAGCTCCTTCGCGAAGTTGATAGCAGGGGCAAAATGTAAATACTTCAAAAAGATTATCTGGGGATACCATGAGGGTTAATAGGGGCCAAGGTTCCCTCGAGTACCTTTTCATGATAGCGGCCGCGCTGGTGATAATCCTGGTCGTGGTACGCGCGATAAGCGGCATATCCGCACCGTACTCAACCGCACTTACAGTGGATCCTGAAAGCCTGACCAGCCAAGTTGAGGACCAGGGGAGCTTTAAGGTTGAAGCATGGGTTGAGGACAACGGCGATGGCACATACAAGGTTTACTACCGCATATGGGCCCTTGAGAAACCCCTTACGGGCGCAGAGGTTCAGCTGGTGTGTTTCGGCCCCACCAACAACGTTGGTGGCCTTGACCCAATTAAACACGAAGGTATCCTGGAGCCGGTCAATTACTGGGCGAACTACTGGACACCAGTTCCGAGGGAAGCGTTTCCATGCCAGGTGCAGTTCACACTCTGGAAGAGGGGACTGGGATGAAGTGGGCCAAGTTTTTCGTTTTGCTGGCTTTAATCTGCTTTTCAATCTTTACAACACGCGTCTCAGCAAGCTTCGCGGTCTACTACGGCCAGATAGGCCCCTCAGAGTTCCCTGAGCTTGATAGCTTCGACATAATAATCCTCTCACCTACCGTAAACTCGACCTACGTTTCGAAGCTATCGGCTAACCACACCGTTGTCGGCTACGTCAGCCTCGCGACAATCGGTGGCTGGGAACCATGGGCAAAGAATGTCCCGGAGGGCCTGCTAATAGGAGAAAACCAGAACTGGGATGAAGGAGTAGTGGACTTTTCGTCGCCCGAATGGGAGCGCATAATTTTGGAAGAGGCGGTTCCATATATCCTTTCCCAGGGCTTTGATGGAGTCTTCCTCGACAACCTCGATTATGTGGATCTATATCCCGAGAAAAAGGACGCAATGGTCAATCTCGTGAGGGCCATTAGGGAGCGCTATCCCAACATTACAATAATCGCCAACAGAGGCTTCTCGATAGCCGAGGAAATAGCTCCCTACGTTGACTATGTCCTCCTTGAGGACTTCGTGACATACTACAACTTATCAAGCGATCGCTACGAGGTTTTTGATGAAAGCGAACTTCAATGGGAGTTCGACCAGATTCAAAAGCTTAAGTCCCTCAACATCTCAATACTCGCCCTGAGCTACGCTGACCTAACCAACGAATCGCAGGTGAGGGAGTTCTCCGCATTAATCTGCATGTACGCGGAAGAATACAATATCTCCGAGGTCTATCTCGCCGACCTGAGCCTCCAGAGGATAGGTTTTGACCCGTGTGAGCGTCAGAGGGAGGGCACAAGGACTACCTGGGAAGGCACACCTCAAGAAACGTCCAATGAAGAAAATGAAGAGGCCGTCTGTGGGCCAGTGATTTTCCTCCCGCTGATTCTCCTCGGCCGCTTCATCTTGCGGTAGCGACAATCTTGATGATGTCGTTGAACCCGAGCTCGTAGTCCTCTCCAACACGCCTGTGGGTTCTGGCGTTGACGGCGTAGAGGAAGGTCTTTCCGAGGTCTGTGTGGACTTTGTAGGCTAAGTCCCTCGGCGTTGAGCCCTTGGGGAGTAAGTGGACGTGCGGCAGAACGTTGCCGAACTGGTCTGTGAGCTTGTGCTCGTCCTCGACTGGATAAACCGGAACGAGCTGGAGTAGCTCGAAGACGGCCCTGTTTATGACCTCCTGCACGCCGGTAGAGCCAAACCTGTCGAGAACTTTCTCCTTGATGAGTTGGAGAGCCTTTTCCTGCTTGGCGCTCATTGGCTTCAGGATCTTGAAGTCGCTCGAGCCGGGAACGTAGTCTATGAAGCCAGCCTTTGCGGCTTTTCTGAGGGTGAGCTCAGCCGCCGCTGAAGTCGGAACAACTATGTATCCCCTCTTCTCGCCCTCTTTCTTGAGTTTCTCTATCTGCTCGTCGCTGGCGGCGTCAGCCTTGTTGGCAGCGATGATAATCGGCTTGTTCACCTTCCTTAGTTCCCTTACGAAGGCCAAAAGATCCTTATCGCTCCATTTCGTGGGGTCGTTGTCCAGACCGAGCCTGTGGATTGCCTCAAAGGCATCTTCCTCGCTGACGCCTATTCCCGTCAGCTGGTCGGCTATAGCCTGCGCCAATTTGAGGTGCTGGAGCTTTATCCTCTTGGCGAACTTCTCCCAGTTCTTCCTAAGAATGCCGTATATCCAGTAGTCTATCTCCTTCTCCAGGAACTCTATATCCTCGACCGGGTCGTGGTAGTCAGTCGGCTGTCCCTCGGCGTCGGTCTTGCCCGTAACGTCAACGACGTGGATGAGTGCGGAGGCCATCCTGAGGTCGTCGAGGAACTTGTTGCCCAGACCGCGACCCTCGTGGGCGCCGGGGACGAGACCGGCGACGTCGATCATTTTTATTGGGATGAGTGCGAGGCCATCCTTGTATTCGTAGTTCTGCGGGTTTGGCTTACAGCCGAGCTCCTTGCAGGGGTGCTCCGCTACCGCGTAAGTGACGCCGACGTTGGCATCTATCGTCGTGAAAGGGTAATTGGCAATTTGAACGTCAACGAGGGTTGCCGCCGAGAAGAAGGTCGATTTTCCAACGTTTGGCTTGCCAACGACACCTATCTCCATGCTCACCACCGAGGTAAATTGGTCAGGGGGTTTTAAAGGGCTATGGTCTGCTACAACTCCGAAAACTATAACTCTCCAAGCATCCTAATCTTTTTGGTGAATCCCTATGAAAATCTACACCCTCGTCGAGGACTACTCCGGCTACGAGAGCCCCTTCCTGGCGCAGCACGGTGTGAGCTTTCTCATCGAAAAAAACGGGAAAAGAATCCTCTTCGACGTCGGCCAGAGTGCCGAGCCGATACTTCACAACATGCACCTCCTGAATCTCGAACCTTCAAGCATCGACTATGTCTTCCTCTCCCACTGCCACTACGACCACACCGGTGGGCTTTTGGGAATGCTAAAGGCCATAGGGAAGAGAGTTCCAATAATAGCACACCCAAGCATCTTCAGGAGGCACTTCATCACAAAACCCTACCTGAGAGATGTCGGCGTTCCATTCCGGAGGGAAGAAGTCGAGGAGCTCGCAGAGCTCTATCTTACGGCCGAACCGCTTGAGATAATAGAAGGGGTTTATTCAACGGGCGAAATCAGGGATAGGGGGGACTTTGAACGGGTAAGCCTCGAAGTTTACACCCTACAAGACGGCCGTGTTGTAAGGGACGAGCTGCTCGACGACATGAGCATCGTCCTCAAAACGTCCAAAGGTCTGGTGATCGTCAGCGGTTGCTCCCATGCCGGGATAGTGAGCATCGTGAAGCACGCGGTAAGGCTGACCGGCGAAGAACAGGTGAGGGCAGTTATCGGAGGCTTTCATCTCATTGATGCGAGCGATGAGAGGATAGAGAAAACGGTAAAGGCCTTCCTTGAGCTGGGCGTGAAGGAGGTTTACACCGGCCACTGCACGGGACTAAAGGCAGAGGCAGCTTTTCTGGAGGCCTACGGCAGGAAATTTCACAAGCTCCACTCGGGAATGGTGATTGAACTCTGAGGTGCGGGAGATGAGTGAGGAACCTAAGATAACCGTCATCGCGTACTCGAGGGATAAATTCGTGAGCAGGAAGGTATCGAGTCTCAAAGAGGCAGTTGAATTCGAGAAATACAACGTTGTCTGGATAAACGTTGACGGGTTTTCCATCATCCCGGAGCTCAAAGAAGCCCTACAACTCGACGATGCACCCATAAAAGCCCTTACCCGGTCGAGTATCCGTGCGAGGGTCATGGTCTTTCCCGACTACCTCTTCCTTCTCCTCCACCAGGTCTACGAGATGAACGGCAGCCTCAAGAGGGAAAAGATTGCACTATTTCTGAAGGAGAATCTCGTGATAACCGTGCAGGAGAGACCCGGAGATGTCTTCGACCCCATAAGGGAGAGCATTCGCGAAGGAGAGGGACTCTTCCGTGAGCGCGGTGCTGATTACCTTCTCTTCGCTCTCCTCGAGGCGATAGTGGAAAACTACATTCCAATAATCGAGCGCATAAGCTCCCGCATGGAGGGACTGGAGGCCAGGATACTATCTTCCGGCGAGGAGAGCGTTCTTCACAGGATACACGGTATAAGGCGGGAGATACTCTTCATGAGGCGCACTGTGTTTCCGCTTCTCGAAGCCTTCAGAAAGCTCCAGCTCGAGGGCGCGAGGTTCTTCGAGGGCGAGACCAAGAGATGTATCGACGAACTCCACGACCACGTGCTTGAAGTTCTTGAAATCCTTGAGGGACAAAGAGAGCTCGCCAATAGCCTCGTCGAGCTCTACTATTCGACTCTCTCGATGAAGACGAACGACATCATCAGAATTCTGACCGTTGTCTCAACGGTTTTCATCCCATTGACGTTCATAACGGGCATCTACGGAATGAACTTCCGCTACATGCCCGAGCTGGGGTGGCGCTACGGCTACTTCATGACACTATCCGGCATGCTGCTCATTGCCGTCGGGATGCTCTACTACTTCAAAAGAAAGGGGTGGTTATAAACCGAGGGCCAGCCTCACAGCCCTTTCCGCTATCACATCGAGCGGGTCAATAAGAGGAACGCTCAGATCCTCGGGCCTAAGCGCCACGCTCACCTCCGTGCAACCGGCTATTATGCCTTCGCTCCTCTTTTCCAGCCTCCTGGCCACCCCAAGGAGGAGTTCTCTGCCTATTTCGAGGTTCCCGCCCTTCACACCTTCGTAGATGGCTTTCATAACAAGCCTCTGGTCCCCTTCGCTTGGAACGACCAGCTTTATCCCCCTCCTGGCAAGAGGCCCTTCGTAAACCCCGCCCCTCACTGTCCCGTCGGTCGCGAGAAGGCCGACCTTCCTGAGGCCCATCTCTGCTATCTTCTCGGCAGTTGCTTCCACCATGCTGACAAGGGGAACCTTTATCACCCTCTGGATGTCTTCAGCAAAGAAGTGCGCCGTGTTGCAGGGCATTATTATAAAATCAGCCCCCCAGCTTTCGAGCTTCTTGGCACTGGTTATCAGCTCCGGCCTTGGGTCTTCGCCCTTCCCGAGAATGAATGCCGTCCTGTCAGGTATCTTCGGGTTGTTGTAGATGATTATCCTCGGATGCTCCTGGTCTCTCTTGGCAGGCGTTTTCTCAACTATCCTCCTGAAGAGCTCCGCTGTTGCCAAAGGCCCCATGCCGCCGAGTATTCCGATGACCCTCTCGGGCATCTCACTCCCCCAGCCAGACTGAGTCATCGCCGTAGTAGTTCAGCTTGACCACGAAGAGCCTGAAGGGTTCATCGCGTTCGTTGATTACCCAGTGAACTGTTTTCGGCTTGACGAGGAAGATGTCCCCGGGCTTTGCGAGGTATTCCTTCTCGCCGATGCCGAGCTTTGCCTCGCCGCTCATTATGTAGAACAGCTCATACTGCCTTTCATGATAGTGCTTTTTGACGGTCTGCTTTGGCTTGACCTCGACTATCTGGGCGTAGCTCCCCTCGGGCAGTTCGCCCTCGAAGAGCGGGAGCTTTCTGTAGGTTCCCCTATCGATGAGGTTTTTTATTTCGGCCTTCACGCTTTCACCCCTGAACACCCTCAACCAAGGAATTGAAAAGCTTTGCCCTTTCGATTCCCATCTGAATGCTCAAAAGACTTTTATACGTTAACTGCAGAGGCATTAATGGACAAACGTCAACGGTGATGACCATGGAGGCACTTGAAAGGGCCCTTAAATGGGCTGAGGACAACCTGAAAGCGGAATACATAGAGTTAAGGTATGAGAACTTAAGAAAAACAACGCTCGGCCTCAAGGATGGCGTCTTTACGAGCTTCACCGGCAAGTTCCATCAGGGCGTTGCGATAAGGGTTCTCGCCGACGGTGCCTGGGGCTTTTCTTCGACGAGCGACCTTAACAACCTCGAGAAGGCCATCGAGGAGGCCTACAAACTCGCCAGGGCCGCTGCTCAGACCAAGAAAGAGAAGATTGAGCTGGCTGAGATAAAGCCTGTTCAGGACTTCGTGAAGAGCAAAATGAAGATTAAACCTGCTCAGGTAGACGTCGAGGAGAAAGTCACCCACCTCAGGGAGCTTGAGAAGCTCCTCAAGGAGGATAATGCAGTAAAGAGCGTTCAGATACGCTACGAAGACGGCAGCGGGCAGAAGATACTCCTCACCAACGAGGGGACCAGAATAGAGTGGGGCTACAACTACCTCTTCCAGGGAACCTACGTTACCGGAAAGAAGGAAGGGAAGCTTGCGATGGCAAGGGACAGCATCGGAGCCGTTGACCACGGCTGGGAACTCATGACAGACTACGAGCCCAACGAGAAGGTAACTGAGAGGCTCCTCAGGAAGATGCACTCCCAGCTGGACGGCATCGCTCCAAAGCGCGGCGAGTGGCCCATCGTCGCGGGCCCAATAGTCGTCGGCATCATCGCCCACGAAGCTCTTGGCCACCTTGCAGAGGCGGACTTAACGATAAATTCACCGTTTAAGGATCTCATCGGCAAGCAGATTGCCCCAGAGTACGTCACAATGAGCGAGCGCTATGTTGAGGGCGGCTTTGGCAACGATAAGTACGATGACGAGGGTGTTCCGGTTAAGGACATCCACATCATCGAGAACGGAATTCTCAAGGAGATAATGCTCAACCGCGAGTACGCCCACAAGTGGGGCATGGAGCCGAACGGCCATGCGAGGGCCGAGAGCTACCGCTACCCGCCGATAATCAGGATGCGCAATACCGTCTTCGAGCCCGGTGATTACTCCTTCGAGGAGCTCATCGAGGACATAAAGTTCGGTTACTACGTGGTTGACTTCCGCGGCGGCCAAGCGCAGCTCAACTCGGCCTTCCAGGTTGGAATTCAGGAAGGCTACGTCATCAGGAACGGTGAGATTGCAGAGCCTATACGGGACACTTCTATCACCGGCGTGGCAATAGAGGCCCTCAAGAAGATAAGCGCGGTCGGTAAGGACTTCGGTCTTGAAGTCGGCTTCTGCGGAAAGGGACAGACGGCCTTCGTCAGCTCGGGCGGTCCGCACATGCGCTTTGACGGGGGAATACTCATCGGGTGAGGTGGTGAAGATGGAGGAGCTTATACGCTTCGGCGAGAAGTTTTTCGACGAGCTCGAAATAGCCGTTTACCGCTCCCGCGATGTTAGCGTCAACATTGAACTGAACGAGATTTCAATGGCGAGCGTCAGAAGCGGCGCCGTAACGATAATCAGGGGAATAAAGGACAAGCGCCTCGGCCTGGCGATAATCGACAGCGACGAGCCGGCAAGAATAAGGGAGGCAATAGAGCAGGCTGCAAAGATGGCGAAGCTCAACAGCCCAGATGAGAAGTGGGTTTCACTTCCAGAGCCGGGCAAATACCGCGAGGCCCCAAAGCCAAACTATGAGCTTAAGGAGACCTCTCCTGACCATCTGGTCGAAATGGTGGTTCACGGCATTAAGCTCGCCCGCGAGAAAGACCCCAACGCTATCGTTGCGGGTGGAGAAGGCGGCGTAACCTGGGAGGAGAGGCAGATCGTCAACTCACACGGCATTGAGGTCGCACAGGAAGGAGGAGCTGCCTACATATTCTTCGAGCTGGTCGGCAGGAAAGAAGGTGTCGTAACCCCTGGCATATTTGACTTTGAAGCGAGGAGAGACCTCAACCTTGACGTTGATGGGGTGGTTGAGAGGGCCGTTCGGAAGGTCGGCTGGGCTTACAACGTGAAAGCCAGCAAGAACGAGGAAGTGCCGATAATCCTCGGCCCATGGGCGATAGCGGGCCTCTTCAGCTACGCGCTCTTCCCGGCCTTCAGCGGCGAGAGGCTCGTCAAGGAGACCACTCCACTTGCAGACAAGGTCGGGGAACAGATAGCGAGCGATGTTCTCACTATCTACGATGACCCGTTCCACGAGCTCGCCATTGAGCCGGTTATAGCTGATGGTGAGGGTGTTCCAACGAGGAAGAACATCCTCATCGAGAAAGGAACCTTCAAGGGCTTCGTCTGGGACAACTACTGGGCCAAAATCTACGGCACTGAGAGCACAGGAAACGGCAAGCGCGATTTGAGGAGCGGCGGAATAAACATCGGCTTCCACACCATGGCAATCGAGAACGGTAAAAAGAGCTTTGAGGATATGATAAGCGAGATTGACAGAGGCTACTTTGTGGACGGCTTCCAGGGTGCGCACTCGAGCAACCCGGACAACGGAAACTTCGCTGTAACGGCCAATCCGGCCTACATCATCGAGGACGGCGAAGTCGTCGGCTCCAGCGTCTTCCTCATAGCGGGCAACGTCTATGAACTGCTTAAACAGGCCAGCGAGGTCAGTAAGGAGCAGATCGTTATGCCCTTCATGACGACAATGATAACGCCGTTCATCAGGTTCGAGAACGTGAAAATCGCCGGAAAGTGACGTTTTTCTTTTTCTCAACTTTTGATGTCTCTGTTCTCAATGTCACACCTGGCCGTTCTGTCAATGAGACATGGCAGCTAAAAAAGAATGTTCTCTCCACAAAACATTCACTTCAGAACTCTAAAGTCAATCGCGATGTTGAACTGCCTCGGCGCGTAGGGGCGAACCTTTCTCTCATCCAAAAACTCAACGTGGAAGCCGAGTTCACTCGCTATGTCATTTATCTTCGCCTCGTGCTCAGAAAAGAGGTTCTCCTCGGGCCCAAAGCCGTAGTAGTGGACAATTCCGCCGTCCTTAACGCTCAGCATTGCCTCCCTCAAAAAGCGGTCGGCGAACTTGGGGAGATTCATTATCACGCGATCGGCCTCGATTTTTCCAGCGATTTTCCTTACATCGGCCAGTATGGGGATAACGTTCGGCGTCTTGTTCAGTTGTCTGTTCTCCTCGAGGTACCTAACCGCCCAAGGGTTTATATCACAAGCAAAGATGAGCTTTGCTTTCTTTGCGAGGAGTATCGAGTATGGCCCGACGCCGGCGAACATGTCGAAGACGATCTCACCCGGCTGGGTTTTCTCGAATATCCTCATCCTCTCGGTGGCGAGTCTCGGCGAGAAGTATACCTTAGCAACGTCCAACCTGAGCCGTATCCCATTCTCTCGGTGGAGCGTTTCGGTTCTCCTCTCACCGGCAAGGCGAATCAGCTCCCTAACGCGGTATTCACCTTCAACCTTGCTCCCCTTAGCGAAGACAGCCTTTATGTGCCTGTGGACTTTCAGAATTGCCTCGCCAATATCCTCCCCGTAGGGCATCAGCTCCTCGGGAAGCTCGATTATCGCGACATCGCCAATGATGTCGAAAGAACTTGGGAGGAGAGGCCTCAATTTTTCAGGAACCTCAACGACCTCGCGGTAGCTGTGGGGCCTCCGCTTAGTCTTCTCGAACTCTGCCTCCACGAGTTCAAAGCCTTTAACTGGCCCGGTGACGGGGAAGAGTATGAACTCGCCCTCCCGCTTCACGGAGTAGCCCCTAGCCAAAACACCAAGCTCGATGAGCTTTCGTCTCGTCTTTTCGGCTTCTCTCTTAGGGACTTTTACGGCGAGCATCAGGGGTTAGTTACGCTGGAGGTTCAAAAGGTTTGCCGTTTTTGACTTCCGAGGATATTACCTCCAAGCTCCAGCGACGAAAGATTTTTAAACGCTCACCCTTCCCTAATATCGAGCCCCGGTGGTGTAGCCCGGTCAAACATGCGGGCCTTTCGAGCCCGCGCCCCGGGTTCAAATCCCGGCCGGGGCACCAAAACCGCGCTCCTCTCAATTCTGCGCCCTTCTACAGTCGAGAGCCGCTCTATAATCGCATCTTCTATGAAACGAGACCTGTTATAAGTCGCTTTGTCTAAAAGTTCGAGGACTTCTGGACTAATCGTGATATGTATAGTTTTGCGGAGCCTTCTCGGCCGTCTTTTAGACATATAAAGCCCTCCAAAGGCTGTTCCATGTGTGGCCACACGTGGCCACATGTAGCCACACTGAAAAATTTGGCGCCCCAAGGATATAGCCATTGTGGTCATGGGCTTCACCTCAGATCTCGCCGGCCCTCCACAGGTTGTAGAATTTTGTCAGCGTGTTCAGCTTCTCAACGAATTCCCACGAGAGGTTGAGCCTGTTTGAAGTCCTGGACACTATCCCGAGCTGAATGAGCGTCTTCTTGACTATGCTCCAGTCCTTCCTCAGCTTTGCGGCGGGATAACCTCTCTCGCGGAGCTCCTTCTCGATGAGCTTGTTTATCCTAGTCTTCGTGATCTCCCCCTCGTCGAACTTGTTCAGGAGCTCGTGGTACTGCTCAAGCAGGTTCTGCTCGCCGAGGTATTCGAGGATGACCTCAAGCCAGTCTTCAGTGTAGGTCTCCCTCTTCTGCCTCAGCCGCTCGAGGAGGGTTTCGGCTATGCCTATGCGGTGCTCGTCGTCATCGAAGATCAGCTCAAGGAAGTTGTAGAGGCCCTTGAGCTTGAACTCGTTCTCAGGCAGGGCTATTTTGGGCTTCATGGGCTCACCCCACTCACGGTTTTTGTGAGCATGGTGAGGCTTTCGGGAGTGTTTGGTGTGTGGGCTTCCTCACTCGTAAATGACTGCCCGTATTCACGGAAAGTGTGAGCTAGGAAAGAGGCCGCACCCGGTGAAACTGAAACCCCGCTCACGGATTTCGTGAATACGTCAACACTCATACGAAAGTTAACGTTCACGGCCATCACGCTCCTTTATATCATCACATACTCTTCTATCTTTGCCTGCCGTTTCTCAAGCCTAAAACGCATTTCAAGCTCTGCGAGCGTATAATCCCGCCTGAACGTCTTTCCATGCTCCCTGATGCTCATTTCCTCCAACGTCTTCGCCGCATTGAAGAGCTTAGGGAAGTTCCAGAACAGGGCCCTCCAGTCGTCGAGGCTCTGATATGGGCAGAGGTAACAACCTGTCCGCTTGAAGTGGTCATAGAGCTCGTTGTAAAGGCCATGCTTCCTCGTGAGCTTGAGAGCATCTTCTTCAGTAATGTCCGCATCAAGGAGCGGAGCGTATAAGTGGACAATCTTCACCCCGAACTTGCGGGCGTAGGATTTAACTTGCCGCTTTGCGTTCCTAAACCGCTCCTCCTCGTCAGCCGCATAGCCGAGGTAGAGGTCAAGGTATCTAATGCCCTTTTCCCGAAGCCAGAGGTAGAAGGGCTCTTTTTTGATTGTTCTGCAACACCAACGCCCGGCTGGAGCGAAGGGGACGCCACGCTTTTTCACTTGGAGAGCAAACGGCTCCTTTGGGTGAATTTCTGTGATGTCAAGGCTGAAGTTCTCCTTGACCCAAGGAGCGAGTTTTTGGTGGACGTAATGAACTTGCTGAGGGAACTCGATGCCCGTGTTGAGGAAAACTACGTAATCCGGCCTTATCCCCTGCTCCTTCATCACTATGAGCATTGCCACGCTGTCCTTTCCTCCCGAGACGCTCGCAACCTTTACGAACTTAGTCACGCCCTGTCACCTCCTCCACAGCAGGAACCTGAGCGTCTCGGGCAGCTCCTGAGCGGGAACGCGAATCACATCATCAAGGTGGACGAACGCGTAGTAATCATGAGCCGAGCCGTGCCCGTACCAGTCGAAGCTCACCGGCGTGTTCGCCACGTTCCAAACGAGGAACTCCTGCCCGAGGTTAACGAGGTAGTAGAAGTCAATGCCAGCCTGCAGCGCGAACATCCTGTGGCCCTCGTACTGCTTGCCGTTCACCTTGACCTTCCCGTTGACCAGGGCCGAGCGCGGGTTCATGTTTTTGAGTTCAAAGCCGGTGAAACGGAAGTCCTTGACGCCGCGGCGGTTGAGGTACTGGATGATGAGGCTGTCAACATCGGTCACGTACATGTGCACGTCCAGGCCCTTCCGGGCCTTCTGGAGCGCCCGGCTGAAGTGAACCCTATTCTCCGCGTCCCGCATGAGGCGCTTGAAGTAAGTGAAAGCGTCGTCAATGCTGAGGGCGTCCTGATAGACGAAAGCGGTCCGCGAGGCCATCAGGCCTTCACCTCCTTGGGCGCGACGACGATCTCCTCCACTTCGAGCTCTTCTTCCTCAGACTCCTCGGGCGCCTCCTGGTACCTCAGCACTTTGAGAACCTGCTCTTTCCTGTCCCACCACACATCGCTGAGCTCGCCGAGCTTCTCCTTGATGCGCTGGTACTCCTCGTAGCTCACCTTCTTCCTTAGCTTGACCTTGTAAACGCGGCCGGAGACGTAGACCTTCGTGGGCACGGGCAGCTCTTGAAGGATCTCCTCGAGCCGCTCAAGCGGGAGCACGTTCATGGCGTTCTCTGGCAGGTCGTCGTCATCGATGAGGATCTGCACCTTCCTCGCGTGCCAGGCCGCGAGGGCCTCCTCGAGCTTGACCTCAAGCTCCTCAGGGAGAGAAAGAGAGCGGACGGTCAAGCTCTCACCCCCCACGCGGCGAGGGTGGCCTGTCCGGCCTGAGCAACCTTCCCGGCGGCGCGGCGCTGAGCCTCCCGGTCAAGCAGCTCCTTGAACTCCCTGAAAGCCTGCTCGTACGTGACCTCCTCGAGGAATGCCACTTCCGCGTTCACGAGGAAGCCCCTGCGGTAGGCGTCAGCGAGGGGCATTATCTCGAAGCGGCTGCCCTCGGGCAGCTCCTCGCCGTAGTGCTTGACGAAGAAATGCGCCAAAGCCGCGCGGGCCGCGTCCTTGAGGTTGTCCGCGATGACCAGGTACTCCTCGCCAATTCCTGAGAAGTACGCGTAGAACTTCATGCTCCCGCCTCCTCTGCGAGTTTGTCACGTTCTTCCTCCTTCAGGTATCTGTGAAAGATGACGACTACTCCTTCCGCGTCCGGGTGAATTCTGAATGACAACTCGTGCTTCCTCGCGAATTCCACGATTCTCTGAACGTCCTCGTCAGAAATTGAGTGCTCGTACTCTGCCATGAGCAGCTTCTCGTACATGAATGAGTCGATCCCAACGTAGACCCTGTTTGCATCGAGCGCATGTCTTGCCTCCCACAGCAGGTCGCAGAAGCTCATGCTACCATCCCCTCCCTGGCTATTGCTAGTGGGCCGTCCCTCCAGACTTCCCTCCTGCGCTCGAGGTCGTCCAAGAGAGCGCGGGCGTCCTCAACGCGGATGTTCAGCTCGCGGGCGAGCTCATCCGGACGCTTCCAGCCCTCGCGGAGAAGTTCAAGAGCCTTCACGCGGAGGTGGCCCCAATCTCTCATGCTCCCACCCTCCTGAGCTTCCTCAGAACCTCGTTGATTACCTCGAGCCGCCCGTTCCAGTACGCCACCTTCTCCTCGTCACCGCGGAGAATGTAGTCGAACCGCCTCTCCTCCGCCCTCTTCTTCTCGGCCTCAAGCCACGCTACCACGTCCTCAATGCCCTCCTGCGGGCGGGCCTGCTTCACTTCCTCAGCAACCCAACTCCAGAAATTGGCTTCCGACTCAGACATCGGCCTTCACCTCCAAGGGGCGGGCATACTGCCCGGCGTTCAGGATGCGCGTGAGAACACGGCGAAGGTTAGAAACGAAAGCCTCATTCCAATCCGACTCGTGCTTCTCCAGAACTGCAAAAGCGGCCCTCCTAACATCGGCCGGGTCAATATCCTGGAAAGTCCGCTCCAGCCTCGGCGGGACCTTCTCCTCAATGAACTCCTTCGCCTTCTTGCCCTGCTTGGTGGTGATATAATTCATGTACTCGTGATAGATGACCTCGAAAGCCATCTCCAGGTAGCGCTCGGCAGCCGGGCCGGACTTGAGCGGCTTGACTTCGGGGACCTTCTCCTTCGCGGCCTCACCGACCGCCAGGCCCTTTGCAGCCTTCAGCGTGTCCTCGCGGTAGAGCACGTAGTCAATGATGTCCGCGACCTGGCGGTCCTTCGGGCGCATGAGGACCCAACCATGGAACTCTTCCGCGATGTCCTTGGGATAGAACTTGCCTGGCCAGGTGTTGCGCTCGTTCTTCCTGACGACAAAAGCCAGCTTCATGAGGTCCTTGATCTTGCCCTCATCGCGGAGGCCGAGAACCTCAGCACAGAGGGCCTTCCAGCTGACGCCCTCGCGGGCGTTCTTGGCCAGCTCCTTGAGCTTGAGCGCGTCCTGGTATGACCTCACGGAGCGGCCCTGCTTGAGGGCCTCAAGCTCAAGTTCGAGCCTCTCGATCCTGGCGAGGAGTTTCTCGCGCTCCTCAAGAAGGGCCTGTTTTTCCTTCTCGAGCTGCTTGATATACTCTTCTTGGTGCTTGACTTTCGCAATAAGCTCCATAACGTCCAACTTGACATGACGAAGCATCCAATGGAACCACTCGGCCCGCGAGAGGCCCAACTTGAGGCGCTCTTCCTCGGCAAGCTCATAATCCTCCTGAGGTATGTCAGCCCTCCACTGCACAAGCGGGCTGTTCCATTTCCTTGGACGTCCAGGGCCCCTCGCGGGAATTCTCATAGAAATCACCTCTGGCTTTTGTAAGCACCCCACATGTCGAGAACGAGCTCTGGCCAGGAGATGCCGCGGCGCTGCTTCTCTTCCTCCATCTCCTTGTAGACATCATAGGGGATCCATGCCTCGAACCTCTTCACAGGACCTTCATACTTGCGAGGCCTTCCGAGCCTTCCCACCTTTATCACCTTACGAGATTTTTTCCCGTACGAGAATATTTCTCGTAAGATAGTAAGCACTTCAAATATAAAAGATTTTTGTGGGCATAATTGTGGCAAAATGCACAGCGTTGGTTTTTTGGATAGAAAAATTCTGGCAAATTACGAGCTAAAACAGTAAATCAAAATATTTTATCGGCATATTAATTCAGTTCTCCGAAAATCAGCCACGAGCATGGCGTAAAGAACCATAGAAGCTTTTAGGTTGTTCCTATAATCCTAATTAATTATAAGTACTTAATATTAAACTCAAACAAAAACATAGGTGAAATGTTCTATGCTTTGGTCTTCTGGAAGCTTGTCCTCTGGCTTTAGCTCGGACCATTTCCCCACGCTTTGCATCTTGGTCATCAACTGCTTACCTTTTTCACTTACAAGTTCATCGAATTTGTGAAATCCATAAAGAACAACTTCAACGATGTCTTTCTCTTTTAGGTCAAATTGTTTTTTCAGCTCTGATGGCAGGAATATTAATCCCTTGGTACCAAGTCTCGTAATGAGGTAAGCTTGCCGGAGTATCCGAATTTCCCGCCTCTCATGATCAATCTCGATTTTTCTGACAACAACTTCTATGTAATCGTTCTTTGCGAGATTAAGAGCATCTCGTATGGGTTTAGGAATGGCTACCCTGCCTTCTTTGTCGAGCCTTGCATGAAACTTTGCCAATGGCTCGATGATTTCTTTGCTTTCTTGGCTCACTGTCTCGCCCCCGGTGGCGAATTTTGAAGGGTGTAAACACTCGTGCACGAGCGTGCACAATATCAGTTGTTTATTGGTTGTTTAATAAATAAGGTTTACCGTCATTATTACGGCATTTTGGCGTCGAGACTTTCTCCAATGGCCCGGAATATTTCCAGCCCTAGCCGAAACTTTCTTATAATCCACCGTAATAATTACGTAAGTAATTAATCCGAACGGTGATGCTCATGGGGCTCGGCGACTTCCTTAAGAAAGTTGGTGACGCCACTAAAAGGGCCATGGATCGCGCTGCTAAGGAAGCGAAGTATCGCGCCAAGGCACTTGAAATAAAAAGAGAAATTTCTGCCGCTGAACAGTCTTTTAAGCGTGAAATGAAAAAGCGGGCATTTGAGGCCAAACGAGAAATTCTTTCTCAGCTTAAGATGAGGCAACTTGAGGCCGTCTGTGTTGCTAAGGGGATCCCCACTTATCGCACAAAAATTGTCAATGGCGAGAAAAAGCGGTACAAAATCAGGAACAAGGAAGAGCTTATTGATGTAATGGCCTCTAAAATGACTCTTGAGGAAGTCGCCGAGGTAGCCAAGAGATACAAGGTGAAGTCCAGGCACGTCATTCAGCAGTTCAACAAATGGCTCGAAGAAGCGAATGAAGCTTTAATGGCCTTAAAGAAACAAAAACAGAGAGAACTCGACGAGTACAAAGCCATGCTCTTTGGAGCAGAGGCCAATGAAGTCGAGACTATTGAGTTGGAGGGGGAGACGGAGGAGTCTCTTGGGGAAGTAGAGACTCTGGATGAGGAGGAAGAATTTTCTGCCTCTCACGAGCTTGACATCCTGGACATCCTACTGGATTTTGAGCCCGAGACCGTCAGAGATGAAGAGGATCTGGAGAAGCAGCTTTACCAGTACCTCCGTGCGAGGCTTGGAAGCCAGATCCAGAGGCAATATCCTGTTGCAGATCAGAAAATTGATATTGCAATTGGGGACCGTATCGGAATCGAGATCAAGATTGCAGAGAGCAGGAGCAAGCTCCAGCGGTTGGTTGGGCAGGTTCTGGATTATGTTGAATACTTTGACGAGGTCATTGCAGTTATCCTCGACGTTGGAGCTAACGTGGACATTGACAGTTACATAAAGAAACTTCGGAGACTCGGTGCCGAGGTCGTGGTTCTGGAAGGAGACATTAGGAGGAAAGGCCGCTCTAGGGAGATTATAATTCAGGATGCAAGGAGGAAGATAATTATCCGTTAGGTAGCGGGGGTAGTACTATGGAAATGGAATATGAAATAGTCCTATATGACCATTTTCACGTAAAAGCAGAAATATATCCCCATGGAGGAGGGCTAGGCATCTTTGTTGTATTTGGAAATCTCTGGAAAGAAGATGTTACCCCCAACATTGAGATTTGGCTACCTTTCACAGGATTTGTTGAGTACTATGAGCCTCGTGAAGGAGGAGTTGCTACCAGGGTTATAGTTGGACCGCTGTATCATTTTTCTAACTTGCGATATAATAGCGAAAATAAACAATGGGAGCAAATCAATGGGTTTCATGGTTTGATTACTCCAGGAAAGTTTTTAGGTGTCCAATTTTTCTCGAAGATTTCCCTAGAGCACGCAGAAAGAATGAAAGAAATTGCTGAAAAGGAGGGAGTTGTCACATTGGTCATTAATCTGCAGTTTTCTGCCTTGTATAACCAAGGGAAGTTGGGTCAGAAGACACATAACTATGCGCTATCATTTCAGTTCCAACTCTCGAAAAAGACGCTCGAGGAATGGATGGCCCAATGGTCTGGTATCTATGCTTACTATGCAGGTTTGCCTAAATCAGTTCCGCAGGAGGTTTTACATGACTATATTGAAGCTTTAAAAGCATATAACGTGGGAGCATATAGAGCCGCTGTTGTAATGGCTAGAAGAGCTCTTCAGCAGGCAGTTGAGGACAAGGGCGCTTCAAAGAAGAGAAGATTGCATGAACAGATAAATGAGCTTTTTGAGAAGGGACTTCTAGATAAAGCCACGAAAAGCTTGGCTGATGGGGTTAGACACTTTGGGAACTATGGAGCACACCCTCAAGAGGATTTGCTGTCGCAAGTAACCAAGGACGACGCGAGATTAACAATTGAAATCCTCAAGAGAATACTGGCTAAGCTATATGGATCACCATGACTTCAGAAGGTGTTAAGAAATGTCTGTTTCTAACAAGACCAAAACGTCTAATATTTTACGGTGTGTTGAAGAGACCTTAAAAACAGCAGAATTAGGCTTAGATGACTTGATTAATGGACCACCAGAGAGAAAGCTGGCAGGTCTAAGAAATTTAGTTGTTTTTGGTCGTGCAGTCACTAATGTCCTTCAGAAGCTTCGCTCCGTAGAGCCAGAGTTTGATAGTTGGTATGAAAAATATAGGGAGGAAATGAAGAATGATCCACTAATGAAGTATTTCTATGATCTGCGTTCGAAAATACTCAAAGAAGGGCTATTGGAAACCTCAACCCATGTTTATATAAGAAACTTCCGAGTTCCAGATGATTTGGCTCGCTTTGAACCTTGCCCTCCAAATGCGGTAGGATTCTTTATTGGAGACCATCTTGGTGGTAGTGGGTGGGAAATTCAATTTCCAGATGGTTCCGTAGAAAAATATTACGTTGAACTCCCAATTGACATAGGATCTGTAAGTTTGCATTTTCCAGATCCGCCCAAATATCATTTGGGGAAGGAACTAGAAGATACTTCAATTTCTAACCTGGCTAGATTGTATATTGATTATCTTCGCAAACTAGTGGCTGATGCAAAAGAAAGATTTGGGTCCCAATAAGCTCAGGAACTTTTTATAGATTAAGTTGGGGGTTAAGATTAGGAGTGAAAAGATGCCACCAAGAAGTTGGAGGCTGTCATAATGGAGGAACTAAGTAGTAATGTTATATGCAGGTTTCTTCTCTTGTTTTCGGCTCCCATATTCTCAAAGGAATATATAATTCAAAACCTCAGAAAAAAGTTCTGGATTAGATCTTCACTTTTTTCATTTTTTCTGGCAATATTCGTATTAATCGACAATTACATAGTAAATAAACGAGTGTTTGACATCAAGCAAGTATCAAAAATAGGTAGCCATGAGAACATTTTTGTAATCCTTATTATCTACTCAATTATAGCTCTTGTCATCAATATGGTTAAGTAAGCTAAAGAATGATGGGTATTCTTAGTCGAGTAACAGATTTCTGTACTTGGGCTCTGTAGGACTATTGAATTTTCCTGAGGCTCATTCTACTCTTTGAACATCAATATCAAGATCGCTGCCCCGAGCCCTAAAACTATCGCAGCTAAGAGCATAAGCCCGGTATTCCCAAATATGAACCATCCCACTGGTGAGCTGTTACCCCCAATCCAAATGAACAAGAATGCCAGGAATACCATGGCAAGCAGCACAAGGAGGCCTTCAGCTCGATCGGTCATATCTTCACCTCCATAATGCTGTTCACAAATAAAAGAAAATTCAATGGAGGGCCACGAGCAGGCCCGCCAAAAAAGATATAAGTATGTAGACCACCAGACTTCTAGTGGGGGGAGTTCCAACTTCGATGTATAGGATCCGTAGTTCTTTCGTTTTATCACCTCCGGTCATTTTTTCAACCTTATCCGTAGTTCACCCCCCTACAAATACCTTATCCTGGCAGCATCTGCCGGAGTGACGAATTTGCGCTTCTAACTTTGCCTGTGGGATAATCGGGTAGAAAAGGGAAATGTCGGACAAGTTATCCAATTATTAAGGTCAGGGCCCTTTTGCTTGAATTTTGCATCACTGCGTTTTATTCGAGCCTTTCGATTGTTTTCCTGCGGACAAAAGCCGAAACTTTCTTATATGTGGTTGTAATAATCCTAGTAAGAAATCATAGGGGTGATACCCATGCCGGATGAGAAAAAGCTGACGTTTAGTGATGGATTCCGATTTGGGCTTGGGTTTTTTACGGCAGGAGTAGTGTTCTACATTATAATTCTGATAATAACAATGCTAGTCATTGGCGCCATGATGGGCGTAGAAGCTTTGCACTAAAAATCCTTGGAATTAATGCCTCAGGCACTATTCCTTTTTGTTTTAGCAATCTCGGCAATCGGAAGAAATTAACTTGGTGGAGGTGGTGGCGATGCCTTTGTTTGGAAAGAAAGAGGAACTTAAAGAATTGCCAAGACATATTGAACCTACTGAGAAAGTGGTTGCTAAAAAGGTGTACTTGATTCCTGACGAACCGACGGTCCAAGTCTACGGAATGGAGGAGACAATAAAGTCTCAGTTGCTCGGCAAGGAGGTTGTTGCAGGTACTCTGATTGAGATTGAAACCATGCCCGGTTTGCCTTTTGACGAGAAGGTTCTCAAGAAGATAGGTGGTGCCCCGAAGGTGCGGTTTAAGGTCTGGAAGGTGAAGCCGGAAAGCAGGGGCATTGTCTCTGAGGAGACCAAGATCATAATCGAAGGGCGGATAAGTAAGGTTGACATGGAGGCCTTCATCGATAAGTGCTTGGGTATTCTCATATTGCTCGAAGAAGAAGCTTCCATGCCTGTTGGGTATTCTGAGCTCAGGCACTTTGTTAAGGGGGACGTGGATCTCAGAAAGCTGGATATTCAGACCAAGTCGAAGTTGTTAGATTTATTATATGAAATAGAAGAGAACTGCTTGAAGGCCATTCTGGATCGGAATCAGGGCTATCTTGGCATCAGGGCGCTTGAGTGTGTTCACAAGTTGAGAGGTATCTTGGAAGGAAGGTCTTAATGAAAAGAAGGCGGCTGTCTGTCGTGAGGTGACAGAAATTGGACAATGACAGAAGTATTTGGGCTAAGGTTTTTAGTATTTCATTATTAGTCTTAACGGCCCTTTTTGGAGGTTTTGTTCTTAGGAGCTATCTTATATCAGATGTGAACGGTATTCAGTTTGCGGTAGCTATGGCAAATATTTTGGTGGCTATTTTTGTTGCACTTCAAACAATGGCTACCAGGGAGGCTGTAGAACAAACTTCTGAACAAGTGAAGCTGACACGCCAGACTCTAATAGAAATGAAGAAACAGCGCATGAATATTGAGTTCATCAAGAATTCACTCATTGGATACCTTAAGGAAGAGATTATGAGAGAGCTAGTTAATAATTCTAGAGCAAATAGGAACTATAAACCGTTACATAATAGCCTCTTTTTTGTGAAAACCAATTATCAGAAACGTCACGGTAATCAGACGCTAGCTCCGGATGAGCTTGGGATGATAAACAAGACTGCGTCGAAAATTGAGAAGTTCCTTGAAAAATGGGGAATCGATATACGAGAGTACAATTCCTTAATTTCAGAATACGAGCAGTTGGAGAGAATAAGAGATACTAAAAACTCTATGGAAAAGGCCAAAGAAATTAGAGAAAAAAGCCAGGAGCTTTTAGAAAAGGTGAACAGGATATTAGACATGAGCGATGAAGAATTAGAAGAAGAGCTTCTAAAGCTCTAGTTACTTATCTCTTTCTTTCAACACCCCTGGAAACATGTCCTCGTTCTCCTCGATGATTCTTTTCAAAAGCACTACGGCCTCGCGGATATTCTCCTTGACGTCGGGCTGGAACGAGTGCTCTTCCGCCGCCTTCAGCCTCCGAAGCACGAGGAGCATCAGCGCCGAGTTAGTTCTGTCAGTAATGGAAATGTAGCGGCGTTTTCCGCCACTCTTCTGCTTTCTCTCCTTCTCGCTGACCTTCACATCCTCAGTCGGGAGAGTATGCTGCGGCTCCACGGCCTCCTGCTGTTCGAGGATCTCTTTGAACAGGTCCTTCGCTACGACCTTCTGTTCGTCCTGTGGTGGGGCGGTTGGTTCGGCTACCTCGCTCATATATTGAACTCCTCCCAAATGTCTTTCTCTCCTCTGCTAAGGATGATTTCTCCACCTTCAGCCACCTTGAAGCGCTCCTCTTTCTTCTTCTGGTTTTTGGTCTTCTCGATGAGCTGGTAGCTCTTGACGAACGGGTTAATGTCCAGGGCCGTGTTCACGAGCGAGCCGGTCTTCTTGAGCACGTTATCAACCAGGGCCTCGAGCGTCTGGCTCTTCTGGTAGATTGCGTAGAAGGCTGCGATCTGCTCCTCGTTCAGCTCTGGAGGCATTGCAAAGTCGCCCCACACTGTGCTCATTATCCTTGAGGTCTCCACGATTATCGTTGTATCCATGGCCGAGAGTGGGGCGAACTGTGGGAAGGTCCAGAGGAGTTTCTGTTGTGGCCCCCTGCCGAGCACTCTGGCGAGGGAGAGAAATATCTCATCCAGCCAACTTGGAGGCCGTGGGGTATATGCAATCACGAGCATATTGTTAGGAGCTATCGCAACGCCCTGGACATAGCCGAGGGTTACGATTTCTTTCACCATGCTGCTGCCGCTTTTGAATTTGTAGTAGACCTTCAGAACTTGGTGGTGGGTTCTCACAAACTTTAGGGACTGGACGGCCTGTTTCTGCCTCCAGTCCTGGAGGACCGGCTTTTCCTCATGCATCAATTTCTGTTCGGTCTGCTCGGCTTTCTCAAGGACTTTTTCTTGGAGCCCGCTTTGGGGTTCGGTATAATAATCCCTTCTTGGAAGGCCACCGTCTCTTTTCTTTTTCCTCTTCAACCACTCGAGCATCTCAACTCACCTCACAGGGTTTGTGAAGGGCGGAAATGAATCCGCTCGGTGAAGAACTTGTTATAAATGAAATACCCGCGCCCGCGATACTTTCTTTTGAGCTCTTCAACTTCATCGGGCGAAGAGGCTACAATACGCTCAAAGCTGACGTCAAAATCTGGAACAACCTTTTTCAGGAGCGCGTAATCGTCAGCTGAAGCGAGGGTCCCGAGGATGGCGATGTGGCTGGCTCCGTATATGAGTTCGGACGGCAGGCTGTGAAGGTACTGCGTGGCGGCGAGAAAGTTTACCTGGTTGGAACGGCCTTCTCTGAAGAGTTTGGCGGCCATAGCTTTGCCCCACCGGGAGCGGAGGTAATTCTGGATTTCATCGCCAGCGATGAAGACGGCCGTCTCTTTCTCTTGGACGTACTCGTTCAGGACCCATTCGACGACTTTCTTGAAGATGATGTTCTTTGCGCTCTCGGTCAGGTCGGAGTTCTGGCTAAAGTCAATCACGTTGATTTTCGTGTTGTCGAGCTGGTCGAAGAGGTCTTTTCCTTTGACTTTCAACCACCGAACCTTTTTGAGGCTCTTGGCGACGTTGTAAACGCCCCACAGGCTCGTTGGAGGCTTCTTGTTTTCCACCTCAAGAAATTCCAGCATTTCATTGTAGATCCTTTTTGCCTCAAAGACTAGATCATCAGGATCCCTTGCCTTCTCCTCATCCCACGCCGACTTTATGATCTGAGCATAGATTGTGTTGGGGTTGATGTTCACGACCTTAGCAACATCCTCGAAGTCCAAGCGCTCATACCGGATGAATGTTGCAACGACTTCAGTCTCCGGTCCAGAGTCCAGGGCTATGTGATGAGGATCTCTGGTTGGATTGAAGACGAATCTCCTGATGGGGAAGGCCTGTGGCCGGATACCGAAGAGGCTGAAGAGGGTGTGCTGCCTATCGTACCTCAGCCAGCCGAGGATGTTCTCCCACCCGAGTGCAAAGTCCCCCATGAGTCCAAGCTGCCCCTCATAGGCTGGAAGCTCAAGCATTTGGATATAGAGCTTGAGCTCCATTACTTGGGTCATCCTCGCCCTCAGCCAGCCCTCTCCTCTTTCCCTGACCAGATCGTAGAACGTCTTCTTGACCAGTTGCGCTTTAGCGCGATCGTACTTGCGCTCGAAGATTATGATAAGTGGAGGTTCCTGATTCCTGCCCCAACGAGTGTTTAGCCAGATCTCTTGTAGGATGGCTTTCATTGTTGTTGACTTCTGGAAGCCGCTCGGTCCGAGGAAGAGCATGTGGTTAGCATCGTCCTCGTTGATCCTCAGCCAGCGGTCTAGAGTATGGTTCATGCTTCTAACGCCTCTTCCGAGATAAATCTCGTTTAGGCGCCCTTTTGTTGTTGGTGCCCATGAGGCCAGATTCTTGCCAACGTACTCCACGCTAACCCCTCCGTTTCTTTACTGAAAATAAAATAACCCCTTTCACACACATAATGTTTTTACACGATTCCTCCCCTGCCGTCGGCCTTTTCCCTCAAAACTCCCGCCTCCTTCTGTGTTATAGCTATGTTAACTCCCATCCTCTCTTTTTCTTGTACAGGCCGTATCCAATCAGCCCCACGATGACACCGGCAAATAGAATGCTCTTCAGCAGTACAGAACCTATGAGGCGCTCTTTCTTTGCCTGCTCAATGTAGTCCTGCTCGCTCCCCTGCGCTGTCTCCTTGAGAAGATTCTGAATCATAGTCCGATACTCCTCGTTCTGCTGGCTTAGAAACTCATTCTCAGCTTTGAGCTGGTTCACTTTGTTTGTCAGGTTCGCGATCTGCGCTTTGAGCTCGCGGTTCTCTTTGGTGAGGTTCGTGATTTGGGCCTGGAGGCCCTGCACGTCGGGCTGGCTTGAGAGCTGTTTTTCAAGCTCTGAAACCTGCTGCTTGAGCTTCTTGTTCTCTGCCGTGAGGCTTTGAACTTCCTTTTTTAGCTCCTCATTCTCGGCCCTCAGGACCGTATTCTCCTGCCGTAGCTGCTCGAGCTCGCTGGAAGAGGTGATGGAAACGGTGAAGAATTCCTCGCTCTGGATGCTGATGATGCCGTAGCCGTTGAACTCCTTGAAGCTAATACTCAACCCTTGGAACTCGCCGCTCTCGCCGGCTTTGAGCAGGCCGAGGAGCTGACCGTTCTTCTCTATTATAAGGGCGAGCTCTTTGGTTATGTTGTCCTGGTCAACAGTGAGAGTGAGGTCATTCACGTAGATGTGGGAGCCTACGTCGGCCGTTCCGGTCCAGGTGTAGAGGGCCCCAACGAGCCCGCTTAGTCCAATATATATTAGTATGATAAACGGAATTGTGAACCTCTTCATCTCGCTCACCTCAGTCGAGAAGGCCTTTCATCTTCACCGTGCCTGTCTTTCTGTTTACGTAGGCAAAGCCCGCGAAGATTTCCGTCGAGCCCTTGTGGATGTAGACTTCGAAGACCCAATACAGGTTGTCGTTCTCCTCCTTTTCCGCGAGGCTCTCTTTTTTCGGCTCGATTTTCATGTCGTACTGTTTCAGCTTCTGGTTGTAGTCGGCGAGGTAGTTCCTGACGATCTCGTACGCCTGCTCGGCGGTGATTGGGTAGTCCTCCACGTAGGCGCCCTGGAAGACTGTCAGGTGACCGTCGGCCCACCTCACCGTGTCGTTGGTGAAGATGTAGCCCTCTGCTGGATAGCCGAGCTCGTACAGTCTTTCTTTCAGCGGGTCGTGCTCGGCAAATGTCGAATAGCTGAAATGGAGCAAAAAAATTATGCTAACTATCGCAAAGAGCCGGAATATCACTTTTGAAAAAGATGGAGAGGCGCGGTAGGTGGGCATCATTTCAGCCCACCTCAGCTGGAGCTCTGTTCAGGAACTATAACTGGCCAGGTGGCGCTCGCGTTGGCCTGGATGATGAGCGGAGCCGTCTCGTTGTAGAGGGTAGCTATGTTGCCGCTCAGGTCCTCGACCTTGAAGTAGAACGCGTAGTAGTTGCCATCGGTGAGGTTGGCTATGGTGACTAGCAGGGTGGTTGCTTCGACTGGAGTGAAGGTGGTAGTGTTGCTCACGGTGTTGGAAGTTCCGAGGTCGGCCCAATAGACGTAGTACTTTGCAATCTGGTCGTTGTCGGTGGCGTTGAAGCTGATTGCAAAGGTCAGGGCCGTGCTGTTGTAGTCAATACTGACAGAGTTCAGGGTCGGTGCAGTGGTGTCGGTGACGGTTATGCTCTGCACCTCACTCTCGAGGATCTTATCGCCGTCGTAAGTGACCTTGACCTTGTAGTAGACGAGGTCGCCGAACTTTGACGGAATCTCGGCCTTGTAGGTGCCGTTCTCGGCGGTGGCGTTCAGGGCGGTGTATGTGGCGTTGTTCGGGTCGGCGACGTTGAGCGCGTAGAGGATCTCAACGCTGCTGATGTTGAAGTGCTCGGCGTTGGTCAGACTGAAGGTCACGAGCACGTGGCCGGTTGCCTGGTCAACAGCCGCCGAAAGGTCGGCTATGGCGAGCTGGTAGGTTTCAGTGGTGCTGGTGTTGTCGTTCAGGGTGTTGCTCAGGTCAACAAAGCCGCCGCTGCCGAAGCCGCCGTTGTAGGCCCACCAGGCTATGGCCGCGAAGAGCACTATCAGGCCGATTGTCACGAGTCTCCTTTCCTTCTTTCTCAACCTAACACACCTCCAAGCGCGTTTATCAGGGAGCTTATCTGGTCAGGAATCCCCTTGAGGAACTCAACAAAGGTTCCAAACAACGAAAACTCCTGCAGGAGCGCGAGGCCGCCGAGGAAGTAGAATACATAGCTGACTTTTCCGCGCACTAGGACACCGATGGTGAATAATATGATCGCCAGGCCGAGGTAGGGGTGGGCCGCTGCGACTTCTTTGAATCCATCAATTGCCGCGTTGACGTCCATCAGCGCCCACCTCCACGGAGGGCGAGTGCACCGAGTATGGCTGCAACTGAAAAGCTCACAACGCCCTTGATGAGTTCATAGACTGTCGCCTGCGGGTCGCTGGTCATGGCGAGCATGGCGATGCTGCCGATGGTGAGGAATGCCGCCGCGTCCCAAACGCCCCAATTGTCCAGGTCTGCGATCCTGTAGACGGAAAGCCCGATGAGGGCCGAGGGGATGTAGAGGGCCCAAAAGCCTGAAAGCCCAAGGAGCTGGCCTACTGTGATGATGGTGTCCTGCCAGTGGAAAACACAGAGGATGAAGGCGATGAGAGCTGCTGCAACCCTGCCGAGCATTGTGGGCCACCTCAGAGTGCTGGAATCAGCGTCCTCACGAGCATGCTAAAGCCCCACATCTGCGGGAACAGGACGAGGTACTGTCCCTTTGTAGCGATGGTTGCTCCAATCCAGGCCCAAAGTAGAAGCTCGTCGTCGCCCGTTTCGGGCGCGAAGATGTAGAGGCTGATGAGCCCTGCGACGAAGATGTTTTCTGGCCCTATTGTTCCGAGGTTCATCGTTATCGTGCCACTCAGTGCCCAAATAACGACAAACATTCCGAGGGCCGCGAAAAACAGGCTGGTGAGTATAGCTCCTGCACGGCTCTTCTTTGCTCCGAACGTAGCGTAGAGTCTGTTGTAATAGTCGTTCTTGTCTGCAATCTTGTCGAAGAGTTCTATCAGGGCAACGAAGGCCAGGGGCACGCTGGCCAGTGCCGTGTTCACCTGCGCCACTGTAATGCTCTTCTCGGCTCCATACCAGAGCAGGACCCCCAAAAAGGCCGAGGCAAGGCCTGTTTTGAGGACCCACTGTCCAAACTTCAGACTTTTTTCACCCATTCTCCACCACCTCACCAGAACTTGAGCTTGTCAAACAACCAATCCAGGCCGATTCCAATTCCCTTGCCTGCGAACCAGCCAATTGCGACCACGAGGCCAAAGAGTGCACCAATTGGCCCGAAGAACTGCTTTCCTACCCACGCGACTATTGCAGCTATGATGAGAACTATGATGTCCATCCAGGTAAGACCGAAGGGCAGATCCCCTCCGAAAAAGCTGAACCCTGGCTTGTAGCTGTCTGCAAGGTCAATAAGATCCTCAGCCATCTTTGCGTCGAGCTCAGCCTGCTCATACTCCCCATAGAGGGCTTTCTCTGCAGCATTCGTGTACATATCGCCAGCCTGCTCGTACTTCTTCGCAACGTTCAGCCAGTTCAGGAACATCTGGTAGTCGTCAGTCTGCATGAGCTTCTGAAGGGCTGAAATGGCCTCCTCATAGGCATCTATGGCCTTCCCGGCATATTCCGCTGCCTTGTCGTTGTTCACACCCTCAGCTTTTGCTTTGAGGGCCTTAGCATTGGCTATCTTTTCGTTGATGCCGTCAATCCATGCCTGTGCCGTCTGTCGTATCTGCTCGAGGTCAGCTTCTGAAATCTCCTTGTCATCCACGAGGGCAGTGAGCTGCTCAATCTGCGTATCGTCCAAGACCACACGGGTGTTCTGGATGATTGAGACTTCTGGCTTCGCTACAAGCCAGACTGGAATCGTAATTCCGTCATCGCGGTGAATCTCAAAGTAAGCCATGCCGAAGACTTTGTACGTGAGTGCATCAGGATCCTCGGTGTACTTCGCGTTGAGGAGCTTCTCGACTGCTGTGCTGTCTGTCAGCGTTCCAAGGTTTCCGAAGATGCTGTCTGCAACCTCCCAATGCCCGTCCTTGTAGACCCTGACTGTCAGGAAGCGGAAGTCATCGGTGTAGTTGACTTTGAGCGGCTCAAAGTATCCAGGGTTCGGCGCGATGTAGAACTTGTAGTCAGCCGTCGATCCCATAACGTGGACTGGATTGGCGTAAGTCAGAATGATGAAGTTCGAAACCGCTCCTGCGAACTGTTCCTGATAGAGACTCCACTTTGAGGCCGCGTCTGAAGCTAGGAACTTAACAGGGAGGCTGGAGTAGAAGCCTTCATTGAGCAGGGCCACGTCGTTTGCTCTAGTTACATGCTTCCATGCCGAGGTCGTCTGGACGTGGTAGTCGATGTCGGCATTCCTGACGAAGACGTAACAGGTACCCGTGTCAGAGTCCCACTTTCCACCTGCATTCTCACACTCCTGCTGGTCGGAAAGGCTTGGGTCGCTCTGCCAGACCTCGCGATACGCGTCCACATCGACGTAAATCTCCCACGACTTCGTGCTCGTATTAAAAACGCTCTCAAGAACGTCCTTTGAGACGGCTCCTGTCGTGATGATGCTCTGCACCTGGTAAGCGAGAGGGTCTGGAACCTTGAGAATTGTTGAATAAACAGCGCTTTCGCCGTTCAGCCCTTCGCTCCCATTGATTCCATAGTCCCAAATACGCTTCCAGAGTTCCACAGTGCTGTTTTCTTCTTTGATGTAGATGCTGATACTCCTAATGTGGACATATGAGAACGGAATGTTGCTCTCTTTCGTGTAGAGCTTGACCTGAACGGGGAATGCAGAGAAGCCGTAGACTTTCTCAGGACCATAGACTTCGACCCATAGATCTCCGGTGGCTCCCTCTTCGGTGATGTCGTACTTGGTCAAGTCGGAGCGGAGCATGGCGTTGAGCTCTGCAATCTTCTTGTAGGCTTCCTGATTAGCATCATCGATGGCGTTGGCAATCTGCCGGAGAGTGTCGGCGTCATTTGTCGTGTCGGAAGTGTTTGCATAGTTCGAGACGGTCTCTGAGCCACCTCCACTATCGCTACCTGAAGAGCCGAGGTAGTATCCCGCTGCGCCGGCTGCCACTGCAACTGCGATGATTGCTATGATAATGAAAGGAAATAGGTACTGCTTCAGCTTCCTTTTGTCCATATGAATAGATGGAAAAGCGGGAACTGGCACGTTCACGTTCGTTGCCATCACCTCCTTCTCAGTGCCCAAATCCCGAGACCCACGACGAGAAGTCCTCCAACAATCCAGAGCCAAGTGCTTCCACCACTACCGCCGCCGAAGAGCGTAAAGCCTCCAGAATCAATTGTAACGGCAACCTTGTCGCTGAAGACGACTGCATCACCCTGGAGAACCTGCACCTGGAGCTCGTAGGCGTCGTAAGTCAGGTCTTCCGGCACGGCGAAGGCTATTGAAACATCCTTTTCAGTCAATGGAGCAACGCTGATGCTCTGGTTTATCTCGGCCGGCAGGAAGCCGCCGCTGACGACAATCGTGTAGTACTGCACGCTGGAGCTCGGGTTCTTGAAGTGGAGCGTGATGACTCCCTCGCCGCCCTCGCTGACGGTGATGGTCTTGGTAACGAGGGTAATGGCCGGGTTCACGGTGATGTCATAGACGGCAGTCATGCCGTTCCACATCAGCTCGAGAGTGTAGCTGCCCTCAGCTGGAACATTGACCTGGAAAGTGTGAGCCTCGTACGGGCTGAAGGCATAAGAATCGCTCCAGACTTCATTGCCCTGGCTGTCCTTCAGAACGGCCGTGATTAGGTAGCTCTGGCCAGAGCTTTCAGAAATCCTCAGCTCGTTCTGGCCGACCTGCCACTCAGAGGGCATCTGAACCGAGAATGGGAGCGGCTCGACGGTGTAGGTGACGGTCTTCGTCGTCGTGTAGGTCTTGCTCATAATGGCGTCGTTCGAGGTGAGGGTGAGAGTGAAACCATGAGTGCCGACCGCGCCGGCCTTGAACTTGATGCTGACCTGGACGGGCGAGGAGATGTCGCCGAGGTAGTACTTCCCGTTCTCGGGACTGACGAGAGAGCCGTCTTTTCTGACTTCTATGATGTCAGAGAGGCCGCTTAATGAGAGGTAAGTGTTGTAGGTCGCGCTCGTCTCAATCGGGCTCAGGGTGAAAGTGAGCTCGTAAATCGTGTTCTCGGGAATCGTGATGTCACTCGGGAAGTTTTCGAGCTTGAAGGCCGCGCTGGAGGGGTACATTTCAATGACGATTGTCTGGTTTGCTGGAGAGACTACTGTCTTCGTAACACTCCAGTAACCCTGCTTTTCGAAAGTGAGTGTATGAGAACCCTCCCACAGCATCAGCGAGCTGCCACTATCAATAGTCCCGATGATAACCCCGTTTTCCTTGACAGTTACACCGCTTAACTCTTGGCCCGAAAGGGCATCCTTAATGACAAACTGGACAGGGAACTGCCCCTCAACACTCGCCTTAATGTAGTTAATGTATAAATCAGCGTACCAGCCAGTATCACTGTCGTAGTAGTGTCCTGCAAGCTTCAATTTTGTGAACTTTGTAGTTGTTGAAAAGTTCACGTGTACAAACAAAGAACCGTCCACATAAATGTCCGCCTCTTTATTATCGTTATCTAAGACAAACTTAATCGTGTGCCAATTCCCGTCCTGGAAATCTATACCTGTGTCGTAGTTATTCTGCGGCTCAGCCAACCCCTGCGGCGTAATACTGTGCGTCGTCATACCTACGCCGCCGTCCTTCCAGAGCCTCACGCCCCACTCGTTCCCATTCTCATCAATTAGCATTAGGAAGAAATCGTGCTTAGTTCCGTCCTCTACGACCTTTACACTGAACTCAATCCAATCAACAATGTAAGACGTGTTGAAATCATAGTACTTAATTTCTGGCCCGCTGATAACGTCGTTGCTAACTATAGTAATCTCACTCGCCGCTGAAACACTGCTGATACTCAACAGATTAAACAGTATAAGTAGAGCGAGCACAAAGCCGAGCTTCTTCACTTCACCCACCTCCTTGAGTGCTCCCGCGCCCACCACCAGGCCGAGAGCGCGTCATACGCGAGATATGCCAGGACAAGGCCGAACGCAGCCGCGATGGCCAGGCGCGGAATGAGCAGAACGTCCATCGCTCAGCCTCCCACCGAGTAGTCCACGACGATAGCGCTGATCAGGGAAACCAGAACCGCCGTCTTTTCATTGAGAGGCCAGAGCACGTCAAGAACAGCGCTGCCGTTCTGCTGAATCAACGCCGCGAGGAAGGCCACGAGCATCATGTCATAGAGAAGGACCCTCCAGCCCGAAGTGAGCGGCTCGATGAGGGCGACTGCCTTTGAGCCTTTGTTTGTGAGAGCCCAATGAACCAGAAGGCCACCAAGGGCGCCGATTGCTAGGCTCTCCTTCGTCATCATGGGCCAGGCAAAGTATATCCAGATCGCCGCTACGAGGAAGAATAGGACCAGCTGGCTTGCCGAGCGCGGCCTCATGTTACCGCCCTCCTTTTGATGCTCGCCATCCTCGCCTGCTGGAGCTGCCGAATCAGGCGGGCTTCTTCGCGCTTGAGTTCGACGATACGCTTCTGAACGCGCTCAAGCTTCTTCTTTAGAGAAGCAACATCCTCCACGTGCTGCATTTTTACCACCCATATGCACTCGGCCTCATCGCCGTGGCTCCAGCCAACTACCGGAGCGCACGGCTCGGCCCCCAAACTATGAACCTGATTAGAGAACTGATTTGAGCGGAGGAAGGCCCAAGGTAACCTAAAATAGAGAATACGGCGAAGATATTTAAGAATATTAGAAAAGTGCTTTATAGAGCGTTTATAATGGTTATAAAAGATTGGAGAGAATCAAGCCTTTATCTCTTTGTAGAGCCTCCTTACTGCCATCCTGACAACGGCCGAGTCGTTGTTGAGGCCAAGGCTCCTAGAGAGTTCTTTAATCATGCGATGAGTCTCCTTATCGATACTAAACGACCAAACAAATGCACCAGAACCGTTCAGTTTTTCCCGGGCCATCATCTCACCCCCACAAAATTGCCATATATTCCCACAATGATGTTCCCAAAGAAACTGGCTCAGTATTGATCACTCGAAACATAGGTGAAAATAGCAACATTGATATCATCGCAGAGAACACTAGTCTCCGTAGGTTTACTGTCTCGTCTTCTTTAAGTGCGTATACTAGTACAATAAACGTCATTGGTAGTACCATATAATCATAGTGGAATCCAATCATCGCCTGTTGTATCTTATTTGCTATGGCATTCTCTAACCAGAGGAGGATTATTGGTATCCAATAAGCGTACCTCCTTAGGGGCACAAATGCAACGCTCAGAAGTAGAACTATGAGCTTTGCTAGCGAAATTTCAAAGATAACTAAAGTAACTTCTGTTATTTCATATCTTCCAAAAAAGGGATATTTGTGGGCAATATTGAAATATGGGATCACAAGGAATACGCTAACTGCCATCCATCCTAGTCCTAACATTGCAAAATTAATGACGTGTCTTTCGTCAAACCATCCTTTTATGTTGCATTCATGTTTTCTTAGAACGTCAAATAACGCGTAAGCAATAAGGAATAAGCCTGCATCTTCCCTCACAGACAGCACGAACAACGCTGCAATAAACGCCTTTTTCAATTCATTCCTTGCCATATAATACGCGAACAGAAGCATAAACGGAATGCCAAAAACAGAGGGATGGAATGTATATCTTATTGTTCCATGAAGGAGTGGGTTCATAAGAAAGACTACCGAAACCACTAAGGCTTTTTTTCCATCATCGAGGACTTCTGTGGCAAATTTAAAGAGAATTATTGCGCTGATGGGCACTATCAAGTCTTGGAGAATTATGAGAGTATAATAACTAGGAAATAACGCATAGATTGGAAGTAAAAGAATTAATATTGGCGAATTATGAACTCCAAAGTGGCTCCACGCTCCAAAGGTCTGCCACTCGTTTGTGTTGAAAAAGAAGCCTTCCCCTTGCAAAGTTGTCCTAAAGCTTTCTGCAAAAATAAAGAGGTCAATATCCATGACGTGAAATATCCTCTTAGCTATCTGAAATCTAATAATAGAGTAGAAAACTATCAGTACCGTGAACACTAGCACTACCGCCAGGAATTTCTGCTTACCCTCCATCTCCAATCCGTCACAATTTTCATACCCCAACGTAATAAATCTTTGGGCCACCTCCGCTCACCTCCTCAGCTTTTCAAAAAGCTCAAGCTCGGCCTTCTTCAGCTCGCGAAGGCCGAGCAAATACTTCAAGTGTTTCTCAACATCTCCACGCCAAGCAGGCATTGAAATCCAGCTGTGAAACTTCGCCCTCCGTCCGCCTTTTCTGAGGGTCTCGATGTGCATCTCGATTTCCATGAGCTGTTCCTCCACGAGGCGCCAGGGACGGGCTATGGTGTCGTAGAGCAGAATGATAAAGTAGAAGATAATGAGGCCAAGGAGCGAGAGCACTAGCGTTTCCCTTACAGCCTCGGTCGTGTTCATTTCCCTCCCTCCAGCACCTTCTTCAGGTCATCCACCACTGCAGAATACCACTCATCAGCCAGGAGCTCAAGGTTGAGATAGTGACGCTCTATGACCGTTCTCGGCGCCCTACCCTGGATATAATCAATGACCTCCAGGGGGACTCCCTGACGGGCCAGAAAACCGCTGAACCATTTCCTGACTGCTGAAGACGAGAAGACAACACTCTTTTCCGTGTTCCTGATGCTCCGTATCTTTACCCTCATCCTCGCGTGGACGCGCTTGTAGCTGATGTCCACCCTCTCGAGCCTCTCTGCGAATTCCCTTGGAAAATACGCCCAAAACGTCTGCTTCTGTCCCCTACCAATTCCGCTCATTGGATATTTTGCTACAGTATCCCCATAGAGAACTAGTTTGTCCGGATCGAACTCGTTGAGCATCCTGACGATATGCTTGAGCCTTTGCCCGCTGTACACTAACGCCTCGTAGATCAAGGCTAGGAGCGGATCCTTTTGGAGGTAATACTCGTAAGCAATCCTGATCTGCTCGTCGGAGACGTAAACTCTCCTGACCCCCGTGGGCTTCAGCTTGATGATGTCTTTAAGGTCGAGGTATTCAGTGCGGCTGATGAGGCCTCTGTTCTTCAGAAAAGTTATGAAGTTTCTCAGAGACTTTGCAAACCCTCTATTGTAGTTTTCTTTCACGAGAGCTTCGTCGAGAGAGGCCTTATCGGTTATTCTGTACTTTCCAAAGAACCTTTCGAGGTACCGCATGTAGCGCTCCTTAGTCTCCTCTGTGGCCAGTTTTACGGAGAGCCACTGTTCAAATGCCTCTTTATGCTGAGACCAAAGAGCATTAAGCCCTATTTCGCTAGAGGACGCTTCTAATGCCCCCTTTCGAGCCCGCGCCCCGGGTTCAAATCCCGGCCGGGGCACCAAAATTCCCCCAAACGCTGTTCTACAAGAAGCTTCACAATTTTAGGAGGCTCATCCCCAAAGAGAGCCCACCGCAAAAGGCTGTTTATAAAACGGGACCTATTGTAAGTCATCCCTCAAGAGGTTCCACGACTTTTCAACCCAAAGCTGCATGAACTTTGAAATACACTGTCTTTAGATGTTCAGCATCTCCAAGCTTTGCACTCATTTTTGATGAGTGATTTTTACATTCCTATCTCGTATCTCGAGAGATTTTTGTAATTTTGGAGATTTTCCAAGCGATTATAATATATTGTTAAAGAAATGCCCGAAAATTTTTTAACATTAAAAAGGGACTCTCAATGGTGGTATTATGGTAGGTGTTGTCAAGACTGGAATAGAGGATATTGATTCTGCCTTGGGTGGAGGAATAGTCGATATGGGGAATCTTTTGATAGCCTATGATAGAAGGTCACTGGGATGGATACTTGGTTTAAAGATTTTCAAGAGTATGATTGATCAAGGAGCAATTGGAGTCATATTAAATACAACCTTGCCAATTTCAAAGCTTCAGCTGAGAACTAGCTGTGTTGGATTAGACCTTGAAAAAGAAGCAAAAGCAGGAAAGCTTTACATAATTGATCTCTTTGGGTCCAAGTATGCAATACCCGATAATCGACCATATGTTGTTCAGATAAAAAATTGGAGCGACGACACAGGAATCCCAAAATTACTCAAGATATACAGCGCGATAGCATCAAAAATTCCTAAGAACTCAACAATTGTTGGTCTTGCATCGACTCTGGAGGGACTTTATCACGAATTTGGAAAACAGACCATGGACAACCTAATAAGGGCATCACTTGCAAGCTTTGAGAAAGCGGCAATAAGGGAAAATAAGTTTAATATTGTCACAGTCGCCCTCCTGAACAGAGATGCTGTTCCCGATTATGTAACGGCGTGGTTCTATAGTCTTAGCGACCAAATCATAGAGTTTATTTCCAACACTGATAACTCTGGTCTTGAGGAGACGATACTGGTGCCAAAATCTCTTGTTCCTGAGTTCAAACCGAGACACTACACCATAAAACTCTCAGAAGAGCACAGAATCCAGATCTTTTGATACCTTGTTGTTTTTTGTTGAATACAGTTTTCCCTTATTCTTTAACGTTAACCAAATTCGAATGGAAAGGCTTTTAACTCCTCACCCGTTTTCCCGCCCGATGGCCATGAAGACACTCGCCCAGGTTTTCAGGGAAGTTCTGCAGGAGAAGGGTATAGATAGCTTCGGCGTGCTTTCAAAGCGCTACCGCAAGTCAAAGAATAAGCTCCAGGATGTGGCAGTGGACGTCCTTAACGGAAAGGGAGTCATAGCAGAAGTTCCAGAGCCAACGGCAGTTGCGTGGGATTTAAACGGGAACCGCGTTAAGGGTTCGCGCTATGCCTACGTGCCGGGCTGCATGGCTGAAAAGTTCAAGGTTCTGATCAGGGCTGAAGACCTGAAGGCCTGCATTCCGGAGTGGCCCTACTTCATAATTGACCTAATGCACTGGGACAAGCACACCCAGAAGGAAAAGGGCAAGATATGCCTCCAGGTGGCTCAGAGCTACGGCCTGCTGAGGGACTACTTCACGGGAAAAGAGCTGGCAGTAACCTGGGCGAATGATGAGTTCAAATCCATGTTCCACGGCCCGATTGAGAGGATAACGACATACGAAGGATCTACCGCCAACTTCCTGAAAGAAGAGGGCATCGATGAGGTCGTACTCCTCGACCCCTGGGCGGAGGAAGTTCTGGGAGAGGAGGACTTCGACGTTAAGGCCTTCATAATCGGGGGAATCGTCGACACCGGCGGTACAAAGAAGAAGACCACGCCAAAAATCGGTGAGGAGCTTGAGAACGCAGGTATTAAGGTCCGCAGGAGGAAAATAGTCCTTAGGGGCGATGTAGTCGGTGTCCCGGACAGGATAAACAGAATCCTCGGCATAATCCTCAAGATGATGGTTGATGGCAAGTCAATGAACGAGGCTGTTTACGAGATGCAGGAGCCGCTTCACGCACGCTGGCGCCTCAGAAAGGAGCTTCCAAAGCATGCAACGCGCTATATGATTAACGGCAAAGTTTACCGCGTCGTCGAGAAGGAGCTCTTCGACGATTATTCCAAGTGGCTCAAGATACGCTGGGAGGATTTCGTCAAGGTTCTGCGCGAGTTAAATCTCGTCGCGCTCGAGAGGAAGCGGATGCACCACCTCAACAAGATTTCCAACCCGAGAATAATCAACGGCAAGCTTTACAGGGTCATACTCCTAAAGAAGGCCGCGATACTGTGCTACAACTGCTGAGTGTTCCTCTTTCCTGTTCTCTGACAAATTAGAGAAAGAAAAGTTCAGAAGAACAGAATCACGGCATCTCCAACGACGGCCGTTTCAACCTCTTCACCCTCGCTGAACACTGCCTTCCTTAGGACGATGTCGTCCTTGTTGAGCTCGACCTTCTGTCCTTCAACCTCGAACTCGACCTTTCCGCTCTCCTTGAGGGCCCTGGCAACTTCCTCGGCGTTCTCCTTTAGGTAGGCGGTTATCTTCGGCACGAGCTTTCCGTAGCGCGGCCCGACTGTTCTGAAGTTGGGCTTTATCTCGATGATGCGCTCCTCGAGTTCCGGCTCGCCCTTGATTATCTCAAGCCTCTCAATGTTCATAGTTCCGGCGATGTCCTTTTCGATGGCCTTCAGCATCTCGTAGCTGTCGGTGGCGTAGATTGCTACATGCTTGAGCTTGGCGTTTAACGCCAAGCCGTGGGAGTTCTTGTAGCGCCTCATGACACCTACTATCTCGCGGGCAAGTTCTCCAAGCTTCTCCGCCTCTTCATCGATCTTAGCCTCGTCGTACTTCGGCCACTCGAGGAGGTGGACACTCTTCGCTCCGATGCGTTCTTTGAAGAGGTTCTGATAGAGCTCCTCCGTGATGTGCGGCGCGAACGGAGCGAGCAGGAGCATGATGTTGTAGAGCAGTTCGTAGAGGGCGGCCTTAGCCTTGAGCTTGCTCTCCTCGTCGTCGCCGTAGAGGCGGTACTTGATCATCTCGATGTAGTCGTCAGCGACCTCGTGCCAGACGAAGGTTATCAGCTCCCTCGTGAGCAGGTTAAAGCGGTACTTCTCCATTTCCTCGGTGGCGAACTTTATGAGGCGGTGAAGTCTCGAGAGTATCCACCTGTCAATCGGCTCCAGCTCGATTCCTTTTGCTGCCTCTGGGTCAAAGCCTTCGAGGTGCCTCTCGGCGAAACGGTAGATGTTCCAGACCTTCTGGAGGAAGCGGTAGTTGTAATCGACGGTCTCCCACTTGAACGGGTGGTCTTCTCCGGGCGGCGCTAAGGCAGTCCAAAGTCTCAGGGCGTCGGCGCCGTACTTCGGGATCACCTCATCCGGTGCAACAACGTTGCCGTAGCTCTTACTCATCTTCCTTCCGTCTGGACCAGCCACCATTCCGTTGATGAGGATGTCGTCCCAGGGCTTTTCCCCGGTGAGCACGTAGGTCCTGAATATTGTGTAGAATGCCCACGTCCTGATGATGTCGGTTCCCTGCGGCCTCAGAGCCGTTGGGAAGTTGTGCTTGAACCACTTCTCGTCCTTGCCCCACTTGGTGATGATGAGCGGCGTAATGCTCGAATCCACCCAGCAGTCGAGGACGTCAGTTACAGGCTCGAGCTCGGCACCGCAGACCGGGCACTTCTCAACGGGCGGCTTGTCAAAGCGCGGGTCAACGGGCAGATTTTCCTCTCTGGCAGGGACTACGTGGCCGTTCTTACAGACCCAGAATGGGATTGGGGTTCCAAAGACGCGCTGTCTGCTTATAACCCAGTCCCAGTCCATCGACTCGGCCCAGTCCTTGAGGCGGAGGAACATATCGCTCGGATACCAGTTGATTTTCTCTGCCACTTTCACAATCTCGTCCGTGAAGTCCTTCACCTTTATGAACCACTGCTTCTTCGGCAGGAGCTCGATTGGGGCCATACAGGAGCTCCTCTCGGTGTGCCTCAGGACGCGGTGAGTTATCTTCTCCTTCTTGTAGAGAAGGCCCATCTTTTCCAGATCCTCGGCGATGGCCTTCCTTGCCTCTTCGGTCTTCATACCCGCGTACTTGCCGGCGTTTTCGTTCATGGTGCCGTCTTCGTTGATGGCTATGATAACCGGCAGGTTGTAGCGCTTCTGCCACACGACGTCCTGCTCATCGCCGTAGGTACAGTTGTAAACGGCACCGGTTCCAAAGGTCGGGTCAACGTCCTCGTCAGCTATAACCGGCACTTCCCTCTCGAATATCGGGAGCTTCACCTTCTTGCCGACAACGTCCTTATACCTCTCATCGTCAGGGTGGACAAATACCGCAACACAGGCCGGCATAAGCTCCGGTCTGGTAGTGGCTATCGGGACGTAACCGGAGCCATCAGCAAGCGGGAGCTTGATATAGTAGAGGAAGCCATCTTCCTCGACATATCCTACTTCAGCCTTGGCAAGGCTCGTCCTACATCTCGGACACCAGTAAACCGGGTGCTCGGCGCGGTAGAGCATGCCCTTTTTGTAGAACTCGAGGAGGGACTTCTGGACCGTTGCCTTGTACCAGTCGTCCATTGTGTGGTACTCCAGATCCCAGTCGGCGGAATAGCCTATCCTTATGAACTGGTTGCGCATGGCCTCGATGGCCTGCCAGGTCCACTCAACACATTTCTGGAGGAACTTCTCTGGCTGATCTTTGCTGATTCCGAACTCCTTCTCCACCTTCAGCTCAGTCGGAAGGCCGTGGTTGTCGAAGCCCTGTGGGAAGAGCACGTTGTAGCCAGTCATGCGCTTATAACGGGCCACAATGTCAATCCAGGTGTGGCTGAGCACATGACCAAGGTGAAGGGTTCCGCTTGTGAACGGGGGTGGAGTGTCGATCGCGTAGCTTGGTCTCTTCTCGTCGAGTTCGTATTTGTAGATTTTTTCATCCAGCCAGAACTTCTGCCACTTGGGTTCGATTTCCTGAGGGTTGTAATTCTTCGGGAGCATCTTACCACCTACCTGAGGCTTTTTCAGTAATGGTTTCCCTATCAGAAAGGGCGTTTAAAAAGGTTAATCTCTTCGATGGTGCCCTTAAAGTCCGCACTAACCCAGAAACCAAGAAGTGTGCACGAGCTTTAGTTTTCCTGAATCTTACGGTGGACGATAGGCACCACCGGTGCACCTAATGGTGCATAGTTTTAAAAGGTTTTCGAATTTGACCCATGTGTGTTATTCCTCAGAGCGCCTTGAAGGGCCACAAGGTGTGCTGGATTGCCCCTCCTCAAGAATCTTTCTCTTCGTTCTCTTCAGAAGGTACCATGCAAGCGCTATACCACCAATTCCAATGGTGAGTATTGCCCAGAACGCCAACGACAGACCAAGTATCGTTATACCCAAGAGTTCCTCTTCAATTCCACTATATTGGAGAGCTATGTGGAGGAGTTCAACAACGTAGACTCCAAAGATTCCTACCTCCAGGAGCTCAAGGGCCTCTCCAATTGCCACGTATCGTTTGGTGTTTTCTTCAACTGCATTCATGACTCTGGCAATGGAATTATCAAGGAGAGTATTAGCGACGTTAACGAGACTGTCAACTTCCCTCGCCAGAGTGTCAGCGACGGGAATTGCATCTTCGACTCTTCTCCTTAGGACCCCCAGCCGCTCCTGTATCCGGAGAATGCTCTGGAGCTCCTCATCGTCAATGGTGGAAAGCGGCTCTTCAAGAGAACTTAGGGTCTCCTGAAGGTACGTAAAGACCGAGCCAACTATCGAGACGTCACTCTGGAGCTCACTGATCTTCTTGTTCACCTCCCTGAGAGACACCATACCTTTGCTGGAGAGAATGTTGTTCTTGAGCTCTTCCGACATATCCCAAGAGCGCCACAGCCTTGCAAGGGCGTTGTCGAGACTGTTTTCTATACTCCTGACAAAAGCATACGCCAGAAGCACTCTCTCATATCTGTATGAATTCCTGCCGATGATTATTAATCCCTGCGTACCGATAATCAACAGTGTTCCATCGTTGAGCGTCTTTATATCTATGATCGATGAAACTATCTGTCTGAGCTCCAGCATGCCGGGAAGGAACTTCCTCAACCCTTCCTCATCCAGATCCGGCTCAATGCCCTCAGCAAAGACGAGGAAGAACTTGTCCCTATGGAGGGGTTCGTTGAAGTATATCAGCTCAAGGAGCCGCTTCTGGTATTTGGATACTACGGTATTAAGCATCTGGGAACTATCGTGTACAACGTCTGCGACCACTGCAGCTATATCGTCGAGGCTATATTTGTCCCTTACCCCTTCGGCTTCTAGGAGCTCCAGTCCATATACGATTCTACCGAGGTTATCAACGTGAACACCAAAATGCTCCTCCTGGATATCAGCGTTGGTCTCTTTGTAAGACACCGTGCACTTGAACTCTATGCTCGTTCCCTCTTCACTTTTAATGACTTGAATGACGGTGGGAATTGACTCAGTTCGGAATATCATCTCCTCCGGTTCGGGATCAATGACCTCTGTTAGTATGCTGTGGGCCCCAATGCTCCTATTGGTTTCCAGTTTTTTTGAGAGCTCAAGTATAGTGTTCTCACCGAAGGGAAGCCACTCGGTTACCAGAATCCTTGTCCTCCCAGTCAGATATAGGTGGCTCTTTCCTTTCATTTAGAGCCCTCCTGGGAGGTAAGTCTTTGATGAGTATTCAACTCTCTTAACGTCAAAGAAGTTTATTCTCATTCTCTTTCCGTTTGGGCACTTAAGGTATGCATCAAGAACCGTACGCGACTTCTTTTTGTGTTCTGTGATGGTCACTGTTAAATAGCCCCCACCACAGGTAATTGCATTTTCTACTTCCTCTATTACTTCATCAGAAACAAGGACACTTATCTTGGAAATACCGTTATGAAGCCTATAAGCACCTACATCGTCATAATATTTGTTCGAAAGCTTAAGCTTCTGAACCATGCCGATTCGTCTGAACCTTTCAAGATCCCACAGTGCTTCCTGACTTATTTTAGCGTACATTTTTATCCCGTGGAAGGTTATGAGACTTGGAGCGTAGTCGTACTCCTTGAACACCCCCTGAGTTATAAGGTAATAAATGAGGGCGTTCAAATGAAGCTCCTTAACCCACAGAAACTCCCCCCTGCTGTCCCCAGTGTACGCATGAAGAAGATAAAGAAGCGCTTGCTGGTCATGGGTTAGGGAGAGGTATCCCATGAGATGACACCAAGCACGTTTTTATGTATGACAATATATAACTTTTTCTCTTCCGTTGTTATGTGTCCAAACATTAGAATTACGTTCCAACCACTCAAGAGAGAAAGTGATATAAGACCAAAGAAACATACGTCTATGTCAATTTGTTAACTCCATAGGGGGCTCAAAAATGAGGAAGCTCCTAGCTTTACTCTGGGTTGCCCTCCTTGTGGGGGCGATGGTCGGGATGCGGGGAGTAAAAGCAGAAGACATAAATTGGTGGAGTACATGAAAGATTATATGGGAGAGATTGAGATTAGTTCGATTGCAATTGCTTCTAATGGGGATAATTATTGTAGCGGGAGAAAATTCACTTAAATTCTAATGGCAATATATTTCATCCAAATCTTCTAATCTTCTAAATGCCAATCTCCATCATGGTTTTGATGAGCCTTTCATTTTCCTCCGGCTTCCTCACTGAGAAACGAATATACTCAGGAAGCCCGAAGCTCGTGCAGTCGCGGACGGCTATTCCTCTACGTTTGAGCGCTTCAACGACCGCCTTTGCATCCCCAACGCGCTTGATGAAGAAGTTGGCATCGCTTTTGATGTCCAGGGCCTTTTCCATCCGCTCCTTCTCGCGCCAGATTAGAGGCATCGTTTTCTTGAGATGCTCGAAGCCGTCCTCGATGAGGAACTCCAGGAAGGCGTAGCCGAGCGAGCCTATGCTCCAGGGCATGCGGACGCTTTTAAAGGCCTCCTCAAAGCCGATGACGTAGCCCACCCTTATCCCGGGCAGCCCGTAGCTCTTGGTGAAGGTCCTGAGCTTCACGAGGTTTTCCCCTTCGGGACTTTTTGCTCCTTTGACGAAGTCTATGAATGCCTCATCAAGTATAAGGAGTGCGCCTTTGTCTTCGACGGCATCGAGAAGAGGCCTGAGCCCCTTTGGCGAGTAGAACTTGCCGTCGGGGTTGTTGGGGTTGCAGAAGAAAACGATACTCTCGTTCTCCACGAGTTCGGTAAGCTTCTCTGGAGAGTTTGGGCCTTTGATTACCTCCGTGCCGAAAATCCTCGCTACTCTCTCATACTCCTCGTAGGTGTGGCGCGGGATTACTACCTTGCGCTTTTCCCTCATCGCGAGGATGCCGATTAGATAGAGCGCCTCAGTGATTCCGGCCGTCACCGTCAGGGGTTCACCAACTAATTCAGAAAGCTCTTCCTCAAGCTTTTCCCAGTACAAGTAACGGCCGCTCAGCTCTTTTGCTCGGTTAAACATATCATCTAGCCATTCAGGGGTATAGGGGTTCAGAGACGCTGAGAAGTCGAGCAAACCTTCTTCCCTCGCCCCTCCGTGATAGGTTGAGAATCTCACGGGTTCAAGCATGGACACACCCCCGTTAAGAGCAGTAGCAACACGACAGCTATCCACTCTCCCACAACAATCCAATAAATCCTCAGCGCCCGCCTTATATCTTCGAGCGTCGGCTCCCTGCCTTCAAAGTGATAAACCCCTTCTTTCTCAAGCCAGACACCGAGGACGGCGCTCATCGCTGCTATGGGCTTGTCGGCGTTTATCTTAAACTTCGCTTTCCCCCAATATTCGAGAACCTTTCTCGGGCTGAGCGGCAGGAAGAACAGAACGGTAATGCGGGCTGGGATGAAGTTGAGCAAATCGTCGAGACGCGCTGCGAACTTGCCGAAATACTCGTGCCTCTCATCGCGGTAGCCTATCATCGCGTCGAGCGTATTAACGGCTCTGTAGACCAAAGCTCCTGGCAGGCCGAAGAGGAGATAGTAGAACAGCGGAGCAACGATGCTGTCTGTGATGTTCTCGGCGAGGCTCTCTATGGCCGCTGAATTGAGATGGGCCCTATCGAGCTTTGAGACGTCCCTGCTGACTATCCAGCCCACGTACTTCCTCTGCTCTTCTATGTCGTCCCTCATCGTGTTCTCCACGTGCTGGGCGAGGCTTTTAATCGCGAAGGAGCTTTTTAGAAGGTAAACGCCCAGAGCGAAACCCAGCCACTCTGGCAGAAGCTCCGGAAGCTTGGAGAGGGCAAAGGCGAAGGTGATGACAAAGAGAGAAGCAGAGGTTCCGGCAAGAAAGTCCAAAATCGGGCCCCTCCTTTTGTATATCCCATCAAAGAGACCGATTAGCCTGCCGAACCAGACGGTGGGATGGACCAAGGCAGGGGGTTCGCCAAGGAGGAAATCCCAGAGGAGCGCAACCACAAAAATCATTAAGGCTTCCATTCCCCGAAGACCTCCTTTACCGGGGTGTATTCATTGAGCATCTCCTTGTTGGCTTCCCTCAAGCCCCTGCGCACGTACCAAGCGGGATGTCTTAAGTAGGTTGCATCAAAGCCAAGCCTTTTTAGGGCCTTCTCTGCAGTTCTGCCGATGGCAAAAATAGCTTTTGGCTTCAGAATCTCAAGCTCCCGTTGGAGGAGACTAAGCTCCCGTTCGTCGAAGCCCTTAAGCTTATTCCCTGGCGGATTGCATTTCACGACATTGGTGATGTAGACAAAGTCCGGGTTAATCCCCAGGGAAAAGAGGGCCTTCCTGAGCAGCATTCCCGAGGCGTCGCGATAGAAGCATATTCCAGTTAATCCACACCCCTTTCTCCCAGGTGCTTCGCCCACAAGGACGACGCCCGAACCGACCCAGCCATTGGCGAAGGGCAGACCATCGAAACTCCTGACCTCGAGCTGATAGCTGTAATACTCCTCGTGGCAGAACCTCAGCGGTTCGCGGAGAAACTCCCGGTAAAGGGCCTCAAGCTCTCCTGAGACTTTCTCATCCTTCCTATCAACGACAAGGAAGCGCTGCTCCGGATTGTAAATCGTCCTCGCGTAGAGGCCGTAAACCTTCTCCTCGAGGTTGAGAAAGTCTCGCCAGTCCCTGAGGAAGAGGGGCTTAGTCTTAAGGTTTCTTGGATTTACATAGACCTTTCCAATCTGCTCCAGCTCGTCAAGCTTCAGCAGCATAAAGGATAAAACATCCAAGGCGTTTATAATTCTGGTGGTGACATGGAGACGAGAAAGTGTCCCTTCTGCGGAGGGACTATGGTGCCAAGCAAAACTGACTTCCTTGGGCACGCCCAGTACTTCTGGGTCCCGCCCTGGAAGAGCAAACTGACAGGCTTCCTGAAGCCGGGAGTAAAGGGTAGGCCCTGGCTCTGCATCGACTGCGGCGCGGTTGTGGCGTACGTTGATGAAAAGAAGCTTTCAATCCTCCGCGAAGAGTACGAGCAGACGAAGCTGGAGGGTTCAATTTGAAGGGCATCGCCTTCTTCTCGGGCGGCAAGGACGGGCTTTATGCAACTTATTTGGCCCAGAAAAGCGGCATAAGTATCCCGTATTTCCTCGTCTTGAAGACCACCATCGGACTCTCGCCGCACTACGAGAACCTAAGCGAACTGGAAAAGCTCGCCGAGGCTATAGGAAAGGAGCCTCTAATCTTTGATATGGCAAAAGGGAGCGAGGCTTTAGCTGAATTCATCGGCTCCCTCGGCGTCGATTATCTTATCGCAGGAGATGTGCTGCTCGAAGACCACCTGGAGTGGATCGAACGGCTGGCCGAAGGAGCGGGCGTTAAAGTCTTGGAGCCTCTATGGGGCAGGAACACGCTTGAGCTCGCGAGAGAGATAATCGAAGCGGGATTTGAATACGCGATAATCGCGGTCAACAAGGAGAAGCTCTCTAAGGAATGGCTCGGCTACACCTTCCGGTCGGTTGAGGATTTGGAGCACTTCCTCGATGCAAATCCCAGCATTGACCCCCTTGGCGAGTTCGCTGAGTTCCACACGGTGGTCTTAAAGTGCCCGCTGTTTGAGAGAAGTTTTGAGCTGAAGCCGCAGAAGGTGGATGAGAGCGAGACCTACTGGTGGCTGAAGTTCAGGCTGGTGAGAGAATGAGAGCCGGAGAAATCCTCAGGAAACTTGAATCAAAAGGAATAACCCTTGAAAAGATGCTCGATACTGCGATGGAGCTCTACATCGGCGAAAATGCCGGAGACGTTAGAAAACTGCTAGAGGAGACGATGCTCCGCTATCTTGACGACATTAACGTTCAGTCCCTTCTCATGGCGGCGCTCCTCCTTGAGGAGAACTTCGAGGTTGAAGGTGACCCCGTGAACTTAGTCGCCGATGAGCTCATCGGGATAAGCATAGCGGAATACATCGGCGGTAAAATGGCCCTTTTCAACTTCTTCTACTATGACACCAAAAAGCCAGGGATTTTGAGTAGGCTACCACCATTCCTCGATGATGCCATTGGTGGCTTCATAGCGGGCTGCATGACGAAGCTCCTTTCGGAGGACTGAGCCATGAGAAACGTCCTGCCATTCCTGACACGGGTGCCAATTAAGGGCGACTTCGAGAAAGCTCGCAAGGAGCTCTGGGCCTTTCCACTTGTTGCTTTGGTGAGTTCGGCGCTCCCAACGCTCGTCCTCTACTTAAAACTTCCCCTCTCGAACCTCCTGGCGGTCTTGGCGCTCTACTTCACTATCGGTCTTCTCCATCTTGACGGTCTGGCGGACTTCGCCGACGGAGTGATGGTCAAAGGCGATCGCGAGAGGAAAATAAAGGCAATGAAGGATCTGAACACCGGAATAGCGGGCCTCTTCGCGGTGGTAATGGTTCTGCTCCTTCAAGTTTACTCCCTTCAGCTCGTTCCTTTCTACGCCCTCTTCCTGGCGGAGCTAAACTCAAAGTTCGCCATGCTCCTCGCGCTGGCAACCAAGAAACCGCTCGGCCAAGGGCTTGGGGCATACTTTATGGAAAAGATGGACAACGGTCAGCTCCTCGGCGGGTTCATCTTCTACACCATTCTCCTCGTCCCTGTAGTTGTCTACGAGCAAAATGCCCTGGTCTCGCTCCTTGGTCTGGCTTTCGGAGGTTACACCATCAAAGTTGCCCTCGACAACTTCGGTGGGATAAATGGGGACTGCATAGGTGCAATAGCGGAGATAACGAGGGCTGGGACGCTTTTGGTTCTGGCTTTCGTTTGGTGGTATACATGATAATCATCCTCGCCGGAGGCAAATCAACCCGCATGGGGCAGGAAAAACCCGTCCTTAAGGTGGCCGGTAAGCCGATGCTCCTCTGGGTCTACGAGGAAGCGGGGAAAGTTGACGACGTCCTCGTTGCTCTATCGCGGAACACCCCCAAAACAAGGGAGCTCTGCCTCAGGGAAGGGATTCCCTTCATTGAGACGCCGGGAAAAGACTACGTCCAAGACATCCAGTGGCTTTTGAGTGAGTTCGGCCCATTCGTAAGCGTCTCCGCCGATATCCTCTTTGTGAAGGCCTCGGATTTTTGGCTTATCGAGAAGGCCTTCGACGGGAAGACGAGCCTGACAGGGGTCCTTCCGCTTGAAAAGGTGCCGGGGGATTTGAATCCTGTAGTTTACCGGGGTTATGCAATCGTTGGACTGAATGCCGTTGCTGAAGAAGGGGAGAGATTCTTTGAGTTCACAAATCCCCTGTTAGCCTTAAATGTGAACACTCCCGAAGAGCTGGAGCTCGCGAAGAAGATTGCTAACCTAATCCGAGCTCCGAGAGGATGTATTCCATGTCGAGATTCTTCTCAACAATCCTAGCAAAGCGCTCTATCTCTTCTTCGATGCTCCATCCATCAACGCTTATCGGCTCAAGCCCTTTCTCCGCCCGCAGAAAGTTGAGGAGACGCTCCGTGAAGGCGAAGTTGTGGAAGATGCCGTGTAGATAGGTCCCGAAGGTTCTCTCACCAAGGGCTCCCTCCGGCTCAAAGGCATTAGCACCGTTTATCTCCCGTATTATCGAGAATGGCCTCTTTGAGATTGAGCGGCCCATCCGTATCTCATAGCCATCAACGCTCATTCTCTTGGCCGGCTTCCAGACGATTTCGGCCTTCAGGTGGTTTGTCCGCTTAACGGGCGTGAAGATTGTTTTAGCGGGCAACAGTCCAATACCCTTGACCTCACCGCGCTTCGATTCTACGTTGTCGATTATCTTCTCCCCGAGCATTTGAAAGCCGCCGCAGATTCCAACGACGAAAGAACCTTCGTGGTGAGCCCGAATTATCGCGTCCTCTATTCCATTCTCGCGCATCCAGAGCAAGTCCTCGACGGTGTTCTTGCTCCCGGGGATTATTATTAAATCGCCCTCAATTTCCTCCGCTTTTGTAACGTAGTCCACCCCATTGGCCCAGTGCAGGGGCTCAAAGTCGGTAAAGTTGCTTATGTGGGGTAGCTTGACTACCTGGATGTGGAGCTTGCCCTTAACCCTCGGAAAGCTCGTCAGAGAGTCCTCTTCTGGCAACTTGTGCTCGACGTAGGGAACGACTCCGAGGGTGGGCTTCCCGTAGCGCTTCTCCAGATATTCGAAGCCTGGCTCCAGCAGGGAGGCATCGCCGCGGAACTTGTTAAATACGAAGCCAAGGATTAGGTTTCGCTCCTCCTCGCTCAAGAGCTCCATCGTGCCCACTATAGAGGCGAAGCTCCCACCGCGGTCGATGTCGGTAACGAGGATGGTTTTTGCTTTGGCGTGTCTCGCAACGCGCATGTTGGCTATGTCGTAGTCCTTGAGGTTAATCTCAACGGGCGAGCCTGCACCTTCGATTATCACAATCTCATGCTCCGCCATGAGTTCATCCAGAACCCGCATGGCCTTCCGAAAGAGCTCCTCCTTCCGGGAGAGCATGTATTCCTTGGCTGAAACGCTTCCTATGGGCTTTCCCATAAACACAACTTGGCTCCTCATGTTACCCTCGGGCTTGAGGAGTATCGGATTGAACCTTACCGACGGCTTCTTTCTGCAGGCTACCGCCTGAAGGTACTGGGCGCGACTTATTTCGCCGCCTTCTATGCTCGGTGCGGAGTTCAGGCTCATGTTCTGGCTTTTAAACGGAACAACGTCATACCCTAAGTTCGAGAAGATCCGGCACAAAGCCATGACAAGGAGAGATTTTCCGGCTCCGGAGGAAGTCCCCTGAACCATTAGGGCTTTTCCCATTCACACCCCCCACTGGAAGTGGACGAAGGACATATAAACCTGTTGGATAAAACCTCCAACGGTGATGCTATGAAAAGCCTCATGCTGGTTGTCCTCGGAAACACAGAAATAAGCACCGTGCCGGGAATAAGCGTTGCTGGAGCAACGCCAGAGCTCACAAAGCTTACTCCACCAGCCGATGCTGAATACCTGTTCTACGAGAAGCCGAAAATCATAGACGTGATTCCCGTTACCCCCGAGGGACATCCCACGCCAGCCATAATCACCAAGGCTGCAAGGGAGCTTGCCAACTTCCCGCTGATGATAGTCCGCGGTGGGACGTATCTGGCCCCCCTCGTGCCTCACGTCCACATCAGCGACCACGTTGGCAGGGACTTCAGGAAAGAACCTGCCCTTCCGGGGGCTGAGGAGATAATCGAGAGGGCAAGGCTCTTCGGCGAAGAGCTCAGCAATACCCCAATCGAAGAGCTCGTCATCGGCGAGTCCACTCCAGGAGGAACGACAACCGCTCAGGCTGTCCTCTGGGCGCTCGGCTATGAAGCCAGAACTTCTTCAGCGGCCCCAAACAACCCCCAGAGCCTAAAGGAGGAGGTTATAAAAGCAGGCTTTGAAAGGGCTGGAATAAAGCCTGGAGACTTCAAAGAGAAACCCCTCGAAGCACTCAAGCAGTTCGGTGACCCCATGATGGCAGCGGTAGTCGGGATAGCACTCGGTTTCAAAGGCAAAGTCGTTCTTGCCGGTGGAACCCAGATGCTCGCCGTTGCAGCTCTGCTGAAGGCCCTCGGAGAGGACATGAGCAGGTTTATGATAGCGACAACCAAGTGGGTTGTAAATGATAGAAGCGCCACATTCATCGACACCGCAAAGGAGATCGGGATAATCACTTACGCCGCTGATCTGGACTTCTCGAAGAGCGAATTCAAAGGCCTCAGGGACTACGAGAATGGCTACGTTAAGGAGGGCGTTGGGGCTGGTGGTGCCACCTGGCTGGCGGTTAAGGCCGGATTCTCCCCTGAAGACGTCAGCAGAAAGGTGGACGAGCTTTACAGAAGGCTGATGGAGCTGAAGGCCACCTAGCCCCTTATTTTCTCCCACTTCCTTATGCTCTCTTCAAGGGCTTTCCTGACGGTTTTTCCGATGTTTATTCCCAGCTTCGTTGCTGTTCCGGCCCACTCTTTCTCCCCGGGATATGCAAAAACCCCTATACCGTCGCTTGTCGTCCCGGTGGCCTTGTAGCCAAGCTTTAAGAGGGTGTATGTCTTAGCCTCAGTCGCTGTCATTATCGCGTTGGCCATAGCCCCAACGGTTAGCCCCTCGTTTATCACAAGGGCGATGTTTATCGTCCCCGGCTTCCACGGTGTGGGGACTTCGCCAGCTATGGCCGGATTTGTAATGCCCGCCGTCACGTAGGCTTCGACGCTCCCGTTCCTGGCCATGCTAAGAACTTTCCCCACATCTGCGGCAGTCATGAAGCCGACGAAGTTCTCCAACCCGTTCTCACGCTCGAAGGAAATGCAGTCAGCCTTATAGTCACCGGAGTAGTTCTTGTGCACCATCATAAAGAAGAAGCCGTTGGCGTTAACAAGACCTCCTCTGTGAGGCGCGTTGCTGAGGGCCATCATAGGTTCATTGAATGATTTTATGAAATGTCTGGACTCCATGGGGGACTCTACGGGGAGGACATATTAACGCTTTACGCTTTTTCTGTTAAATGCTTCCGCTTATCACTGAAAAGGTTATTAACTTCCTCGCAAAGATTTTTTGGGTGATAGCATGGGAGCGGAGGAACACAGGAAAAAAGCGCCGAAGAAGTTTAAGTTTGCAGCTATAACGGTCAGCGATACCGCAAGCAGAGGAGAGAAAGAGGATGCTAGCGGAAAGTTTCTCGTTGAGGCCCTGAAAGAGAGTGGAAACGAGAACGTCCATTACACTATCGTGCCGGACGAAAAGCTGGCAATAATCAAAGCAGTCATTGAGTCTATCGAAAAAGGTGCCGATGTGATCGTTACCACAGGCGGAACGGGAATAACTAGCAGGGATGTCACGATAGAGAGCATAAGAACGCTTTTCGATAAGGAGCTGGTTGGCTTTGGCGAGGTCTTCAGGCTGAGGAGCTATGAAGAGATTGGAACAGCCGTCGTTCTCACCAGGGCAACCGCTGGAATCATCAGGAGCGATGGCAGGGCCATAGTTGTCTTCTGCCTGCCGGGAAGCCTGAACGCAGTCAAGACCGGAGTGGAGATAATCAAGAGGGAAGCTTATCATGTACTCAAGCACGCGAGGGAGTGAATATGCGCGAGTTCAAGAAGCTGACGCCTTACAGAGAGGCCCTTGAGCTGATGCTAAACGATTTAACCGAAATCCCGGACGTCGAGGAGATACCGCTCGAAGAAGCTCTTGGCAGGGTTCTGGCCGAGGACGTAGTCTCACCCATAGACAGCCCGCCCTTCGACCGCTCTGCAGTGGACGGTTATGCTTTGCGCGCCGAGGACACCTTCCAGGCTAGGGAATACAACCCCGTTGAGCTTAAAGTTATTGATGAGATAGTCGCCGGGGAGGAGAGCAAGGTAAAAGTCGAACCCGGAACGGCAGTAAAGCTCATGACCGGCTCAAAGATGCCGGAAGGGGCCAATGCAGTTCTCATGCAGGAAATGGCTGAGCGCGAGGGGGAGATAATCAGGGTTCTCAGACCCGTCGCCCCGGGTCAGAACGTTGCCTTTGCTGGAGAGGACGTGAAGAAGGGCCAGGTCGTGCTGAAGAAGGGCCAGGTTTTAAGGCCCCAGGATCTGTCACTGCTCAAGAGCATAGGGTTCAAAACGGTCAAGGTCAAGAGGAAACCGCGCGTTGGGATAATTGTCACCGGTGACGAGCTGATAGAAGAGTTCGACGAGGAAGCGCTAAAGGCTGGCAAGATACTCGAGAGCAACTCTATTATGCTAAAGGGACTTGTTAAGCAGTATTTCGGCGAACCCGTCTTTTACGGAGTCGTCCCCGATGACGAGGAGACAATAAGAGCAGCGATAGAAAGAGCAAAGGCCGAGAACGACATTGTCCTGGTAACAGGGGGAAGCGCCTTCGGTGACAAGGACTTCGCCCACCGCTTCGTCAGGCTCCTTTTCCATGGGACGACGATAAAGCCGGGAAGGCCAATAGGCTACGGCGAGAGGGTCTTCATTATGAGTGGTTATCCCGTTGCCGTTTTCGTGCAGTTCTACCTCTACGTCAAGCATGCCTTAGCGAAACTCGTCGGGGCTGAAAACTACGAGGTCAAAGTTTACGCAAAGCTGGCCGAGAGGGTTTCAAGTCAGCTTGGAAGGCATGAGTTCGTCAAGGTCTGGTACGAAAACGGTGTTGCAAGGCCGATTAAGAAGAAGGGCAGCGGAATAATAAGCTCGCTCGTTAAGAGCAACGGCTACATCATGATTCCTGAGGACAGTGAGGGTTATTTAGAGGGAGAGACCGTGGAGGTCGTACTTTATTAAGAACTCCTTACAGCCATAATGAAAGCCCATGAGCCGACAACCTACGTAAAACCGCGGAAAAGAACACTCATTCCTCCATCAGCTCTTCTTTTTTTGGCTTCTTAACGAGGAGTTTGACTTCGCTAGGAAGCTCTCCATGGTTGGCAAGGTTCTCTATAAGCTCGATGACTTCGAGTTTCTCCTGTTCTTTTTCATCTATAACCTCTGTCAGTGGGTTTGGTCTTGCCCACGGAATTATCTCCTGTATTTTGCTGTCAAAGTCTTCCGGCCGAGTATTCAACCCTTGCATGTCTTTCACATTTGTTAATATCACGCAAGGATAAATAAACCTTTTCTATACAGATTTTGCAATTATCTGGACCAATAATGCAGAATTTGTAGAGAACACAAATGTGCATGCTATGGCCCGCCCGTAACTCCCGCCCCCATCGGTGCCTGACGGCGAGCTCGGGCGGGCTAACCCAGGCGGGCCTCAGCTGTACTCGGCCTGGGTTTCCCACGGTCATTGCGCTCCGTAACGCGGAAGGCCCTCCCGTGGGGACCTCGCTGAGGCCGAGCTGTAGCCCCCGCATCGCCCCCCGGTTCATTCTCCCCGGGGTCCTCGCGCAGGGGCATTATGGAGTTAAAAAAAGAGGTATATAAAGTTGCCTTCACTCAACGAGCTTCTTGAGCTGAGCGTAGAACCTGGGTTCCAGACTCTCCTTTTCGAGAACGATTATGAGCGTGCCATTGTTGACGATTACAAAGTCCCTCAGCTTTGACAGGAACTTCATGAGGCTCTCCCACGAGTTGTAAACCGTAAGATATTCAAGACAGTCAATTACGATGATCCCGTGCTCGCCGGATCTTGCGAACTCTTCAAGATACCTATAAGAAATCTCGGTTATCCTTGCAAGATTGGTGGGGTTTATAGTGTTTTCAAATTTGCCCTGGAAGGGTATCGTTGTAACAAAGTAGTATTTCCATCCCTCTGGAATGTCATCCACATTCCTAATAAATGCAAGTACTGGCCGACCTCTTAGCTTTTCCTTGATCTCTTGATATTCGGTTTCACTGACTAAAACAACTCCTGGCTCAAGATTAATGGGGTTACCATCATCTCTTTTTGGAGGTTTGAAGAATTCCGATGATGTGAGTTTCACCATTGCGGCTACCATAGTAACTATTAGAACTGTAGATAGGGTAAACCCGATTGGTTTATACCACTCATTAGTTCCGAACAGCGCGGCAGGTACAAGATGGACTCCGAAGAGAATTATGCTAACATAAAGGATCTTAATGGCAGTTTTGTATATCTCTTCAGTCTCCTTCAGTAATAACCCACCCGCTATCACAAAGATACCACTTATACCCAGTGTTGCAGCGCTAGTTGCAGTCCAAAAGGCATCTTTAGTGTATGCATAGACACCCACCATATAAATAATGAAAAAAACAGGCATGGGTGCAAATATAGCAAGGGTTTTATGTCTAGCTACAATAGACTCCTCCTCTAGGAACTTTACGGATCCGTAGAACATTAACGCCGAAAATGCCGGAAGAAATAGAACCCCAAGCATCTGAAATATTGGGTTTGTAAAGACCGTAGAAGAAATCGCAAGAAAATCGAAAATCCAAGCCAGAGAGAATGCTAGGGCAGATTTCCTTTTATTGTAGAGATATATCTTAAATATCCATCCAGCCGCCACCAAGTCCGCCATAAGTACCATTATTGCCTCTACAGAAACAATTGCTTGAATACTACCCAACTTTCTCACCCCCTATTCCTTTGGGGATTTCCAAATCCATCCCATTTGAACGGCCCTTCAGGAGGAGCTCTGATGGCAGTCTCATCTTCAAATTTAATCACTAGAATCTCAGGTCTGGCTACTATTATGCCAACCCTACCCCGTTCGCCATGTTTAACTATGCAATATTCATCCTCCTCATTCTTTAGTGGAAAAATAAGTGTGAATGGGTAGTTGGGATAATACCAGAACTCACTACCCTTATGAATACCAACGAGATCACCAAAGAGATAGTAGCCATAGAGGGGTATTAACGTAGTGTTCTCAAACTTCTGAGATAAGATTTCAAAAAACTCATGGTTTATGCCAACGCCGCTTATTATGGCAGTCTCGATTGTTTCACTGTACGGCTCAAAGAGTGTCATGATAGGAGGAGCAGACCTAACAAGGTTTATTCTGTCCTTTTCCATCACGCGTTTTGTGTACTTAACGAGAGGGTCAAGAATCTTAAGGGCTGCTTCAAGGCCTTGCTCCGCGTAGACTTTTTTCAATCCGTCAGTTTCCATGCCAATGAAATACAATATGCCACCATAGCTCCAGACGAGTTTACTTATTTCATCTTGATACCAACCGTACGGACCGTGCGCAATTGCCCTCATTTGGTGCTCTTCATTGTAAATCTCATCAAGACCGTAAATTTTGTCAAGCGCCTGTCTGAGGTAAATATGAAGAACCTTCAGATAGTGCCTGTCCCAATGTCCAATAGCCCGTTCTCGTGTGGTCCCAGAAGACTGGTAAAAACGGATTCTGCCCTGATAGTTGGTAGGAACAAACTCCAGCCAGTTGTTCCTCAGAAAGTCTTCATCAACGGCCAGTCCTGAATTGAAAATGTTCTCAAACACATTCTTTAGGTTTCCCTGAAATATATCATCAAAGTTAGGCTTAAGAGTCTCTGCGATCTTCTTCCAGTAGGGTGTTCGTTGGAAATGAAACTCGAAGACCTCCCGAAGATATTCGAGTGTCTTGGTTTCATCAACATCCAAGGGATTAATATACAGATTATCCAATATCTTCCTGTAATTCATGGAGACTTCTCAGGCTGGATTATATAAAAACCTTTTCCCCATCGAATCCCATCTTTTCGATAAGATAATCTACAAAGTATGATAAGATAATCTACAAGGTATATTGAATAAACCTTTAAAAGTTATATATCATGAGTTCAAATTATTGCATCGGTGAGCGTCTATGAACTTGATTGTTGGAAGAATCAGCCGGAGGGACATGGAAGATTTCCAATATACTCTTGAAATGGCATTGAAAAGCACTGAGTTCTGGAGGGAGAAATTTTCTGGGATAGACCCCAACGGAATGAACGTAGAGAAGTTGGCCGAGCTGACAGAGACAGTGAAGATAACTCCTCACGACCTTTACAAAGTCGAAGAGGTGTGGCCAGATTACATTCACAAGGCTCAGGTGTTCTATACTGTTATGCGTACCAGTGGAACTACAGGGAAGCCAAAAAGAATCCCGTACACGCGCGATGACCGTTTCAGAACTGCCAGACAAGTAGAGCCATGGATACGCAAGTACATGGACAATGGAGACAGGATAGCATCTTTCTTTCCACCGCTTCCGTCTTCATCCGGAATGTTTGCCTTTGGAGCATTTGAGGCCATAAACGCCAAGTCGGCATATTACCAGATACCCATTCAATACCTCCTCGACAAGGAGATGCTCTTGAAGGAGCTCCAAGACATCAAACCCACAGCCATATTCTGTCTAACAGCAACCGCCTACAACCTAGGACTCATCCTTCCAGAATCAATAAAGAAGGACATACAGACAATAGTTGTCGGCGGCGAGACACTGACCCCCGAACTTGCGAGGGCTACTTTAGAACTCTTCGAAAACGCAGTTATTATAGATAACTTTGGTTCAACTGAAGATGCAATAACAGGCTACCGTGTGATAACGAAAAAGAAAACAACCGAGTTCCATTTTGAAGAATCAGTAGTAATCCTCAAGGACAACGGCGATGGTTATGATGAGTATAAGCGAATCTATATAACAAAAGTGATGAGGAACGGCGAGCTGACAGGTTTACCGCTCTTCAACTACGATATAGGCGACCTTGCAAGGGTTGTCGATGGTGAAGTCAGAAACATTATCAGAGTTAAAGATGTAATAAGTCTCGCCGGGGCAAAGCTCCACATAGATCAGGTGATGGAAATCGTTTTCGACCATCCCGACCTGCTCGATTTCGTGATAATCTACCACCCACTCTCACCCAAGAACCCAAAACCCAAGGCCATCATCCGCGTCGCATACAGTGGCGAGAAGCCTGCTGGAATTGAAGACGAAGTTAGAGAGCTTATATATGGGGCAAATAATCCTGTCAGATACGAAGTGGAAGAATCAAAGCAGGCAGAGCTCACAATCGAGGCAGTCCCCTTGGAGAAGCTGAAGGAAGGCCTCCCAAGAAAGCTTGGCAAGACCAAGAGGATATATATTGTTGGTAAAGATCTTTAATTCTTCCACCTTTTCTCTTCAATTTTGTCACAATGCCGAAAATTTATTTAAGGCTCTTCTCAAACTTCCAGCGGTGGTAGGATGAGTGGAAAGATTATTCACGACGGCATTCATGGTAGCATGAAGCTTACCGGCTTAATCCTCGATCTCGTCAAGACTCCGGAGTTCCAGAGGCTCAGGAACATAAGACAGCTTGGCTTAGCTTACCTCGTCTATCCAGGAGCAAATCACTCCCGCTTCGAACACTCCCTAGGTGCATGGAACATAGCCAAGAGGCTCTCCGCCGAGGTAGGCCTGAGCGAAGACGAGAGCATGCTCCTCCAGGTTGGTGCTCTCCTCCACGACATCGGCCACGGGCCCTTCAGCCACACTTTCGAGAGCATCTACAAGCACTACGTCAAAGAGCACGACCACATGCGCCTCGGCCAAGACATCATCCTCGGGAGGATAAACATTACGGAGAGCGAGAACGGGGGCAGTATTCCTGAGATAATAGAAAGCTACGGCTACGACTTCACGCCGAAAGACGTTGCTGACCTCATCCTCGGAAAGCACGAAAAGCGCTACTTGGGACAGATGCTCCACGGAGATGTTGACGTCGACCAGCTGGACTACCTCATAAGGGACGCTCACTACACGGGCGTCGCCCACGGCATAATTGACCTGGAGAGGCTGATGAAAGTCCTGAAGGTGCATGAGGGCGAACTCGTCGTTGATGAGAAGGGAATCGAGGCTGTCGAGGGCATGATGGTTGCCCGCTCGCTCATGTACTCCCGCGTTTACTTCCACCACACGGTGAAGATAGCAGAGGGAATGCTGACCAGAGCGTTAGAGTTTGCCCTGGAAGAAGGCCACCTCTGGGACTTCTGGAAGATGATTGACTGCCGCGTTCTGGTGGAGCTTGAGGACCTCGAGGGCTATCCAGCTGAAATCGTCAGGCGCATAAAGTACAGGGAACTCTACAAGGCGGCCGTTTTAGCCAGTGCAGACGAGCTGACGAGCGAGGAGAAGAGGGAGCTCCTGACCGCTTACAGGAATGTCAAGAGGAGGCAGGAGATAGAGAGAGCTTTGGCCGATGCCGTTGGTGCCAGGGAGGGCGAGGTGATCCTCGAGTTCAGCATAGCCGACCTGATGCTCAGCGAGCCGAGGCTCAAGGCCACGGAGATAAACGTGCTCCTCGGAAACGGCGAGCTTCAGCCCCTCACCAAAGTTACCCCCCTGGCCAATGCCCTCAAGAGAAGACAGACTCCCCGGTGGGCCGTTCTCATAGCCTCACCGAAGGAATACGTCGACAAAGTCAGAGAAGTCTGGAGAAAGGTCATCTTCAGCTGAAGAGCTGCTTCTTTATCTCCCTTTTCAGCTCCTCAATCATTTCTATGAGTTCGTCGGCGTCTCTAACCTCTTGGAGGCTCTCCTTGGGTATGAGAGGCACCTCCTTGACGACTTCTGTCTTGGTCTCCTCCAGGATGAAGACACCGTCGCTGTTGATTATCCTGCTTACCTCCGCAACCATCTCTGCACGCTTGACCGTTGAGCGGGTCTTCTTCTCGTCTATGCCCGTGAGTATCTTGAACTCGTCTTCCTTTGAAACCGCGTTGAAGGGAGCCTTCTTGACCTTGACGACGCCGAGTCCAAGCCCTTTGAGCTGCTCGAAGATTTCCCTTTCGAGGGGGGTCTCCGGTGTGACGTCGAGGTTGGCCTCGACCGTTGAGTGGAGTATGTCGATGGGCTCGGCAAGGGGCTCGTCGAAGAGCTCCTCAAGGCGAATCGCGACCTCAAGGGAAACCGCCTGTTCGCCCTTCTCGTAGTTGAGGAGGCTCTTCCTGGAGACTCCCACGAGCTGAGCCAGCTCATTCACGGAATAGCCATGCTTCTCGCGGAGGTGCTTCAAAAGCCTGCCGTTTATTCTAACGTAGAAGCCGCCGCGCTCGGCAAAGATCGCTGGCAATTCGTTCTCGACGAGGACATCGTAGAGGGTTTCCGGCCTCAGGGCATAAATGCCGAAGCGCTCGTAGACAACACCCTCCTCGAGCTCGGCGTTCTTGCTCCTTAGGCCGACGATGAGCGGTGAGGCCTTGAAGAACTTGGAAAGTCTCTTCAAATCTTCTGCCTGCTCTTCGGTTACAGTGTCTATATTGGTCGCTACTTTAATGAAGAGCAACAAGAGTAACCTGCTCGCCACTATATCAAAGCACGCACCTTTAAACTCCATTCTTGCGGTTTTGTAGCCCGTGCCCCTGAGTATTGCCTCGACGGTTCTTATGAGTCTCTCCCTGTCCATCATTTTTAAATAGGTGAAAGGCCTTAATAAAGTTAAGGTGTTTGCATGAGGCCGATAATCCTTAAAGGGAACCTTGTTTCACTCGGGATACTTCTGCGCGAAGACCTGAAGCATGTCTGGCTCTGGTACAACGACAGAGACGTAAGGCGCTACCTCTCCTTTCCGGAGGAGATATTCTTCTACGAGGACGAGCTCGAATGGTACGAGACACTGAGAAGAGAAAAGAAGCACGAAAAGGTTTTTGCGGTAATCGAGAACTCCTCGCGCTCCCTCGTTGGACTCGTGGGACTTCACAAAATCGACTTTCACAACGGACGCGCCGAGCTAGGCTACTTCATTGGGAAAGAATACTGGGGCCGCGGCTACGCCAGTGAGGCCGTTTCTCTGGCGGTTCGCTATGCCTTTGAGTGGCTCAACCTGAGGAAAGTCTATGCCCATGTCTACGAGAGCAATGGGGCTTCAATTAGGATTCTCGAAAAGAACGGCTTCAAATTGGCCGGCCGCTGGAGGAAGCATCAGTACGTCCCAGGGGAAGGCTTCGTTGATGTTCTCTGTTACGAGCTCTTCCGCGAGCCTTAGCTTTTTAAACCCCTCCCCTTTTTCTTCCAACCATGAGGCTCCACATCGGCATCGACGACACTGACTCACCGAACGGCATGTGCACTACCTACCTCGGTGCCATCCTCTACCGCGAGCTGTCCCGGATAGCGGAGCCCATAGACCTTCCCCGCTTGATCAGGCTCAACCCGAACATTCCCTACAAGACCCGCGGCAATGGAGCGGTGGCGATGACCTTTGAAGTTGATGAGGAGCTTATAACCGAGGTTAAAAACACCGTCCTCTTCTACGTGGATCGGCTTGCCGACTTCGAGCACGAAAATACTAACCCCGGTGTCGTGTTCTTCGAAGGAGATATTCCAGAAGAGCTCCGCGAGTTCTCGTTGAGGGCTTTGAGGGAGCACGTTACGATCGAGGAGGCTGAAAGGGTTGCGAAGAAAGTTGAGGCAGAGTACTTCAAGTTCAAAGTCGGGAGGGGCATAATCGGCGCGCTCGCGGCGGTTGCTTACCCGCTGGAGAGGTTCACCTACGAGCTGTTAGCTTACAGAGAGCCCGACAACTGGGGAACGCCGAGGAGAGTGGACGGGGAGAGTGTATTTCTGGCCGATAGCTGGAGCTATCCCTTTACCTACGATAACGTTGACCCCTACAAGAGGAGCGTCCTCATAACCCCTCACGGCAAGGATCCCGTTCTGGTTGGCATCAGGGGAATTGACAGAGGAAAGGTTCTCCAGACCTTTGAGATGGTTCGCTTTGAGGAGCCAGTGGCGTTTTACCAGCTCTACAAGACGAACCAGAACACGGACGACCACCTTACATACAAAAAAATCGGCGAGCTGAAACTCTACGACAGCGCGGTGGTTAGGGGAACGGTGGTTAAGCCCTACTGGGAGCGCGGGAGGCACGTATTCTTTGAGCTTGAGGATGAAACGGGAAGGATTCGCGTTGCTGCCTTCGAGCCGACCAAGAAGTTCAGGAACTACGTGAGGAAGCTTCTTCCGGGTGACGAGATCATAGCCGCTGGAGGCGTTAAGGAGCACGAGGGCGTTTTGACGCTTAACCTCGAAAAGTTCTATCCGGTGAAGCTCGTTCCGAGGATCGAGTACCAGAAGCCGAAGTGCCCGAAGTGCGGCGGGACGATGAAGAGCAAGGGTGATTACCTCAAGTGCAAGCGCTGTGGCCATAAGATGCCGAAGAAGCTCATCCCGGTTGAAGTCCCGCGCGAGCTGGAGATGAAAATCTACGAAGTGCCGCCAGACGCGAGGAAGCACCTGTCAAGGCCTCTAGTGCTGCCAGGTGGGGAGGAGAAAATACTAGAAGGGCTGAGAGAATAGAAAACTAGAAATTCAGAGCAGCCTCCCCATGAACTCCTCCCACAGCCTTCTGAAGTCCTCGTGCTTCTCCCCGCTCGGCTCGAAAACCCTCTCTACCCTGGGCTCCTTCCACGCGCTCAGGACATCCCTTCCCTCTGCAACCGCGCGTGCTATCATGAAGGTTCCCTGCGCGGAGCCGTTGAGCTCCTCCGGCCGTACGATCCTTTTCCCGCTGAAGTCGGCTATCAGCTGCAGGAGCGGGTCGATCTGCGAAGCGCCCCCGTCGGAGGTCAGGGAGCCAATCTCAACCCGGGTTCCCGATTCCATGGCGGCTATGACCTCCGCGACCCTCATCGCTATCCCCGCTATGAGCGCCTTGATGACGTCGTCCCTTCCAACGCTGAACGACAGGTTGAGGAGCGCTCCCCTGAAGTCAGGCCTCAGATAGGGCGTCGAGAGGCCGGCGAAGGCGGGTATGAAAAGCACCCTTGGAAGGGTAGGGTCTTTAAACGCACCGCTGATCTCGGAGTAGTCCTCGACGAGCCCCACTTTCAGCAGCCAGTCAATAGCCGAGCCCGAGGCGTTTATTATCCCCTCAAGGAGGTAGAGCGTCTTTTTCCTGGTTTTAAGGGCGACCATCGGGTAGAGGCCTGGCGACGCGGGTTTGGGCTTCTCTCCAACGTTCAGATCGACGAAGGTCCCTGTTCCGTGGGTCATCTTCGCGCTCCCCGGCTCAACGCCCGCACGGTAAAGGGCCGCCTGCTGATCTGCCACCATCGTGAGGAGGGGCACACCGTAGTCCGTTTCCCCCACAGGGAGGTCGTTCGGCTGGAGCCCGGGAAGGATTTTCTTAGGAATCCCAACAATGCCCATGATGTTGTCGCTCCACTTGAGGTAGAATGGGTCAAAGAGGCCTGTCGCGGATGCGTTCGTGTAGTCCGTCACGTGCTTCCCCGTCAGGTTCCACGCTATCCAGCTGTCTATCGTGCCGAACTTCGCTTCACCGCGTTCCAGGGCTCTCCGAACCTCGGGGACGTTGTCCATTAGCCAGCGTAGGTGCATCGAGGAGTGGGAAGTGCCGAAGCCCACGTGGGCCAGGGTGATTATATAGGCTCCCTTTGGTAGGCTGGCTATTCCGGGAACGAGGCGGGAGAGTCCGTAGAAGACCTTTCCGAGAGCCCTACCAAAGCGAACAAGGAAATCGCGGGAAAAGGCCTCCACGATATTTTTGGTCCTCGTGTCCTGCCAGGTTATCATGTTGTGGAGGGCGCCCTCGTCGTCCCACACGACGGTGGAGCTCCGCTGGTTGGTGATGCCCATTCCTTTTGGCATCCCAAGGGAAGAAGTAACCTCGTCTATGAGCCGCCTAACCGTTTCAATGAGCTCTTCGGGGTCGAGTTCGGCCCAGCCAGGCTCCGGATAAACGGGCCGTGTTCTCATGCTCTTCTCCAGGAGCTTCTCCCCCTCCTCGGAAAAAGCGTAGGCCTTGACGTTCGTCGTCCCAACGTCGAGGATGAGGTAGTAATTCATTCAACCGCCTCCATGTCCCTCTCCGCTATCACATCAACACCGGTTCCAGCAACATCCTTCATGATAACCTGACCGCGCCTGACCGGGGCCTCCACAACGAGCCCTTTGAGAGCATCTATAACGTCCCGAATCCTGTCCTTGGGCACGGGTTCTGCCGTTCTCACCGGAAGGCGCGGATAGCGGGCGTTGAGTATCCTCACGGTCGTCGTGACAATGCGCCTCGGGTTCTGCACTTCCTCCTCCCCAAATCTCTTGCCCTCAAGGCAGGCAAAGCCAACGACATGAACCGCGTTCCTCTCGACCGTGATCCTCAGCCTGCACCCCTTGGGGCACCGAATGCAGAGAACCTCATACTCCGGCGACATCGATGTACACCTCTTCCGCTCCGTCGATAGCTTCCCGAGGGATCTCAATCCGCTCAAGCGTCGACGGCCTCACATACTGCCGGAACTCCTTCTTCAGAATCTCTCCATTCCCGTCCCTAACGATTATCCACGCGCGACCTTCGACGGCAGGCCTGAGGAAAGCAACCACCGGCCTCTCGTCCTCCCATTCCAGCCGGTGGGGCGTCAGCGTCCGGACGTTGCTCCCGGGCTTGAAAGGTACTGGGTCATCAAGCCGTCCCTCGCCCGCCAGGTACTTCTCAACGCCGTCTGCCGCGATGTAAGCGCTCTCAACGGCGTCGTCAACGTAGTCAAATATCTGGACGAGGTTGCCGGCGGCAAAGACCCCCCGCACGGTCGTCTCGAAGAACTCGTTCACGACCGGCCCTCTGGTTCTCGGGTCTATCTCGGCCCCAATTGCCCTCATCTTCTTGGCATAGGGTACGAGGCCAACGGAGAATATCACCGTGTCGCAGGGGTAGAACTCTTCAGTGCCGGGTATGGGCCTCCAGTTCTCGTCGACCTTCACGAGGATTACTCCCTCGACCCTCTCCTTCCCCACTATCTCCTTCACCACCGTCCTCGGCCTGAAAGGTATGTTGAAGTCGAGGATGCACTGCTGGACGTTCCTCGGGAGGCCAACGAAGAACTCCTCCGGAAAGACGACCATTATAGACTCAACCCCTTCTAGGTAAAGATGCCTGGCAACGATCATGCCAACGTCCCCGCCGCCGACCATGAGGACCTTCTTCCCGGGCAGAATTCCGTAGAGGTTCACGAGCCGCTGCACCATTCCGGCCGTGTAAACGCCCGCCGGCCTCGTCCCACCGACCTTTATCTCGAAGGGGTGCCTTTCCCTGCAGCCTATGGCGTACACTATCGAGCGGGCCTTTATGCGCTCGACACCTCGCGGGCTCACCGTCACAAGCTCCTTGACGTCTCCCCCGGCGTTTACGGATTTGACGTACGTGTTCAGGTGCACCTCAAGGCCAAGTTTGCTAACCTCATCCATAAAGTGGCCCGCAAACTCCGGTCCGGAGAGGGCCTTTCCGAATATTTTGGTCCCGAAGCCGTCGTGGATGCACTGGTCGAGGATACCACCGAGTTCTTCCTTTCGTTCGATGAGCGCAACATCGTAGCCCTTACCGGCGAGCTTAACCGCCGCGGCCATCCCGCTCGGCCCTCCACCGATCACAACGACATCCTTCACGGCCCCTCACCCCTAACGGTGCCGTTGAAGAGCCTCCCACCGTTCTCCTTGACGACCTGGGAAATCGGAACTCCCAGCTCCCTTGATAGTATCTCCGCCGCTTTCAGCGTGCAGTAACCGCCTTGGCATGTTCCCATCCCGAGCCTCGTGCGTCTCCTGATGGCGTCAAGGGTTCTCGCGCCCCGGCGTATCGCCTCCACTATTTCAGCCTCCGATACCATCTCGCAGGTGCACACGATGTTGCCCCAGCGGGGGTCTTCCTTTATCCTCCTATCGAGTTCCTCAAGGCTCATCTCGCTCGCACGAGGAATCGGTTCCCTGTACGGGTTGAAGTCGGGCTTCAGCTCCAGAGTGAGCCCCATCGAGCGCAACTGCTCGACGGCGTACTCCGCTATCGCAGGTGCTGACGCGAGCCCAGGAGACTGTATCCCAGCGACGTGGAGGAGGTTCTTCACCCACTTGGCAGGCCTTATTATGAAGTCCTCCGTGAAGGTCGGCGCCCTGACCCCGGCAAAGTAGCGGATTATCCTGTGCTTCGGAAAGTCCGGGTATATGTCCTTGTAGCGCTCGAGTATCTCTTCGATCTCCTCGGGATGGACTGACGTGTCGGTTTTATCCGGCACCTCGACCGCGGTCGGCCCCCAGAGGATGTTTCCGTGAACGGTGGGGTTTATGCCACCACCCTTGGTATGGGCCGGCGCAGGAAACCTGAGCTCGGTGACGCAGTGGTTCACCCATCCCTCAAGCTCTTTGTCGAAGAGAAGGATCACACCCTTCCTCGGGTGTATGGTATACTCCCTCGAGCCGGCAAGCTCGGCTATCTCATCAGCGAAAACGCCGGCGGCGTTCACGACGTACCTCGCCAGAAAAGTCCCCCTGTTCGTAACGACGCCCTTAATGGTCTCCCCTTCCTTGATGAAGCCCACCACTTCTGTCTCGAGGTGTATTTCAACACCGTTGGCAATCGCGTTTTCCGCCAGGGCGACGACAAGGTCATAGGGGTCAAGTATTCCCGTTGACGGCACGTAAACCGCAGCCCAGGCTTCCCTCGTGGCCTTAGGTTCCAGTTTCCATATCCCCTCGCCTCTGATTATGCGTATTCCCTTAACGCCGTTCAGCATGCCCTTGAGCTTCACGATGTACGGGAGGATGTAGGCCGAGACGAATTTGTAGAACGGGCCCGGCAGGTATCTCCTGTACTTCTGGAGTGTCCGTGGGGTTATCAGCCAGAGGCTTCCGACGCGCTTGAACTTGACCCCCAAATCCCTGGCAAGCTCATCATACATCGCGTTTCCCCTGACGTTGAGTTTGGCCTTCAGCGTGCCGTGCTTCGCAGCCACGCCAGGGTGTATCATCCCGTTGTTCGCCTTTGATGCCCCCACAGAAACGTCGGTGGCCTTTTCGAGGAGGGCGACCTTCAGCCGGTACTTTGAGAGCTCCCTCGCTATCGCCGTTCCGGTAACACCGCCCCCGATTATGACAACGTCGTACTCGCCGATAATTCTATCCTTGTTTTCCTCGTAGAGCTTCCTCCTCCGCTCTTTCTTACGCCTGAGCTCCTCCTCGGGGTAGTCCTTCCATTTTATCATGTTCACCACGCCCTCAACGCCCTTGATGCTCCCTACTGCAAGTCCGATCTTGACCCATTCCTCGTAAGCTTCCACTTCCCCGTCGAGGAAGACCACGCCGTCCCTGATCTCGAAGGTGATTCTGTACGGAAACCTTCCAAGGGCCTTCCGAACCTTTGATTCGAGGCTCATTCTTCCATCCTCTCCAGCAGGAACTCGACTATATCGATAACCTCCAGACCATCCCCGTTGAGTGCCAGTTCACAGCTCGGGCAGGCCGTCACGACTCTGGCTGCGCCGTCCCTGAGCTGCTCCCTCCTCTCCGCGGCAATTTCCTCGGCAAGCTCCGGCTTCAGCCTTGAGACGGCACTCCCACCGTGACCGCAGCAGAAGAGCTCTCTGCGCGGCTCTCTGATTTCAAGCCCTTCCACATTCTCCAGCAGGCTCTTGAGGAGCCCTCTCCGCCCGAGATGCACCGCGAGCTTGCAGGGGTTGTGGTAGGTCACGGCTTCAGCTGCCTTCAGCTTCAGACCGCCGATGACCTCACCAAGGAGCTCCGTTATGTGCAGAACCTGAGGTTTGAGCTTTATCCCGTATTTGGGGTAGAGGACGCGGAAGGTGTAGGCACAAGAGGGGCACGAGGTGACTATCAGCTCCGCACCCGCGGCGTTGAGCCTCTCCGCGGTTCTCTTGGCGACCTTCTTAAACAGCTCCGTATTGCCAAGGTTGTACGCCGGGAGGCCGCAGCAGGTCTCGCTTATGGTGAAGGCTTCATAGCCGAGCTTCTCGAGGAGAGTCAGGGTCTTTTCGGCCAGTTCCGGCCTCTCGTTCCTCACGGTGCATCCCCTGAAGTAGAGGACTTTCCCCGAACCGTCCGCACCCGAATCAGTGTTCCCGTAGACGTCCCCTGACGTTTCGAGGTTTTCAAAAACTTCCCTGAACTCTTCGAACACCACACCCATATTCACGGCCTCTTCCTTCACCGGCCGGATGAGATCGGCGACCGAGAACTCAAACGGACAGTAGGGGGTGCACAGGTCGCAGCCGAGGCAGGTGTACAGGGGCTCCAGGTTGTCGAGGTTCAGTTCAATCCGTTCCTCGCGTATCATGAGCGCGATCCGCGCCTTCCCTGCAGGGGAGGTCGTTTCGCGCCCTTCAACTATCGAAACTGGACAGGCATGGCGACACATGTTGGAACAGAGGGCGCACTTGGTCAGGTCATCCGCTGAGAGCTTTCCCTGAACGACCTTGAAGATCATCCTTCCGCCTGTAAGAAGGTTCGAGAAGCCGATTTCGTCCTTGAGCCAGTCCCACTTCCCGGGCATTCACATCACCATATTGCCGGGGTTCATAACATCCTTCTCATCTATCGCGAGCTTAATCTTCCTCAGCACCTCGTAGGCATCTCCCAGCTCCTCCGCGAGCCATCTGCGCCTGTGACGGCCTATTCCGTGGTGGTGGCTTATCGTGCCTCCACTATCGAGCGTGGCCCTCATTGCGGCATCCCAGACCGCGTTGTAGAACTCCTCCGCGCTTCTGCCCTTCGGGGGAACGCCTGCAAAGGTGAAGTAGAAGCAGACTCCCTGGTCGTAAAAGTGCGAAGCGTGGGCAGAAGCCATCAGCGTGCCCTTGACAGACTTCATGGCCCTGATGACGTTCTCATAAAGTTCCGCAGCCCTGCTCCAGTTTACCGCGACCTCTATCGTGTCTATGACTACTCCGATCGGCGCGAACTCGGATATCTCCTTCACGTTGAACCGCGTCTTGAGCCAGTGCCTCACTGGTTCCTCCCCAGCAGGCACTCCCCTGAACTCCCTCTCGACGATTTCCTTCTCGGCCCTTGCCAGCCTAGAGTCCCCCTCGACTATGATGACCGTCCCTATCTTTCCGTACAGCTCTTCGAATTTGTAGAAGTGCCTCTTCGTTTCGACGCGGTCGTATATCCTCACCACTGCCGGCCTCGCACCGCGGTGAAGTATCCGCCTGACGGAGTCCAGGGCCTCCTCAAGGCTCTCCGATGCAAAGGAGAGCAAAAAGCGCTCCTCAGGGTAGGGACGGACTTTGAGCCATACCCTAGTCATGATGCCGAATATTCCCTCGCTCCCAACGAAGAGCTTCCGCAGGTCTGGACCCGTTGCCGTCCTTGGGTGTGGTTTGAGCTCGATGAGCTTCCCAGGCGGAATTACCGCCCTTAGGCCAAGCACCATATCCTCGATGCCGCCGTATCTGGTCGAGAACTGGCCTATAGCCTTGGTGGCAACCCAGCCGCCCACCGTTGAGGGGTAGAGCGACTGTGGAAAGTGGCCGAGTGTGTAGCCCCTTCTGTTGAGGTACTCCTCGATGTAATAGCCGTTGACTCCAGCACCGGCCTCGACCATAAGGTCATCTTCGTAAAGTCTCAGGTCCCTAAGACGCTTCAGGTCAACCACTATGCCCCCGTACTCAGGCACTGTTGCCCCTAAAACTCCAGAGCCGCCGCCGTAGGGGTAGAGAGGAACGCCCTTTTCGTGAGCCACCCTAACTGCGTTCACAACGTCTTCCTCGCTCTCCGGAAAGATCACCGCGTCTGGGAGTGCTGGCACTTCACCCTTCAGAAGCCAGTGGAAGGTTATGAGCCAGTAGTCGTGGCTGTACGAGAAAAGGTCGGCGGGCTTCGTTGAGACTTTGTCTTTAAGGAGCCTTTTGAGTTCAACAAGGGCTTCATCAATGTTGCCCCGTTTGGGGCGTTTAAGAACTTCATCAAACGTCAGCGTCAATATTTCACCCCGAATGTACATACTTTATACACAAATAAAAGTATTTTGCAGGGCATTCGACACATCTTAAAACGCACCGGAGGGAATAGTTTGAATAAAGTCCACAAACAATACAAAAAGGTAAAACTCAACGCCTCATAACCTTCCACACCAGCACCGGGAAGACGAGCGTCGCATCGGCCCATATCTCGACGTAATCAGCTTTTGCCCTTATCTTGCCCCAGCTCACTCCTTCGCTCGGCGGCGCGCCGCTAAGCGAGCCGTCCCAGGGGATGGCAGTGGTGATGTATATCGCGTAGTCCGTTCCTCCTCTGAAGAGGTTGGCGTTTATTATTGCATGCTTCGGCAGAGAACCTCCAAGGATTATCGAGGCCGTCTCCTTCGCCGTGACAGCCAGGTTGTTGAGCCTCACGATGTCGTTGGCTACGTCTATGATAAGCTCCCTGTCTCCGCGCTCCTCCTTGAAGAAGTAGAGCATGTCCCCTATTGAGCCGTCGGTTATAGCAGGGCAGAATATCGGGACGTTCCGCTTGTAGGCCCAGTAGATTATCGAACGCTCCTTCTCCTTCCCGAGCTTTTCGTCCATGAAGCGGCCCATCTCGTAGATGAACTCGCTCGCCGTCAGCGGCTTCCCGCGCTCCTTTTCCATCTCAAGAACCCGTTCAAAGAAGGGTATCATGTACTTCTCGAATTCAATGTACCTGTCGTTGGGCACGAAGATGTTGCCTATTCTGTTTATGCCCTTCTCTCTCATCTCCGCGTCGTTGACGTACCAGTCGCCCAGAATGAATGGCTTTAGGGCCTTTATGAAGTCCTCCTCAACGCCGCCAGCCGTTGTTACGATGACGTCCACCTTGCCCTCCTTGACTAGCCATGCTATCAGCTCTCTGAGGCCAGAAGAGACTATGTTGGAAGTGTAGCCGAGGAAGACCCTGACCGCTTCGCCGCTGGCGCGCTTTTCCTCCACCTTTTTCCATATTTCGATGGCCCTTCCAAGGTGCGTTGCTTGGAAGCCTATGCGGTGATAGTAATCGATGACCTCTTCAAGGCTCCTCACTTCATCCAGCCACGGCCCCTTGATGGGCGTTCCCTCAATCTCTTCCGATTCCTTGAGGACTATATCTTTTGGCTCGGTCATGATAGTGGGTTCAGGGGAGGGCGTATAAACTTTGCTCAGCACTTACCGCTGAGGACCTCCGCTATGAGCCTGCCGGTCATAGCAACGGGAAAGACCCTGCGCGGTGCCTTCCTCAGGAGCCACTCCTCTATCCTCTCAGCGACGGCTCTTCCCTCTCTTATGGCGGTGCCTATGTTCCTTGGAGTTATGACGTCACCGGCGAAGAATATTCCCGCCTCCTCCAGCACCTTTTCGCTGGCGCAGACGATTTCCTTTATTGGACTCGTGGGCAACTGGCCGATGGCATAGGCAACGACGTCTGCGTCTATGACAAAGTGCTCGTCCGTCGTCACGACGTTTCCCCCGACTATCTTTGTTTTAGCGAATTCAACGCCCTCCACTTTCTCTTCCCCTAGTATCCTGGCGGGAGTCGCGTGCTCTACGAACTCGACGCCCTCTGCGATGAGCTTTCTTATCTCGGCCTTAGCGTAGCTGTGCTCGAGAGAGCGGCGGTAGACCATGGTTATTTTTTCCGCACCCAGAAGACGACCCTCCATGGCGACATCAACTGCTGTGTAGCCGGCTCCGATCACTACGAGATGCTTCCCCTTAAGGTCAGGGATTCTTTCCCAGGAGTAATAGCCTATGCGGGCCATCTTTATGCTGTGGAGCAGGCTGAGGGCATCGTAAACTCCGGGAAGCTCAACACCGGGAACCTTCAGCTTTCTCGGCTTCCAAGCACCGGTCGCTATTATGAGAGCATCGAACTCGCTCAAAAGCTTCTCAATCGAAACGAAGTGCTCGGCCCACTCGTCGCCGAGCTCCTTTGGGGAATCATAGACCACCTTCGTTCTGAAGTGGAAGTGGACGCCCAGCCGCTCAAGAGCCTCGACGCCCTCTCTGACAGCCCTTATTGGAATTCTTGCCTCGGGAATGCCAAAGGCCACCATTCCACCGCCCTCAGGCATCTTGTCATAGACGTGAACTTCATAACCCCTGCACGCCAGATAACCCGCGGCGGCCAGGCCTGCAGGTCCCGCTCCGATAATCCCTATTTTAAAAGGCTTAGCTTCTTCTCTCTCCCCGCAGATGTAGAACCTCACACAATCACCCCCAAAATTTTTAAAGAAGTCTGTCTAAAACCGAAGGTTTTGCACCTTAAGTTGTTTTCTCTCGAAACACCGACGATGAGACGAATTAGGTTACCCTAATTCGGGTAATCTTTGTCAGAATGACAGCCAACGTTTATTAATCCCCGGGTGAAGAAACGATCATGAGCGTGGAGATAGACCTCAAGGGCCTGGGTGTGATAGTCACGGCTTCATCACGCGGAATAGGGTTCAACGTGGCGCGGGAACTGTTGAAGAGGAACGCGAGAGTCGTTATAAGCTCACGGAGCGAGGAGAACCTGAAGAAAGCCCTCGACGAGCTCTCCCCCTTCGGAGAAGTCTACGCAGTTAAGACTAACCTCTGCGACCAGCGGAGCCTAGAGAACCTCGTCAAGGAGTCCCGGGAGCTTTTGGGTGGAATTGATGCCCTCGTCTGGAATGCCGGAAACGTCCGCTGCGAGCCGTGCCTCCTCCACGAGGCGGGCTATGATGACTGGGTTGAGGCCGCGAAGCTCCACGCAGTTGCCCCAGGCTACCTGACGACCCTCCTCGTCCAGACGTGGCTTGAAGGGAAAAGGAAGGGAGTCCTAGTTTACCTCAACTCTGTCTCGATAAAGGAGCCAATGCCGCCGCTGGTTCTGGCGGACGTTACGAGGGCCGGCCTGGTTCAGCTGGCGAAGAGCGTTTCAAGAACCTACGGAAAGCACGGAATAAGGGCCTACAGCGTTCTGCTCGGCAGCTTTGATACGCCTGGCGCACGGGAGAACCTCAAGGCCGTTGCCGAGTCGAGGGGCGAGACCTTTGAGGAGACCTGGGAGCGGGAAGTGCTGGGCAGAACACCCCTCCACAGAACCGGCAGATGGGACGAGTTAGGTTCGCTGGTGGCTTTTCTCCTGAGCGATGAGGCAGAGTACATGCTCGGCTCGACGGTGGTCATAGACGGCGCGATGACGAGGGGGATAAGCCTTTAAACGGCTTTTTCCTTCTTCTCCCCATGAAGGAGGACTACTTCACCGAGGACTTTATATTGGAGATGAGGGAGCGGTACTTCAGGCAGAGAAAGTGGGAGAAGATACGGCCCTTCAAGAGGGTCGCCGTTCTCGCGATAGACCTTCAGCGCCACTTCCTGAGCGAGGAAAGTAAAGCCTATCTCCCTTCGACCAGACGCTTCGTTCCGAGGCTGGTAGGGTTCTATGGAGAAGCTTCGAGGCTCGGAGTCCCGATAATCTTCACGCGCCACTACCACGAAAAAGACATAATGGCCCACTGGTGGGGCGACGAGATGAAAAGGGACGACCCGATGAACGAGCTCCTCGGGGAGTTCAGGCCCTTTGCCGAAACCGTAATCGAGAAGAGCACCTACAATGCCTTCTACGGAACCGAACTTGAAGGCATTCTAAGAAAACTCCACGTGGAGACCATAATCGTCACCGGCGTCATGACCCACCTCTGCTGCGAGACGACCGCCCGGGAGGCCTTCGTGAGGGGCTTTAAGGTGGTATTTCCCGTTGACGGAACACTGACCCAGAACAGGTTCTTCCACGAGGCGACGCTTAGAAACCTTTCCCACGGCTTCGCGGTTACGCCGCTTCTCTCGGAGGTGTTAGAATGGCTCTCGTCGGAATAATCGGGGCTGGAATCGGCGGCATAGCGACGGCCGTCCAGCTCAAGCGCTACGGCATTGAAAGCGTAATCTTCGAGCGCGACCGAATCGGGGGGCTGATAAGGAACGCCTACTCCGTGGAGAACACCATGTTCTTTCCCGACGGAATCAAAGGCGAGAGGGTCGTCGAAATTCTTGAGGAGTACGTAAAAAAATACGACCTGAAAATCCTCTACGAGGAAGTCAAGGCCGTGAGAAAGACCGGCGAGCTGTTTGAGGTCGAAACGGACAAAGGAACTTACCGCTTCAAATACCTCGTGGTCGCGACGGGGACGAGACCGAGAAAGCTTCCCTTCGAGGGGATAGTCTACCACGTCGCTGAAGTTCCAAAGAAGCACTATGGGCGGGTTCTCATCATCGGCGGCGGCGATGTGGCCTTTGACTACGCCATGACCCTGAGCGAGATGAGCGATGAGGTAATAATTCTCATGAGGAGCGAGCCCAAAGCATTACCTTATCTCCAGAAGCTCGTCTCCGAGAGGCCGAACATAACAACTCTCCGGGGACAGCTCCGGAAAATCGAGCGGAGAGAAAAGCTTTTAGCCAAGACCAGCGCTGGCGATTTTGAGGTTGATTTGGTGCTCGGCGCGATAGGCAGGGTTCCCAACGTCGAGCTCGTCGAAGGGATTGAGGACGATAACCTTCTCCTCGTCGGCGACGTGAAGAACGGGATTTACAGGCAGACCGCCCTGAGCATAGCCGACGGCATAAAGACCGCCATGATCATATGGAGGAGGGAAAGATATGGAGATACTGAGTGAGGTTGGAGACCCGAACGTTGCGGTCGTTTACATCGGGAAAACTTCGAAGGACAACATAGTGGAGTTTGTGGAGTCGGTTCCGACCTACAATCCGCAAGAAAAGTGGGTGCTCATAGTTTCATCGCTCAACGGCTGCCCCGTGGGCTGTAAGATGTGCGACGCTGGCTTCTTCTACAAGGGCAGACTTACAGTGGATGAGCTCCTCGAGCAGATTGAGTATCCGGTAAGCAAGCGCTGGAACGGGAAGCCGAAAACCAGGAAGTTCAAGGTGCAGTTCGCGCGCATGGGCGAGCCAAGCTTCAACATGGCGGTGATAGAGGCGATGCGCATTTTGGGCGAGCGCTACGAGAATTTCCACCCATCACTCTCCACCGTTGCCCCGATAGGAACCGATAAGTTCTTCGAGGCCCTCCTCGAGCTCAAGAAGGAAATGTTTCCAACCAACTTCCAGCTCCAGTTCTCGATACACTCGACCAACCCGGAGCAGAGGGACGAGATAATCCCGATAAGGAAGTGGGACTTCGAGAGGATAGCCGAGTACGGGAAGGCCTTCTACGACGAGGGCGGCAAGAAGATTACGCTCAACTTCGCCTTAGCGAGGGAGAACGAGGCCGATGCAGAGGTCATAGCCGAGTACTTCCCGAAGGAATACTTCCTCATCAAGATAACGCCGCTCAACCCGACGGTGAGCGTGCTAAAGAATAAGCTCACCAACGACGTTGACCTTGAGACGGGCCTTCCGATGAAGCACAGGAAGTTCGTGGACGATTTAAAGAGGCTCGGCTACGACGTCATTATATCGGTCGGCGACACGCGCGAGAATCTCATCGGCTCGAACTGCGGCCAGTACATCCTCCGCTTCCTCAAGGAGAGGCCAGAGCTTAGAGAAGCCTACACCTTCGCGAGGGGGTTTGACTTTAGTTTGAGCTGAAGGCCTTTCTTCTCATTTCTTCAAAATTAGGAAAAAGAAAACTCACCAATCTACCTCGTGAATCAGCTCTCCCTCCGCGAAGACGTGCGTCGGGTAGTTCTCCATGTGGAACGGATCGCCGTTCCAGACCACCAGCGAGGCCCACTTGCCCTTCTCTATGCTTCCGAGCTTGTCGTCAACGCCGAGGATTTTCGCGTTGTTGTGGGTTATGATCTTTATCGCCTCTTCCTTGCTCATGCCGAGCCTTATGAAGTGCCTGAGCTGGAGGTAGAGGTTGGCCTGGAGCGTAACTGGGTGGTCGCTCATCAGTCCAAAGAGCGGCTTGACCTCGAGCAGGTATCTGGCGTTCTTCCAGTCCTCGTGCTTCAGCTCGACCTTGTAGGGCAGAGAATCAAAGGGGCCGTAGACGAGTGGCACGCCTTCTTTCTTTATCTTCTCGAAGGTTTCCCTGCTGTGGACGTCGCAGGCGTGCTCGATGGTTATCTTAAGCCCAAACTTGCGCTTTATCATGAGCAGCGCCGCAATGTCGTCCTCTTTATGAACATGAACCCTGAGTGGAACCTCTCCTTTAAGGACAGGGATTAGTGCCTCAACCGTTGGCTCTATCTCCTCCGGTTCTTTCTTGCCCTTCTCAAGCAAAGCTATCGTCTTCTGCGTCTTTATGAGCCAGTCAAGGAGAATACCTATGGCACCCATCCTCGTGCTTGGTCTTGTTCCCTTCCAGTTCGTGGTCGAGCGCGGGTTGTAGCCGAAGGCAGCTTTGACACCGACATATTTCATGAAGGCATCCTCTATGTCTCTGCCGTAGTTCTTGATGAGAACGGCCCTTCCACCGATGATGTTCCCGCTGCCAGGCAGGACGGACGAATACAGAACGCCAAACTCAATCGAGTGCTTGAAGGCCTTGTCGTCCATGTAGATGGAGTAGAGCGCATCAACGAGTGGAAGGACTGCATCCATCTGCTCGTTGGTCTCGCCTTCCTGGTAGGGCTCGCCGTAGCGGCCCATTCCTATGTGGCTGTGGCCATCGATGAACGCAGGGGTTACAACGCCCTCTGCTATTATCTCCGCTTCCTTCGGTTTCTCCTTCGTTACCTCGATTATTTCCTTGTCAAACACGACGTAAACGTCTTTCTCAAGGTTGCCAAGACCATCGTAGAGAAGGGTGGCTTTAACGGCCTTCATGGTCGTCACCGCTTAAGAGTTCGCCCGAACGCTTAAATGCCTGTCGATGATGTAATTGCAGAATTAAACAATTATAGAATTCAAGAACTCAACAATATCCACCCTATCCGGCAAAAGCAAGATAAAAACAGAAGGGAAGGGCCTCAGAAGTAGATGCCCATCTCCTCCGCGATCTTCCTGAGCCTCTCTATTCTCTTCTCCGTTGGCGGGTGGGTGGAGAACAGGCTCGCGAGGCTCGTCCCCTTGAAGGGGTTGACTATGAACATGTGGGCCGTCGCAGGGTTGCCTTCCCTCATTGGCTTGTAGTAGACGGCCTGTTCAATCTTTAGCAGTGCACTGGCCAGAGCGTGGGGCTTCCCGCTTATCTTGGCCCCTCCCTCGTCGGCGAGGTACTCCCTCGAGCGGCTGACTGCGGCCTGGACAAGCATGGCTGCTATCGGTGCGAGAACCGCGATGAGGAGGGCCGTTATAACGTTGTCCCTGTCCCTGTCGTTGCCGAAGCCTCCGAATATTGCTATCCACCTGGCCCAGTAGGCAAGCTGGACTATCGCCCCCGCCAGAGCTGCTGCTATTGTGCCTATGAGGATATCCCTGTTCTTGATGTGAGTGAGCTCATGAGCTATAACGCCCTCAAGCTCGTCCCTGTTGAGTATCCTGAGCAATCCAGTTGTAACGGCCACCACCGCGTGCTTGGGATTCCTTCCAGTGGCGAACGCATTCGGTGTCTCGCTAGGGATTATCGCAATCCTTGGCACCGGAAGTCCAGCCCTCTCGGCAAGACTCCTGACTATCGCGTAGAGTTCCGGTGCTTCCTCTTCATCAACTATTCTAGCCCGATACCAGGCCAGCACTATCCTGTCGCTGTACCAGTAGGAGATAAAGTTCATGACGAGCGAAAACATGAACATTACGAACATTAGACTCGTTCCGCCGATGAGGTAGCCTATTGCCATCAGTAATCCCGTAAGCACGGCCATCAGCAGGCCGGTTCTGAGCCACAGTTCGAGCCCCATGGTCTCACCTCCGCTTAACCTTTACCCACAAGATTAAACTAACCAGACAATACTAAAATATTTCGGTGCCTTAAGTTCCCTTGAAGTGCACTCCTGCACTCTTCGACCTTCTGAAGAAACTCCTTCCTGCCGAGACAGTCCCCACCGCGCTTGAGCTTCACCGCCGCAATTTTGTAGTTGCCCTTTCCAAAGAACCTGCAGACTCTATCGGGCTCGTCCACAAGCCTCGCCACTGCAAGGGTCTGCCCGTTGCATTCGACGTAGTCTATTACCGTATCCTGAAAGCCCGTGAAGATGACAACGCACTTCCTGTCGGGATTGAGCTGCGTTAAGTCCTCGTCTACAGGCGGGAGCTGTTTAACGACGCAGACTTCCGGATATTTTCCAGACTTTATTGACTTCACCAGTTCTGGAGGCTCTCCGCTCTTTTCAAAGCGCTCTATTTCCTCCCTACTAACGGGGACTGGCTTCATGGAGTAGCAGAGGACTTTCTCGTCGTGATACATAAGGTACGTGCCGTCCTCAAGGAACATGAACGCTATCCTCTCCCTCGGAAGGTCAAAAATGTAGCCAGCTTTGCTTTTCTTCACGCTGTACATACAACCACCGGAAGGATTGCTTAACGCTGCTTTATAAGAACTGCTGGACAGAAAAGAGAAGTGAAAGGGGCATCACATGCCCATATCCATACCGCCCATTCCGCCCATATCGGGCATGCCACCGCCCTGGCCACCTTCGGGCTTGCTGAGCTTGGCGGCGATGACGTCGTCGATTCTGAGGATCATTATTGCCGCCTCACTGGCGCTCTTGATGGCCTGCTTCTTGACGCGGAGAGGCTCGATGATGCCCCTCTCAATCATGTCAGCAGGTCCGCCTTCGAAGATGTCTATGCCTATGTTCTTACCCTTGTTCTTGTGTTCGCTGATGACCTTGACGAGCATCTCGACGGTGTCGAGACCGGCGTTCTCAGCGAGGGTCTTCGGGATTATCTTGAGGGCCTCAGCGAAGGCCTCTATAGCAAGGGCCTCCTTGCCGCCGACCTCCTTGGCGTACTCGTCGAGCTTGATGCTGAGCTCAATCTCACCGGCACCTCCGGCCGGGAGAACGGCTCCGTCTTCCATGACGTCCTTGACGACCTTGATGGCGTCCTCAAGGGCGCGCTCAACCTCGTCGATGACGTGTTCGGTACCGCCGCGGATGAGGATGGTGACGGCCTTCGGGTTCTTGCAGCCTTCAACGAAGATCATGCTTTCGCCCGCTATCTTGCGCTCCTCAACGAGATCGGCGTGGCCGAGGTCTTCCGGAGTGAGGTCCTTGACGTTGGTAACGACCTTAGCTCCGGTGGCCTTGGCGAGCTTCTCCATGTCGCTCTTCTTGACGCGCCTGACGGCGAGGATACCGTACTTGGCAAGGTAGTGCTGGGCAAGGTCGTCAATACCCTTCTGGACGAAGAGAACGTTTGCGCCGGTGGCAGCTATCTGGTCGACCATGTCCTTGAGCATCTTCTCCTCCTGCTCGATGAACTGGAAGAGCTGGTCCGGGCTGGTGATGTTTATCTTGGCGTCGGTCTCGGTCTTCTTGACCTCAAGGGCCTCGTTGATGAGGGCTATCTTGGCTCCCTCAACCTTGGTAGGCATCCTCGGGTGGACGCGCTCCTTATCGATAACCACACCGCGGATGAGCTCGCTCTCTTCGACGCTCTCACCGGCCTTCTTCTCGATCTTGATGTTGTCGATGTCGACGACATACTTGCCGTTCTTCTTCTCGGCGACCTGCTTGACGGCATCAACGGCGAGCCTGGCGAAGAGCTCCTTGTGGCTCTCGGCGTTCTTGCCTGTGATTGATGTCATGGCTATCTTCAGAAGGGTCTCCTCGTCGTCGGGAGTGACCTTGATGGCGATGTTCTCGAGTATTTCCTGGGCCTTCTCGGCGGCCATGGTGTAACCCTTGACGATGATGCTCGGGTGAATGTTCTGGTCAAGAAGCTCCTCAGCCTTCCTGAGAAGCTCACCAGCAATCACAACAGCAGTAGTAGTACCATCACCAGCCTCCTTATCCTGAGTCTTGGCGACCTCAACCATCATCTTAGCAGCAGGGTGCTGGAGATCAATCCTGTCAAGAATGGTGGCTCCATCGTTGGTAATGACAACATCCCCAAGGCTGTCAACAAGCATTTTGTCCATACCCTTCGGACCGAGGGTGGTCCTCACGGTCTCAGCAATAATCCTCGCGGCAAGGATATTAATCCTCTGGGCGTCCCTTCCAACGTACCTCTGGGTTCCCTCGGGCAGAATAACAACCGGCTGTCCACTAAGCTGTGCCATTCGACATTCCTCCTTCTAAATCAATTTGGCAAAAACGCTTCGTCAGCACTCTATAAAAGTTTTTGGGTCGAAAATTTCAAAAAAACGACTGATTTTTGAATAAATGACAAAAAGTTGACATAGAAGTGGGGGAAAGGGCTAAAACCTTCAAAACGGATCAATTCCAGGTGTGGAACATGGAGCCGAGGGTTTATGAGGTGCCTGTTGAGAGGGTGAGGGAAGTCTTTGGACGCGTTGAGGAGTACGACCTCCTGAGCGTGGACGTTGAGAACGAGGCTTCCGTGATTGATGATATGCTTGAGTCGGACGAGGAGAAGCTCAGATACGCCCGCGAGAAGCTCGATGACGGCAACATCGATTCGGCCGTCCTCGTAGTGAGGGACGGAACTGGAACCCTCGTCGTGAAGATGGAAAACGTAATAACGATAAGGGCAACAGTCGGGAACTACGAGAGACTAATCGAGGAGTTCGGACTTAAGGAGAGGTGACCGGAGTGGAGCTCATAAAACAGGGAGCGGAGGCTAAGATATACCTAGCACACTTCGAGGAGCTCTACTTTCCGTGGGACAACGAGAAGGTCATCATCAAACACCGCATTCCAAAGAGATACCGCATAAAGGAGATAGACGAGAGGCTGAGGAAAGAGCGAACCGTCCGCGAGGCAAGAGTGCTCCACAAGGCGAAGGAGTTCGGCGTCAACTGCCCCTACGTCTACGAGGTCGACCTGAGGGACATGAAAATCGTTATGGAGTTCATCGAGGGAGAGAGATTAAAGGAGCTCCTCGAGAGCGTCCCGATGGAGGAGAGGCTGAACCTTTGCCGGGAGATTGGGAGACAGGTGGGGAAGCTCCACGAGGCAGGAATAGTGCACGGTGACCTTACAACTTCAAACATGATCCTTCGAGACGGAAAGGTTTACCTCATAGACTTCGGTCTGGCCGATTTCGACCCAACGCTTGAAGCCCAGGGCGTCGACCTGCACCTGCTCAAGAGAGCCATGGAGAGCACGCACTACACCTGGTTTGAGGAGGGCTTTGCGGCCGTTCTCGAGGGCTACGCCGATGTCAGGGGCAGAGAAAAGGCGGAAGAGCTGAAGGCCAAGATAGAGGAGATAGAAAGCAGAGGCAGGTACAGGGAGAGGAGCTGGGTTACCTAAATGCCTGAAGAATCCTCTCAAAAATCTCCCTCTCTTTTCCACGCTTCATCCTTGCGAGACGCTCGACTATGAGCTCGGGCGTGCTTCTTCCGAGCGTTCCAAACTTCGGCTGCCTGTCTACGATGAGGTTGAGGTTCTCATCCAGACCTTTGGCCTCTATGCCGTCAACCCTCGCGAAGGGCAGCTCCCTCTTCAGATCCTCGCCGAGGTGTGAAACTATGACGACGTAAAAGCCCCTCTCATAGGCGACTTTGAGGAGCTCTCCGATTATCTTGACCGCCGCCCCCGGTTCGGTTATGGCCTCGAACTCGTCTATGAGGATCAGCTTTCTGCCCTCCCCCTTCAGTGCCCTCACGAAAGACCTCAAGGCCGTCTCAAAGGCTCCGGCACCGTAAACGCTCCTCTTACGCCTGAAGAAGAACAGCTCATCGAGAGGCTCCACCCACGCTTTCTCTGCCGGAACTGGCAGCCCCATATGGGCGAGGAGCGTTATCTGTGTGATCAGCTCCAGGAGTGAAGTTTTTCCACCGCTGTTCGCACCGGTGAGGATTACTACGGGCTCGTCCTTTACCTTCTCCGCGCCGGGAAGGGCAAAGTTCTCAGGCTTTCTCCCAACGACGTAGCTCACCGGCTGGGGATTTTCGATGAATAGGTGCCTTCCGTTGATGAACGCGATTCCACCGTTCCAGAGCTCGGGGAAGGTGAAGCCCTCCGCAAACTCCTTCACTGCCCTCAAGAAGTCCAGCTCGTAAACTCTCTCCAGCTCTTCCTTAAGCCTAGCCAGAAGCGGACGGATTTTTCCAAGAACCTCGCGGCTCTTGAGGTAGAGCTCCACCTTGAGCTCCTTCTCAAGTTCCTCTCTCAGCATTTCGACTCTCTCTGGGGGAACTGTGACGGGATAGAGCTCCTCGCGGGAGAACAGCTCAACCGTGACGCCGAGCTTTTCGCTCAGCTCTTTCTCTGCCCCGTTGATGAGGTCTAAAATTTCGCCCTCTACCTCTCCGAAGTGCGAGAAAATCGCCTCGTAGTTCCCAGCTTTAAGCTCGCCCAGGAATTCAAGCAGCTCTTTCCCGCTCAAAGTCAAGCTGAACTTCTCGAGCTTTTCTGAAATCTTCTCGTTCAGCTCGCGCTCCTTGCCAGCTATCAGTTCTTCGAGCCCATCAAGGAGCCTCCTTTTTTCCATGACTTCTTCGAGTTCTTTAAGCGCCTCGAGAATTTCTTCCGCAACGCTCTTCTCTCCTGTGAGCTCACCTATACCCACGAGGGCTTGAAGCGTCTCTCTGTTCTCCCATAGAGGCATGATGTAGAGCTCAGGAGCTATATCGGAAGGTGTAAGCTTAACATCGATGCCGTAGCCAACGGTGCTGAGGACGAGGGGATAGCCTTCGGCATCCTCAAGGCTGGTCGAGACCTCACAGAGGTTTAAATTCTCCGCTTTTTCAAGCTCGCTCTCATCAACTATCAGAACCCTGTCGTGGAGGAAGTCGCGCCTGAACTTTATGGGCCGAACTTTCGAGAGATATTTCCTGAGTTCAGGCCGGATTTTCGGCAGGTTCTCTTTGAAATACGCCTGTCTGCGGAGGATTTCACCCCTCTCAGAAACCGGCCCAAACTCGTCAAGAAAAGCCGAGCTTCCAGGAAGGACTAACCGCCTCTTTATCTCCTCGAGTATCGCCCGGTAGATTGCCTTAGCCTCTGGGTTAAGCTTGAGGGTCATCGTTCAAGAAATGGGTCGAAGTCTAAAAAACCTTCCGACATTCACCGTCTCACACCAGCACAATCCATCAAGGAAACTCCCGGGAAATTTTATAAGGATGAGTTGCGCCAGTACTAACGATAACAGTAACACGGTGTCTTCAATGCTCCTCGAAAGACTCCTTAAGCCCAGCTACAGATTTAGGATATGGGAGCTGGAGTTTGATAGTAAGAAGTTCGTGGAAGGCCTGAGGCGAAAAGGCATTCACGTCGCCGAGCTGAGAGAAGACTGGGACGTCGAGCTGACGGTTGAGGCTTTTCTTGAGTCGACCTTTGGAGAACACGTCTACCTTATAAAGTTCAAGGACGGGATCAAACTGCTTGCGAGGACCACCGACCCTCTTACGAAGGAATTCAAGCTTAAAGAAAACGCATATCTAGTGAGGAACGAGGGAGCACTGAAAAAGCTCATCCTAAGCCAGACTTCAACAATGATGAAGATACTGATGGGCTTCCAACCTCTCGTTATCTGGGCGCCCCTAGTCTTCGGCCTTCAGTATTTAGACGAGAGATACCCGTTCGCAGGCTTCTTCCTCGTGCTCCTGGGCTTCTTCCTCAATGACCTGCTTAAGATCCTCGAATATGTTATCCTGGGATACTGCAGGGAATGAGAAAAGAAAGGCCTCAGCCTTCTTCCTTCACCTTTTCGACTACGTGGATGCCCTCAATTCTCGTGAACGGATACTGACCCTGCTCGTCTTTCTCGACGGCCTTAACCATGTCCCATATGGTCAGCAGCGCGAGGGTTACCCCCGTCAGGGCCTCCATCTCGACTCCGGTCTTGTAGGTCGCGCGAACCTCGCAGGTGGCCTCGATGTAGTCCTCGCCGAACTCGAAGGAGATGTCCACGCCCGTGAGCGGTATCGGGTGGCAGAGCGGAATCAGCTCGGGCGTCTTTTTGACGGCCAGAATTCCAGCAATCTGCGCCGTCGCAATAACGTTGCCCTTCTTCGTCTTCCCAGCCTTTATCAGCTCGATAGTCTCCGGTCTGAGCCGTATCCTGCCCTTCGCGACAGCCTTTCTGAAGACTTCCCTCTTATGCCCAACCTCGACCATCTTGACACCTTTTTCATCGACGTGGGTTAGTTCCTTCATTGCAACGCCCCCAAAAGTTGAAAGAAAGGCATCAGCCCTTCGCAACGCCCATCGGGCGCATCCTGGCGACGAGCTTGGCAATGCCAGCCTCGTGGACGACGTTAACAACGTTGTCAACGCTCTTGTAAGCGCCTGGGGCCTCTTCAGCGACAACCCTGAGGCTTGCCGCCCTGATATAGATGCCCTTCTGGAGGAGCTCGTTCTTGAGCCTGTCACCGCGGTACTGTCTGGTTGCCGCTTTTCTGCTGAGGAGCCTGCCGGCTCCGTGGCAGCTCGAACCGAAGGTTTCCTTCATCGAGCCTTCAGTTCCAGCAAGAACGTAGCTGGCGGTACCCATCGAGCCAGGAATGAGAACCGGCTGGCCAACGTCCCTGTAAGCCTTCGGCACATCTGGATGACCGGCAGGGAAGGCCCTGGTAGCACCCTTCCTGTGGACGACGACCTTGACCTTCCTTCCATCAACCTCGTGCTCCTCGACCTTTGCGATGTTGTGGGCAACGTCATAAACGATGGTCATCTCCATGTCCTCGGCTTTGCGCTTGAAGACCTCCTCAAAGCTCTCCCTGACCCAGTGGGTTATCATCTGCCTGTTGGCCCAGGCGAAGTTTGCTGCCGCCTTCATTGCGCTGAAGTACCTCTGGCCCTCTTCGCTCTGGAAGGGAACGCTGACAAGCTCACGGTCGGGCCACGGAACCCCGTACTTCCTGTTGGCTTTCTCCATCACGCGAAGATAGTCGCTCGCTACCTGGTGGCCGAGACCCCTGCTTCCGGTGTGAACCATCACAACGACTTGGCCCTCGAAGAGACCGTAGGCCTTCGCCACTTCCTCGTCGTAGATTTTGTCAACGACCTGGATCTCGAGGAAGTGGTTTCCCGAGCCAAGGGAACCGAGCTGTGGAGCTCCCCTCTGCTTAGCCTTCTGGCTGACGGCATTTGGATCCGCGCCCTCCATCCTGCCGCCTTCCTCAAGGTGCTCAAGGTCCCCCTTCCAGCCGTAGCCGTTGTCAACGGCCCACTTTGCTCCCTCTGCCAGAACATCGTCGAGCTGGCTCCAGTGGAGCCTCACGCGCCCCTTGCTTCCAAGACCACTCGGCACGTTCTTGAAGAGTGTGTCGACGAGCTCCTTAATCTTCGGCCTAACTTCCTTTTCAGTTAGGTTCGTGCGGATAAGACGGACACCACAGTTGTGGACGACAACGCCGTTGGCTATGAAGTTGTGGGCCTCGTGGTAAACGCCGACGTCGTAGAACCTGTCGTAGGAAGGCCTAACCCTCTCCACCTTCACGGCCCTCTCGGCGACAAAGCCGCCTTCGTAGCCCCTCTCCCTTGCGAACTCCTCGAAGGTCGGGAAGTCCTTTGAAACCCTCGGCTCCCGGTAACCCTCGTAGATACTCCTCTCGACGAAGCGCCTGTTGACAACGTCTTTAACTGCATTGTGGGCCTCTTTGAGGCTTCCTGTTCTTTCGTAAACTTCCCTTGCTTTCTCCATTGCCTTCCTGCGCTCCTCCCTAACGCGCTCCTTGAGCTTCAGGTAAGCGGCCGCTATGAGGCCCTTGGCCTTCTTTTCTGGGTCGTACTCGTAGTTTATCCTCTCGACGAAGGCTCTAACGCTCTCCTCTCCCACTATCGAGAGCCTGTAGGTAACTCCTTTCTTCGATTTTATTTCGTAGAGGGTCGTCTTTATGCCGAACTCTGCGAGGAGCTTGGCAACGTCGCCCAAAAACTCCGCGAGGTTCTCAGCAAGGTTCTCATCCTTGGACTGGGTGAGGTTTATCGGGAAAGGCGTGTTGCCCTTGAACTCCACTATGCTCCCATCGGCCGCGAAGAGCCCGGCCAGGAAGTTTCTCTTGACCCAGAGGGGGGCTTCCATTATCCACTCCGGGACGCGGTAGGCTTTCTCTGTCTTCCTGCCCCTCGGCATGCCAAGCCTCTCAAGGAGGAGCGCGAAGCTCCTTGAGGTAACCCTCAGCTCCGCGGAGACGCTCTTCCCCTCGTAGTGCCCGCTGGTCGTTTCGATGCTGTAGTCTCTCTCGCGGACGTAGAGGTTCGCGCTTATCCCGAGCCTTTCGAGGTCTTTCTTGAGCTCTTTAAGAGTCTCCTCCTTCCCGTAGAAGGCCAGGGTCAGCCTTCCAGACATCTCGCCAAGGTGGCCGTCGCCGAAGGCGAAGCCCAGTATCCTCGCTATCGTCCCTACCTTGGGATCCTCCCAGCGGAGCGGAACTAGGTTTTTCTCACGGAGGAACTTTATCACTTGGGGGTCTTCATCCTTAAAGGCATCTTCGTCGAGAATTATGCCCTCTCTCTCCTCGTACTCAACTCCCTCAAAGGGATACACTATGACCAGGTCACCTTCCTTGACGTTGCCCAGGTAGACGTAGCCTTCTGGCGTGAGAACAGGGTGGTCTTCGCTTCCCTCGATCACCCTGCCGCTCTCGGTCGTTATTCTTATCGCAATCTCGCCTTCTTCAACTTCTCTCTCCGCGACGAAGGCAACGTTTGAGGCGTCGTTGTGGCCCTCATCGAGGTTGTACACCTTCACGCCTTGGAGCTTGAACTTCTCGGGAAGCTCCTCAACCTTAAGCCAGTAGCCGTGCTCGGTCAGGACCTTTGAGCCGGGAGCAAGGCAGTTGATGTCATATCCCACGCCTCCGGGGCTTATTACGCCCTCTTTCACGTCAAAGGCCGCTACACCACCGATTGGGAACCCGTAGCCCTGGTGTCCGTCGGGCATGACTATGGAATACTTGTAGATGCCAGGGAGCATGGCAACATTTGCCGCCTGCTCAAGAGTCTTATCTCCTCTCATCTTCTCTATGAGAACATCATCGGCGTAGACCCTTCCCGGAACGCGCATCCTCTTATCGAACTTTGGTATCTCCCACCTTATCTTATCAATCTTCTTCAGCGGAATCATCCTCTCACCCCCGTTTTAGATTCTCCTAACGTTATTTTAAGCTTTCGAGGGACAAAGTCGTTATCCCCAATTAACTGGCTTTTGAGATTAGGATAAACAGAATGAACACTAAAAGTGCCAAGTTCCTTGGTACTATTGTGAGATATGCTAGAGGATTTTTCACATACCAAGTGTGAATGTAGTTCTTAAGCTGGGAATTCAAGGTTGAAACTCCTGTGATAGTTGGATACATGATGTTGCTGGGATCATTACTGTGTCCAAAGCTCATGGCATGTAAAGTTTCGTGTAGTACTACTTCCTGGGTCATAAAATTGTGGGGGATTCTTATCTTGTTCCATGATATGACAAAAATCGAGATGCCACCATACCCAGATTCAGCCTCACCAGCAGCGAATTCCGTCTTTGGCGGAGTACATGAATAACTGATGCCCCCAATCAAAAGAGCCAAAGGGTGAGGGAGCTCTATAAATTTAACACCAGTCTCTTTTGAGAGATAATTTAGACTTGAGTCTATTACTATTTTGTCGGCGGTATAGCAGCTTGAATCAATGTCGTAGAAATACACTCTCGAAGGATTTCCCATAACCCAGTTCATGTCCTGACTGTTAGGAGCTGTTAAAATAAGTGTTATTGGGGATACAAAGCCCCATATGTATGAAATTGTCGAGAGTAATAACAAAAGTAATAAGAGAACAGCTAAAATGCCCACAAATATGGAAGTCACTCCCCCTAGTATTTTGCCTATAATAGGAAATATGCCTTTTTTCTTGGTCTTCTGTTTTTTGCTGCAATTTTTATCAAAATTTACAGGAATCAATTTCTCGGGAGCAAGATACGTGTTTTTATAATGGTTCCATCGTTCCATATCTTTGTCAGTAATCTTGTCAATTTCAACTTTTATTGTGTTACTATCTTTACATATTCTAACTTTAGATCTTTTCACAATTCCTTTGAGAGAACTTCCATCAATGGCAATTCCAACCCAGCCATCATTGCTCACCCAGAGTCTCCCTTTTCTTCTGATTCGTGAATTTTTAATTATTATCAGTGCTGGAATCCCTCTAGTCTCGATGGAACTCTGTCGAGAAGAGATTTTGGGGACAGATACACTATTGTTGAGAGAGGAGTAAACTATTGGAGCTTCTCTCGAAAGTTTTCTTTGGCTCTCTCGGATAGTATTCTTTAGATTCTCATCCATTTCCTTGATATAAGCGGCTCTTGACTTTACCTCAGATAACTCTTTTTTCACGTACTCCTCAGCTTCCAAGTATCTGCCAATTCTTAGAACCATCTCGTAAAGCTCAGAGAGTATTCTTTGTTTTTTCTCATTGTCTGGAAGTTTAGCCTCCATCCTCGAAAGAATACTGAACAAAGGTTCAAGTATTAATTCAGGGTCTACTGACTCTTTTTTCTCATATCTCCAAAGGTCATCCCTCCAAACTTCTAATTCTATCGAAAAGCTGTCCCATATAGTAGTATCTCTCCACCTTAAATTTGCCGGTCCATATTGGGTGTTAATCCTGCCCTTAAGTACATGTTGGGATGAACGCATAGTCACTATAATCCAGTTCAACGTTGGATTAATAATCCGTGTTACGAGATAATGTATATCGCACCTCTTAGACTGCATAAGCAATCAAGTTCTAACTATACTATTAAAATTTAAAAGAATTACCCCATATGAAATCCCTAATTCGCGTTAGACTCTCAACCTTCTCTCCTTCGGTACGTAGTTGATGAGCCTGCCCCCCTTGGCTTTGGCCGAACCGAGGTAGTAGCTCCCCCACTTGACAATGATCCAGCCGTGAAGGTTTTCGTCAATCCAAACGCTCTCGCCGGCAAGATAGCGCTTGGCTCGCTCTTTATCCAGCTCAACAATGTTCTTCGTCGCTTTTGGTCCAACCAGGAAGCTCCCCTCGATGGTGAGCCTTATCCCGTCGCTCTCTATCCTGCCAAAATAGACCCCCTGTCTGTCCGTACTTTTCACCTCAAAGTCGCAAGGCTTGTATGCATAGACCTTGTGGTATCTGCCGCGTATCTCGTAAATTAAATCCGGAGCGTAGCCGTAATTCTCAAGCAAAAGCTTCTTCACGAGCTCGGTATCGTTCGTCTTCCCTATCTCTCCCCTCGGGTTCTCGCTCATGCTTCTCCCTCCCCTGGCTTCACTATCTTCGCAATGAAGAATGCCTCAGTGTCGTTGTCGTTGGGGTGAATCCTGAGGGCTTTCCTAAGCTCTTCCGAGTAGGTTCTGCCCTCCCACTCGAGAACTGGCTCACTCGTCTTCACAGGTAGCTCTATCTTCTCCAGCCTCGCGTCCGTCTTCCTCAGGAGGTAGTCAACGACCTCCTCGTTCTCCAGCGGGTCTATGGTGCAGGTAGAGTAAACGAGAATTCCTCCGGGTTTGAGGGCTTTGTATGCTGCAAGGATAAGCCTCTTCTGGATGTTCATGTATTTGATGACCCCCCTGAACCTCCACCCCGTCAGGAACTTCCAGCTCTTCCTTATCATGCCAACGCTTGAGCAGGGGGCATCGAGGAGAATTCTGTCGAAGGTGTTCTCAAAGCGGCCGAAGTAGGCACCATCGCGCGTCGTTACGCGCGTGTTCAAAACGCCCATCCTGTTGAGGTTCGCTATGAGAACGTTTGCTCTCTCTATCTTCGGGTCGTTGGCTATTATGCAGCCCCCATTCTCCATGTACTGGGCTATCTGTCCGGTCTTGCTTCCCGGCGCGGCGGCCATGTCGAGAACGAGCTCTCCAGGCTTTGGATCAAGAACAACGGGTGGAATCATCGAGCTGGCCTCTTGGCCGAATATCAGACCGAGGCTGTGCTCCGGAACTCTGGCGAGGTTATCTACGTTGATAAAGAAGCCCTCCCTGACCCATGGAACTGGCTCGAGCTCGTAGTCCTCACTCAGGCGCTCAACTACAACCTCAAGCGGGGCTTTGAGCGTGTTCACCCTGATGCTCTGCCTGAGGGGCTTTACTATGAACTCCCAGAACTCATCGGTATCCTCTATCTGAGAATAGCGCTCGTAAAACTCCGGGTTGGCCTCCCTGATCTCGTCCCTCACGCTCATCTGACCACCTCATAAATCGGGCACGAGCTGGACCATCCATTTCCCATCTGACAGTTTTTCAATCCTCATGTCGTGGTAGGTTATGGCCTTAACCTCCTCCTTGGGCTCGTGCTTCTCGTAATCGAGGGGCTCACCGTAGGCCCTGGCCCTGAGCCTGTAGCCCTCCTCCGTCTTCTCGATTTTGACCTTAAAGTCCCCAAAGACGAGGCCGTCCATCTCATGGAGCACCAAGAGCTCCTCGAGGAACAGGTAGAGTAAAGCCTCTAGGTCTTCAGCCTCAACCTCAAGTTCTCTCACTTCCTTCGGCTCGACCTTCCTCACATCGACCATGACATCGAAGAGCGCCAACGCGACAGCTTCAAAGGCCTCCTCAAGGGTCTCACCATACCCGCGGATTCCAATGTCCGCGGTGTGCTCGTAGTGTTCCCACTCGCGCATCTTTTCACCTCCAGAAGACTTATAGGGACGGGGGTTTATTAGGCTAAGGGTGAGAGCATGAGGGAGATAACCCCAAGGACGATTATGGAGATGAAGGGCAAAGAGAAAATCGCTATGGTCACCGCTTACGATTATCCTTCTGCGCTCATAGCGGACAGGGCAGGAATGGACATCATATTCATCGGCGATTCTCTCGGCATGGTCGTTTACGGCGAACCAAGCACACTGGTCGTTTCTATGGATCAGATGGTTCTCCACACGAGGGCCGTTGCCAAAGCCGTCAAGCGGGCGCTCGTTCTGGCCGATATGCCCTTCGGGAGCTACGAGGTTGACGTTGAAGAAGGCATCAGGAATGCCATCAGGCTGATTCAGGCCGGTGCAGATGCCGTCAAGATAGAGGGCGGCTATGATCATAAAAAGCTCGTTAAGAGGCTCGTCCGCATGGGGATTCCAGTTATGGGGCACACAGGCTTAACTCCACAGCGCTACCTCAGATTGGGAGGCTATCGCTTGATGGGTGAAACCGAGGAGGAGATCGAGGAAATCCTGCGCGATGCCAAGGCCCTTGAAAAAGCCGGAGCATTTGCTGTCGTTCTGGAGTTCACGCTTGCTGATGTTGCCAAGCTCGTAACCGAGGAGGTTTCCATTCCGACCATCGGCATCGGGGCTGGGCCATACGTGGACGGACAGGTTCTGGTCTGGCACGACCTCCTTGGAATTTACGAGAACGTCCCGCCCTTCGTCAAGAAGTACGCTGACATAGGTGGGATGATTCGCCTCGCCCTCGAGAACTACCGTGAAGAGGTCAAGAACGGCTCTTTCCCTGCAAGGGAGCACTACTGGGAGTTTCTTGACAAAGAGGAATTCAAGAGAAAAGCCAGGAAGGTCCTCGAAAGGTTGAGCGAGGATGATTGAATGCTGGAAGGCAAGAGGATAACTGTCATAATCCCAGCATACAACGAGGCAAAACGAATCGGGAAAGTCCTCGAGAGGATTCCAGAGTTCGTGGATGAAGTAATCGTCGTGGACGATGGAAGCAACGACAACACCCATGGGGTAGCCGTTGAATACAGCAAAAAAGATCCCAGGATCAAAGCGCTGAGACTCGAGAAGAACAGCGGAAAAGGAGCAGCCATGAGGGCAGGCGTGAAGGAAGCGACTGGAGAGATCATAGTTTTCATGGACGCCGACGGCCAGCACAGGCCGGAGGAAATAATAAACCTCGTTGAGCCAATAGTTAGAGAGGACGCAGACTTCGTTATCGGCGCGAGGAAGTTTGAGGTTCAGGGTAAAAGACCTCTCCACAGAAGGCTGAGCAACATAATAACAACTAGGCTTTTGAGGCTCAAGCTGAAGCAGTACGTCTATGACACCCAGAGCGGCTTCAGGGCAATGAAGAGGGAGTTCGTGCCGACCATTGAAAGCGACCGCTATGAGGTTGAAACCGAGATGCTCATCAAGGCGGCGAAGATGGGAGCGAGGATTAAAGAAGTACCCGTCAGCATGATTTACGGTGTTGAAACAGGCCACTTCCGTCTTGAGGACGTCTTTCGTTTTCTCTGGGCTCTCCTCAAGTTCTGAGCTCGCTCTTTACCTTTACTGCACCCAGCGTTCCGAGGGTTATGAGGAGAAAACCGATGGCATGATAGAGCGTGAAGCTTTCACCGAGGAGCACGCCTATTCCAATCGCCACTGCAGGAGCGGGCGTTATTATCGCCGTCGCCTTCGAGAGGTTGATGAGCTTTATCGACTTGTACCAGACTATCTGGCCTAAAGCTATTATCATGCCTTCGGCGATGACGAACCTGGAAAGCTCCAAACTAGTAGCAGCCGCCAGAGGGAAGAGCAGTAAAAAGCCGAAGGTGTTTCTCAGTGCTGCTATTGTAATTGGGCCGTAGGAGAGCCTTTTGGCTATAACGTGGCCGAGCTGCCAGAAGAGTGGGACGAGGAGGAGCAGAAAGTCCCCAAGGTGAAGTTCCAGAGAACGGCCCTGGGTGATCACGAAGGCTAAGCCGGTGAGTATAAAGAGGGAATAAACCACTAGCCGCCGGGTTATCCGCTCCCCAAGAAAGAGCCACGAGAGGAAGAAGGAGAAGAGCACTTCGCTCCTCGTTATGAGTGCGGCATTTATGGCAGTGCTCATTCGCGCGCCGAAGGAATAGGCAAGATAAGCCAGTGCAGTTCCAAATAATCCCACAAAAAAGGCCTTCCTGAGGTCTCTTGGATTGCCCCGAATCTCCCGCCAATCCCCGCTCCAAATTAGACTCCCCCAGAGTATCAGGGAGGCCGTGAGAGCTGAAAATGCGGCAAAACTAATTGGGTTTGATGGGTTTGATTTTATCACGACTGGCTCGAGGCCGTAGATGAACATCCCAGTCATCGCGAGGAGTGTCCCGAGGGATTCCCTCTCCATGGTTTTCCTGTTCTCCTTTCTTGCTTATAAATCCTCAGGAGGGTTCGTAAGCACCGCTTCTAATGTCCCAATAGTTCATATAGGGAAAGAGTAATACCTCCCATATCTTGGATTTTGTCCAATATGATGCTGAAGCTTCAGATTGTGGGGACAAATGTGACAATAAGATAAGTAAAGTCAAACTTAACGTCACAACGCTTAAATAGCGCGATAATGATAATAAAAAATGGGGATAGACAGTGGCCACGATAACTCTCAAATCAGCAACCATTAAGCGCATAGAAGCCATTGGATTCACTATAGTAGTGATTACTGTTCTCATTATCGCTCCAATACTATGGGGGGCTTCATATCAGTTCAAGGAGGATATCCTGATAGAGCCAGGGGATTACCAGGTCTACAAACTAGACGGCTACGAGTGGAGCATGCTCTATTTCTTGATAGAGTCTGACAGACCGGTTACAATATGCATCACCGATGACACTGGCCTCAGCATGCTAAAATCTGGAGAAGGGACGATATGCCTCTTTAGGGTTGACAGCACCACCAGCGTGGAGAGAGTCTGGAGATTTCCCAAAAAAGGTCCCCTGTATCTGGTCATAATGTCCGACTCGACCGATGAGCCCACCTCCGTCCATCTCCAGGTGAAGGGCGGCCTTATTCTGTGGTGAGGTGTAGATTTTAGTTGGTGGCAATAATGATAATGCCGTTCTAATGAGGCTTTCCAGCGAAGGTCGGCTTCAGAAATGCGGAAAGGTATTGTGGAGCCGGGAGCGGGATTTGAACCCGCGACCTGCGGATTACGAGTCCGCCGCCCTGCCGAGCTAGGCTACCCCGGCGTCCCATGTTAAGGGCTCTGGAGACCTTTATAAGTTTTTCTCAGGGAGTCCCAAAGAGATTGCTGACAAGCTGGCTCCAGTGCTGAGGATCAGCGGCTAGAAAGAGGGCGATTACACCAATGAAGAAGCTCAGAACTGCCAGCCGTCTTAAATATGAAAGCTCCAGCCCGCACAACATTGCTGGAAGTCTTGGAGAATAACCCGCTGTGAGCCTCGAAACGACCCCTGCAAGGACCATTCCAGTTATTATATCGTAGATCCAGTGGTGGCCAAGGAAGAGCGTCGTGAAGGGTATCAACAAGTTAAGGACAATGAGAGTCGCACCAATCTTCTCCTTCCGGTACTTCCAGAGGGTGATTATGTTGACCATGGCGAACGTGTTGTGAAGGGAAGGCAGGACGAACTCCTGTCTGGTCAAATAGGTGTTCTCCGAGAGGTATCCGGGCAGGTTGTAGACCAGATGGGGCGCGTGGACGTGGACGATCAAATATATCGACCCTGCCACGGTGTAGGAGAGCAAGTATCTAATGAAAAGCTCATCAGAGGCTCCCAGATCCCTTTTGTAGAGGAGCAGATACGCAACGGCGAGGGCTATTGAGCCTGAAAAACCAAGGTAGTACACACCTTCAAAGAGCCAGTAGAGAAGCGGGAGGCTCTTTGTAAATTCGATGAGGCCTATCACAAAATCCCTGGAGGTGAACGGGAGCTGCAGGAGGTAGTGAGTGACGTCGACGCTGTACCTGCCGAGAAAACCGTAAGCGAGCCCAAAGAGGAGCCACCCAAAGTAGCTTATAAAGAAGGCGTTTAGCCTCACGAGAACCTCCCAGTCGTTAGTGAGCTCCCGCAGCTTCAGCATGGTATTACCCCCAGTGGTTAGATATTTAACTTTTTCGTCTTTAATTTTAACATTCGAGAGGTGAGTTGTCATTCTCAGTGGCGTTTAGAGTCCAAGCCCTTAAAAACTCTCCGAACAAAGAGATGATGGTGAGATCAATGGAGATTCCGGGCTACGGAGAGATAAAAGCTGAAACAGTAGTGTTCGACCTCAACGGCACCCTTGGCGTCAGCGGCCGGGTGGATGAAGAGGTAAAGCACCTCCTCGAGAGGTTGTCGGACAAGTACACCGTCGTCATTCTGAGCGCCGACACCTTCGGGACGCTGGAGGAAGAGTTCAAAGGCCTTCCAGTAAGGATCGAGCGCGTTAAAGATGGAAGCGAAAAACTCGAGAAGGCCATGGCCTATGGCTCCTACATAGCTGTGGGCAACGGGAACAACGATGTGGCAATGCTTGAGAGCGCTGAACTGGCCTTCTGCATCATAGGGTCAGAAGGAGCGACCGTCGAAGCCCTCCTCGCAAGTGACATCGTTGTCAAAGATGTAAAAGACGCGATAGCGATGCTTCTCGATGATAGGAAGCTCACAGCGACACTGAGAGGGTGAGGTATGGAATACAGGACGCTCAAGAGAGTGGGCACCGCTGAGCTCGTGGTCAAAAAGTCCGTCTTCATCGGCTACGCCTCACCGGCCAGCTCGGAAGAGGAAGCTAAAGCCTTCATAGGCAGGATAAAGGCTCATCACAACGATGCGACCCATAATGTCTCAGCCTACCTCATCAACGATGGGAAGAACTTCGCCGTTCGCTACGATGACGATGGCGAGCCTAAAGGCTCTGCCGGAAAGCCTGTCTTAAAGGTCATCCAGAACAAAGGCCTGAGCAACGTCGTTGTCGTTGTTACGCGCTACTTCGGCGGCATAAAGCTCGGCTACGGCGGGCTTGTTAAGGCTTACAGCGATGCGGCTAGCTTGGCCATAGATAAGGCTGGCATCGTCGAAATCTACGAAACCGAGCGTTTTGAGGTTACCCTCCCCTACAACTCTTCCACGTTGTAAAGGAGACTGTTGAGAAGGCAGGCGGCAGAATAGTCGGAGAGGAATACGGCGGACTGGTTAAGTTCACGGTCGAGACGCGGAAGGGTGATGCCGAACCGCTGATGGAGCTTCTGACCGAAAAGACGCGCGGGAGGGTTAGACTAAGGCCCCTCTTCATGAGGAGCGTTTAGACTCAGGAGCCGCCTCACTCTGTCCAACAGGTACCTGGCAAGTGCCACCGTAAGGGGTCTTCTAACGGCGTAGAACGTAACGCCTTCTTCAGTTTTTACTGCCTTCAGCTTGTACAGGTAAGGGTTCACTCCCCGCGATCTCAGGATTTCCTTCTCATACTTCAAGTGGGCCTCTATGACCAGGTCAAGGGCGTTTTCCTCCGCCGATTCATAGCGCCTCTTCAGGGTCTCGGCGAATTCCCGACAGGTGGTTACCCCTTTCTCCAGCTCCTCGGGAAAGAGCCTATCCTCTATGGCCTCTCTTCGCCCCTTTCCGCTCATGGCCCGGCAGGCCTCTGCAACGATATCCCACTCCTCAAGGTCACATGCAGTGTTTATAACCATCTCCAGCCGCCAGTCCCTGTTTGAACGTCCCTTTATGTGCCTCGCCCACTGGAGGGCCAGCATCAGCGCGTCACGGGCAAGCTTTGAGTTCTCTTTTCCGGCACACCTCGCAATGTCCAGGAGAACCTCCACCTTGCTCTCCGGCTTTATAAGAACGTGGTGTCTCTCAAAGGACGTCTCCGCTCTTTCCGGACTGCATGAATCCAGATACTCCTTAAAAACAAAAACGCGCCATCTCGCCCAATCGACGGAGTCCCCCATGAGGATGTCCACCACGACCAGTGCTTTCCTAAGATCGCCCCGCCGGGCGAAGTCCGCTGCAATCTCCACCACAAGAGAAGCCAGTTCTTCGCTCACATAGTCCGGAGGGAGTTCCCGTATCTTGGCGAGGGCCTCTTCGAACCTTCCACGGTCCACAAGGCTGTAGATTACCTGGTACGCCTCGGGTCCAGGGATGCTCTGCACGGTCATGGGCTGAGGGTGACCATCGGGAGTTAAAAATCTTGCCCTTTGTTGGGTTGTTTAAGTAATCTCTCCCACACCCTTATCGCCATCCACTTGTCAAGGAACTCATTGAAGGTGCCGCACTTCGGCGAGAGGACGCAGACCGGGCAGCCGTCTTTGCATTCGCAGCCCTTCAGGTGCTCTAAACTCTTCTCCATCAGTTTTTCGGCGTTCTCGTAGAGTATTGGCGCCAGCCCAGCGCCGAACTCGTTGCCGTCGTAGATGAAGACGAGGGGCCTTCCGATGTGGGGCGGATTGGGGAAGCTCGCGTAGCTGTAGCCGCCGAGCTCGCGTGAATCGACGTAGGTGAAGATGGGCGCTATCTTGATAATGTTGTGCTCTATGGCGTGAAGGGCCGAGCCTATTCCATCCTTGCTGTCCACCATCTTCTTTATCGCAAAGGCCAGCTCCCCCTCGTTTATTCCAAAACGCTGGAGGGCGTCGTCTATGGCCTTCCTGATGACGTGGCTCGTGGCACCGAGGTAGATGGGGAAGAGCTTCTTTCTGTCCAGGTTCTCGTAGAGGGTGAAAGCGAGGTCTTCCTTGCCTTTCTCTGCAGCTATGCCAAAAAATTCCCTGAACTCCTCGTTCGGAATCTCTCGTATCCAGTCGGGGAAGACGAGCCAGATTCCCTCGGTCTCGAATTCCCTAATGTGGGGCTCCTCGAACTCAACCCTGGCGAACCTTTCCCAGTTGAGTATCGAGAAGTCTTCGTCGGCCTTGACCCTCTCACCGTTCAGGGGGGAATAGATTTCGCCCTTCAGAACTCCCGCTTCCTTCAGCCTCATCAGTTCAGCCACGTAGTTGCCCACGTCGTTGCCCTTGATGGCGAAGCCAGTATAGATGTGCCTTACTCTGAGCCTGCCGAGGCCTATCTCTACGCCCTTATACGCTTTGCTTGCCGTTGTCTCAAGTATCTCTACCTCCTCGCGTTTGCTCACGAATGTCTCCACGTCCCAGAGGCGATTTAACTGCCTGGCGAAGACGAAGTGGAACTTTCCAAGGGTTAAGCGCTCTCCTGACATGTAAAGCTCCCCGCGGGAGAAGTAGGCCATTCCAGGGAGGAGTGAGCGGTGATACTCGTCGGCATCGACCTCCTCGATGAGGTAGCCCTTGATCTTGAGCCAGTTGACGAAGCGGAGAAGCTCTCCCATATCCCGCTTCTGCATCAGCTTCGCCCTTATCCAGGGCTCGTCCTTGACGAGGAAGAAGCTCTCGTCGGTGGCCGTCCGGAGAGAGGAGTAGCTGAAAGCGGGCCTCAGAGGTCTGACCTCGAGCTTGCCTGTTATTGGGTTCTTCCTGAGCGAGGCCCTGCGCTCTATAACAAGCCTCTCCATCACCTTTCGCTCGAACTCGTCCAGTTCGTCCCACTCGATTACTCCTATTTCAGTGAGCAAATAGTGCAGGTGCTTTTCCGCTATGCGCTCGTTCTCCAGGTTGACTGGCATGTACTCGATTATGCCCTTCTCAAGCTTCTCGACGAGCTCATCGACGTGCTCCTTGTAGTAATAGTCGAGTCCGTTCTTCCTCAGGACGATACCGTTGATAGCCTCTCTGTCCGCTTTTCTCCCAGCCCTGCCAAAGCGCTGGATGAGCGAGAAGAGGCCGTCTGGTGGGATGCCATAGTTTATCACTGCGTCCAAATCTCCGATGTCTATTCCCAGTTCGAGGGCGTTCGTGGTGAGTAAAACCAAAAGCCTTCCCTCCTTGAAGTCCCACTCTATTTCCCAGCGGACGTTTTTTGGCAGTGTTCCCTTGTAGGTGCTCGTTTTCGTGAAAACCGGGGAGCCGAGCATGAAGCGCAGGAGCTTCTCGGTGCCCTTCCGCGAGTCGAAGAAGACAAGGGTTTTGATTCCTCTCCCCGCCAGCCTCTCGACGACCGCCCTGAGGAGCTGTCTCTCGTCGAGGTTCCTCGGCTCGAAGAGGATTAGGTACCTCCTCGGAAAGGGGTTTGTGGCCTCTCCCACGACCTCGAACTTGGTTTTGAAGAGGTTCTCGGCAAACTCCTTCGGATTCCTGAGCGTCGCGGAGAGGGCTATTATCTGGGGCTTAACTCCGAGGCGTTTCAGCCTGAAGGCCAGCCTGCGGAAGAGGTAGGCAGTGTTGCTGCCGAAGACGCCGCGGTAGGTGTGGAGCTCATCAACGACGAGGTAGCGGAGGTTCCGCAGGAGCCATTCGTAGTCCCGCCACCGCCTCAGGACGTTGTAGTGGAGCATGTCGGGGGTCGTGAATATCACGTTCGGCTTCTCGCGGAGTATCTTTCTCCTCTCCTCCCACGGGACGTCGCCAGTCAAGATACTCGCCGTCGGCATCTTTTCTGTGAGCCTGAAGAAGTGGAAGGCTTCGAGCGAGAACTTCTCATACTGGTTGTTGATAAGCGCGCGGGTGGGATAGATGAGAAGATACGTTGCGCGAGGATTCGAGAGATAAGAGTCAAAGATGGCAAGCCTGAAGATTTCGCTCTTTCCGCTCGCGGTTGGAGTGGTTACCACGATGTTTTTGCCGGAGTAGAGCTTCTCCAGCGCCTCGACCTGGTGACGGTAGAGGGTGAATCCCAGCTCGTTGAGGAGGGCATTTATCTCACGGTGGTTGAACCGGAAATCCGAGAAATCACCTTCCCTCGGTGGAAAAACGCTTACGTGGGCTATCTCGCCTTTGAGGTCTTTGAAGGCCTCGAATATGCTCATGGGTTGAACTACGTCGCAACTTTTTAAAGGCCTTCCCAGTAGGGTAGGGCGGTGGTGAGAATGAGAATCGCGGTCATCGATTATGAGAAGTGTAACCCTGACAAGTGCGGGCACTTCCTGTGTGAGCGCGTCTGCCCAGTCAATCGGATGGGTGGCGAGGCTATAATCATCGACGAGGAGAACTACAGGCCCATAATCCAAGAGGCAAGCTGTACCGGCTGTGGAATCTGCGTTCACAAGTGCCCGTTCAACGCGATAACCATCGTGAACCTCCCGGAGGAGCTTGAAGAGGGCTGCGTCCACCGCTACGGCGTCAACGCCTTTGTGCTGTACCGCCTGCCGGTCGTCAAGGACGGTATGGTCGTCGGAATCCTTGGTCCAAACGGAACCGGTAAGACCACCGCGGTCAAGATACTCGCTGGCCAGCTCCTCCCGAACCTCTGCGGCGACAACGACAGCTGGGACAACGTTATTAGGGCCTTCCGCGGCAACGAGCTCCAGACCTACTTTGAGAGGCTGAAAAACAAGGAGATTAGACCCGTTGTCAAGCCCCAGTACGTCGATTTAATCCCCAAGGCAGTGAAGGGCAAGGTGAGAGACTTACTCAAGAGGGCAGACGAGATTGGAGCATTCGATGAAGTTGTTGATGAGCTCGAGCTCAGGAACGTCCTCGACAGGAACATAGACCAGCTAAGCGGTGGTGAGCTGCAGAGGGTTGCAATAGCCGCGGCTCTGCTCAGGAATGCACACTTCTACTTCTTTGACGAGCCCTCCAGCTACCTCGATATACGACAGCGCCTCAAGGTCGCGAGGATAATAAGGAAGCTTGCCGACTCAGGAAAGGCCGTCTTAACTGTCGAGCACGACCTGGCGGTTCTCGACTACCTGAGCGACATAATCCACGTCGTCTACGGTAAGCCTGGCGCTTACGGTATCTTCTCCCAGCCGAAGGGAACGAGGAACGGCATCAACGAGTTCCTCAGGGGTTACCTAAGAGACGAGAACGTTAGATTTAGGCCCTACGAGATACGCTTCACCAAGTCCAGCGAGAGGCAGAGCCAGGCGAGCGAGATACTCGTTGAGTATCCGCGCCTCGTCAAGGACTACGGTGGGTTCAGACTGGAGGCCGAGCCAGGGACGCTCTACATGGGTGAAGTGGTTAGCATCGTTGGCCCAAACGGTATCGGTAAGACCACCTTCGTGAAGATGCTGGCCGGAGTGGAGAAGCCGACGGAGGGCGAGGTTGACTGGGAGCTCAAGGTCAGTTACAAGCCCCAGTACATCAAGGCAGACTATGAGGGAACGGTTTACGACCTCCTGAGCAAGATAGATGCCTCAAAGCTCCTCAGCAACTTCTACAAGACCGAGCTGTTAAACCCGCTGGGCATTCCAGACCTCTACGACAAGCAGGTGAACGAGCTGAGCGGTGGAGAGTTGCAGAGGGTCGCCATAACTGCGGCGCTCATACGCGATGCCGACCTCTACCTGCTCGACGAGCCCTCAGCCTACCTCGACGTCGAGCAGCGCTTGGCTGTATCAAGGGCGATAAGGCACCTCATGGAAAAGGAAGGAAAGACTGCCCTCGTAGTAGAGCACGACGTCCTCATGATAGACTACATAAGCGACAGGATAATGGTCTTCGAGGGCGAGCCCGGAAAGTACGGTAAGGCTCTGCCACCGACGGGAATGCGCGAGGGAATGAACCGCTTCCTGGCCAGTGTGGGGGTAACCTTCAGGCGCGATCCTGATACTGGAAGGCCGAGGGCCAACAAGGAAGGAAGCGTCAAGGACAGGGAACAGAAGGAGATGGGGGAGTACTACTACGTCTCTCCCTGATTCTGTGTTCTCTCCCTTTATTCTGCAGGAGATTACTCTTTTAAGGTTTTGATACTAGAGTATTCAATTGGCCAATCACCATACCGAAACTTTTTTAAATGAAGCTATCATATGTAATTTTAAAGTTACATATGTGGTGATTCGTATGAAATTGATGTTGAAAACCAAAGGAATGTCCCTTGACAGAGGCCTCCGCATTGAAACTCCAACAATTCCCACTCTCGGAACCATAAAATGCAAGGGGAGGTGCCGTTGATGAAGTGGAAAGCGGCCCCGGCCTGGCTTAGGGGAATAATAGACCTCGCACTAACGGTTGTTTTTATAGTGATCATCATTTCTGGAATAGCCCTGTATTTAGCACCCTCTGGAAGGATAGCAGATACATTGGGCTGGACTTTCCTAGGGCTTGACAAGGACACGTGGACCAACATCCACACATATTTCGGCTTTGCCATGGTAGGTCTCGTGGCGGCTCACCTGATAATAGGGTTCAAGAGCATGATAACCATGCTCAGGATGGGCTTTAGGAAGACTAAGTGGAAGCCCATCGCTGCGCTGCTGCTCGTGTTCGCCCTCCTGGCAGCGGGGTTCTACGCTTACGGCACCTTGATCGTAGAGGAAGAGAACACGGAAGACACTGAGGGCACCTACGACTACTTGGACTACCTCCCGAATGAGACCATCAACACCACATACACCTACGTTGAAATCACCGGAACGATGCTCAAGAGCTATACGCTACAACAGCTCGCGGATCTCTACGGCGTCCCTGCGGACGAGCTGGCCAAAGTCCTGAAGGAAGATTACGGCATCGAAGCAGAGCCCGACGAACTCCTTGAGACCATCGAGCTCAAGAACGGTCTAGACAGAGAGGTCTTCAAGGAAGAGCTCGCCGCGGCGATTGAGAAGCTCCTGGGTTTAAACACCCCCGTTGAAGGAAACGAAACAGCTGAAGGAGGTGAAAACTGATGGGTCCCTACCTTCCCCAATCTTTTTACGCCGAAACTCCCGGCTACGTCGAGTACATGAATATAGCCCTGTGGCTCGTTCTCTTAGCAGTGGTTCTGTTCTCCATGTACTCCCTCCACAAGAGCCTTGCGGCCATAACCGAAGAGCTCCGGGGAATAAACGAGGCCGCAACGGAGCTTCGGAGGCAGACCGTCGAGGTGGAGAAGATACTCGAGGAAGTGTGAGGCGAGTGATGCTTTATTTTTAGCGCCCTGACACAATGGATGGTAGGTCCAAAGAGAAGGGCGAAATGCTTCCTCTTCCAGTTTTCTCTTCTGAAAAGGCACGTTAAACACAAATAAACGATGGCTAACGTTGTTTAACAGTGCCGACCAAAAAATCACAATAACCAGCTCAAGGCTAAACAAACTTGAATTTACACAGACGATTTCGTGAAAAAGGCTTAAATATGCCTTTTCACATAAGAATAACCGAGGTGATGTGACATGATGTGGAAAAAAGCAATTGCACTGCTCTTTGGTTTGATGCTTATAACAACTACCCTATCCTTTGGAAAGGTTTCAGCAGAGGAAACTTCAGTAACTGTCATTCTTGTTAGTGACAACGAGGCAGACTGTGCACTGGCCGAGTACCTGGCAAACGTAACCGGTGCAATCATTGTGACGACTACGTGGGGTGTTTATGACCCGAACGTCGCCGCCGAAATAATGAGCTACGCTCCGGACGAGGTCATAATAATAGGTGGCCCCGAGGCAGTGGTCGAGCAGTACGTCAATGATCTCCAGGAGCTGGGTATTACAGTGGAGCGCTGGGGCGGTCAGAACAGGTACGAGACCAACCTCATGGTCATGACCCAGGCCCAGGTCAAGTTCAAGCTCAAGTTCAAGGATAAGCTCATCATGGTTCCGGGCAACGACACGGCCGGAATAAAGGCCGCCCTCAGGATAGCGGTCAGAGAAAGGGCGATGATTGCATTCGTCAATGGAACAACCAACGTGACCAGGCTGATGCTGAAGCTTCAGGTCAGAACCGGCAACGTGACCATCGTCCAGACTCCCCTTATGAACAGAACCATGCTCAGGATAAGGGAGCAGCTCAGAAACCAGTCCAGGGAGTGCAACTGCACCAGTGTTCATGTCAACATAACTGCCGAGATAGCTCTCGAAGCGATAAACGCGAGCGAGGAGAGGATCAACACCGCCAAAGCCCTCCTTGAGAACGCAACCCTCACTCCAATGCAGGAGAGGCTGGTAGAGAGAATGCTGACGCTTGCAGAGAAAGAGCTGTCAGAAGCCAAAGAAGCCTACAGCGAAGGTAAATACGGAAAGGCCTACGGGATGGCGATAGCGGCGAAGGCCCACGCGGAGTTCGTGATAAGAATAGCCTCTAGCGAGTGGAGCATGAGGATGAGGTTCAACCCCATGATGAGGGCCAATGTAACACTCCACCGCCTGGAAGCCCAGATAAAAGTCCTGGAAAGGGCAGGAATCGATGTCTCGGAATTGGAGGCTCTGGTTGAGCAGCTCAAGGTCGCCATCCAGAACAACGACGTGGAGACGGCCAACGTCCTCTTGATGAGGCTGGAAAGCACCCTTAGGGAACTCTTCATGGACGGCAAGTCCCACTTAAAGGCCCACGCCATGCTCCCTGCCCATAGAGGGGCCCCATGATGTTTAATTTTAGTTTTTGATCCTTTTTTACTTACTGTCATCAGGCAACCAAATTCTGTTATCCAATAACCAGATACAGGATAATCCCCAGCAGGAACAATGAAAAGCAGTATAGATGGAACCGTATCAGATACTTCTTCTCTTTATTCTTGTGGGATGAGTATATGCGATAGGAAATTAGGTTTGCAAGTGAAGCGATAAGCGTTCCGAATCCACCGACATTCACTCCCCAGAGGAGGGCCTTCCAATCGGACGTGAAGTCAGCAATGAGCAGTGCTGAGGGAACGTTGCTCATTATCTGACTGAGGAATGCGGCAGTGAAGAATGTTTCGTGAGAGGACTCCAGCTCAAATCTCAGAAGGTGGGAGACGTTGTCTGTGAAGCCGAAGAACGCCAGAAAAGTGCCGAGAAGGAAGTAATCTACCCTGAGGCTCATCCTATCGAAAAGGAGGACGTAGCCCAAAACTATAACGCCGATCCACAGGGGGACAATCTTCAAGACTGCAGCTATGAACAGGAGAAACATCCCCACGTATATCCATCCCTCCCGAGATGGCTTCCCAGAGAACTCAACCTCTGGAGTGGCCCTCACCTTGAAACTCAGGAGAAGTATAACAAGAGAGGTCACCAAGACGAAGGGGAGTATAGTGTAGACGAAATCTGCGGGTGAAACGTTGTAGTGGTAGTAGATAAAGAGGTTCTGGGGGTTGCCAAAGGGCGTCAAAGCTGAGACGGCGTTGGCCATTAGCGTCTCCAAAATAACAACTAGGGCGGCGTCTTCGAAGTCTATGGCAAGAGTGAGGGGAACCATCGTTATTAGAGCGACATCGTTGGTGACAAAAATCGAGAGAATCCCGGTTATTGCAACGAGCTTAACCGCTCCCAAGTTCCCCTGAAAGTTGGCCGCCAAGAACCTGAGGACGTTCTCGCGCTGTAGGCCGTTGACAATGACTAAGAACACGAATAGTGTGAAGACAACCTGAAAGTCGTCGGTGGAGTAGTGGGGGATTCTCTGTGTCACAAGGGAAGTCAGGACTAGGCCAGAGACCGAGAGAGAAAACAACCACTCCTCAATGAGTATTTTCTTCAGCTTGAGCCGCATGATGTATGGGCCCAAGGCTACGTTTTTAACTGTATCTATACCGAAAACTTTATAAAGTCTCCGACATATGTAATATTAGACTTACACATGGAGGAGGCTGAGAACATGAGAAATATGAAGTTGTTTGGAGTTGGGCTCCTCGCCCTGTTGCTTGGAATGACCTTTGGAGCGGTCGCGGCAATGCCGAGCTGGGCCGGTCCGAGGATGCCGGTCCAGGAGACCGCGCCCCTCGTGGATAGCACACTCACCACTTACTACGCTGATCTGAGCCAGGAGGAAATAGACGGCCTACTCTGGATGAGAGAAGAGGAAAAGCTCGCCAGGGATGTCTACCTGACGTTCTATGAGATGTATGGACTGCCAATATTCTACAACATAGCCCAGAGCGAGCAGACGCACACTGACACCGTGCTTGCCCTGATAGAGAAGTACAACCTTACCGACCCGGCCACCGACGAGATAGGCGTCTTCACGAACCCGGAGCTTCAGGCCCTCTACGACCAGCTCGTCGAGATGGGCAGCCAGAGCCTCGTCGACGCCCTCAAGGTCGGGGCATTGATAGAGGAGACTGACATAGCTGACTTGGAGGAGTGGACTGAGAAGACCGACAACGCAGACATAATCCAGGTCTACGAGAGCCTCAAGGCAGGTAGCGAGAACCACCTCAGGGGCTTTGTGAGCGTGCTCGCGAACTACGGGGTAACATACGAGCCGCAGGTGGTCAGCGAGGACTACTACCAGGAGGTCATCAGCTCGGCAAACAGCCACGGCTTCGGCAACCCGATGGGCGACGTTGTCAGGGGCCACGGAATGTGGGAAAGCGCCGCGCAGGAGCCGACTCAGGATACTGGAATAATTGACGGCATCATCAACACCTTCAGGAACACTTGGAACTGGATGAGGGGCTTTGCCCACAGGATGGGCTTCGCCATCTGAAGCTTTCCTTCTTTATTCTATAATCGAATGGAGGTTTAGATATGGAGGCCAAGGTCTGGCACTTCGTTGAGTTCGGGGAGTTCCCGGTTGAGGAGATAGATGTGGAGGAAGTTAAGGACGACGCTCTAAAGCTGCTCAGGCGCGTGAGGGTCGAGATGTACGAGACCTCAAGGGGAACTGTGATGAAACTGCTCGATGAGTACGGAAACTACATCGGAAAGGTCGTAGGTGAGTGCCCCATTGAAAAGCTCACCATTGGAAGCGCCTACCAGACCCCGTTTGGGGTCAAAGTAACGCTCGACTGCGGAGAAACCGTCGTGGGATGGCTTTATCTGGAGGGATGAAAATGCCGAGGGGATTTGGAGGACCAATAATGAGGGGCCCAATGTTCGGAAGGAGGAGGTGGGGCTTCGGCTGGATGTGGTGGGGCTTTGGAATATTTGCAATCTTTTTCATATTTGCGCGCTTAGCGTTCCTGCTCCTGCCCCTCCTCCTGCTGGGGGCGTTGCTTTACGCCCTCCTGAAGCGCTGATTTCGAAAGCTTTTTATTTTTCCCCTCCAACTTATGTAAGAACTTCCTGCCCTATGGAAGGCCAAGCGTGGTGAAAATGGTTGAGAGCATTCAAGAGCTGGCAGTGATCGCGGAGGCATTGAGCTCTCCAATCAGAGTTAGGATACTCAAGATGCTCTGCGAAAAGGAGTGGTACGTCTACGAGCTCGCAAAGACCCTGGGCATTTCTCGCCAGCTGCTTTACCTCCATTTGAAAAAGCTGGAAAAGGCAAACCTCGTCGAGAGCGAGCTTCGCCTCGAGCCGAATGATCCAAGGGCGAAGAAGTATTACCGGGCAAAGCCCTTCAAGCTCGTCATCGATAACGAGATTGTGAAAAACCTGAAGGAGGTGTGATGATGCCGTACACTTCGACCCCGAGCGGGTGGATATCCATAATCCTCGGGCTGATCCTGATAGCCATAATGGTCTTCGCCTTCTACCAGATGAACAAGACGCTGGGTGAGCTGAAGCTCGAGCTGGCAAACCTGCGGAACACTCTGGAGGAGACCAAGAGACACACTGAGGAAGTCAAGAAGAAGCTCGAGGAAGTCTGAAATGCTGCCGCCAGGCAAAATTCCCCCAGAAAAACTCAGGGAGATAGTGTTCAACCGCCTGGGAGCCCCAGGCGAGAGAGTTATAATTAAGTCAGACCTCGGGGTAGATGCCACTGCAATCGATTTCGGTTCTTCCGTTTTGGTTGCCTCCACTGACCCGATAACCGGGGCCGAGGAGAGAATAGGATTTTATGCGGTTCACATCAACGCGAACGACGTTGCGACCTTCGGCGCCAAGCCCAAGTGGTTTTTAGTTTCTATCCTCCTTCCCGAAAATGCCGACGATGCCTTGCTCGCCAAGATCATGAACGAGCTCCACGAGAGCGCCAGTAAACTCGGCGTCGCAATAGTCGGCGGTCACACGGAGGTCACTCCGGGCCTTCACAGGCCGATAGTGGTCGGCACCATGCTGGGGGAGGTTTCGAAGGAGAAGCTCGTAACCTCGAACGGGGCTAAGCCAGGCGATGCAATAATCCTCACCAAGTGGGCAGGTTTGGAGGGAACGGCCATAATAGCAAGCGAGAGGAGTGAGGAGCTCGAAAAAGCTTTCGGAAAGGAGTTCGTGGAAAAAGCACAATCCCTCATTGAGATGATAAGTGTCGTGGAAGACGCCTTAACTGCCAACAACGAGGTCGGCGTCAATGCCATGCACGACCCCACTGAGGGCGGCGTGGCGAACGGCCTCCACGAGATGGCCGATGCTGCCGAACTCGGCTTCCGCGTTTACGCAGAGAAGATCCCGATAAGGAAAGAAACACTAAAAATCTGTGAGTTTTACGACCTCAATCCGCTCGCCCTCATCAGCTCAGGTGCGCTTATGATAGCCGCTCCCAAAGAAAAAGCCGATGGTATAATCTCCGCCCTCAAGGGGAAGGGCATAAACGCCTCGGTAATCGGGGAGTTTCTGGAAGACAAAGACTCAAGGGTAATGGTTGAGAACGGAAGGGAAAAGCCTCTGGAAAGGCCAGAGAGCGACGAGCTCTGGAAGGTCGTTTAGAGCTCCACGGAAATTCTGAGCTTTTCTTCCTCCTCGAGCTTTCTCAGTATCTCGAGAGCAGTTTTTGGGTTCAGGGGCATCGTCCTGAGGTGCTCGTAGGCCTTCCTTATTTCCTCACGCTGATAGCCATGGGCCCTGCGCTCCATGTAGAGGAGAACCGCAAGCAGGACACCTTTGATGCTCTTCTCCGGCAATGGAAGGAGCTTCCAGCCATTGTCATAGACGTAAGCTGCTTTGGGCGTTTCGTCGCCCGTCAGCTCCTCCACCGGAACGGTATTTGATCCCTCTTTTGAGGTCAGGTACTCGATGAGCATCTCCTCCGGGTAGCCTTCCCTCTTCAGCCCGGTGAAGCTCAACTCCAGCGCCCTGAGAAGAGATGAGAGCCTCTCGATGTCCTCTATGCGGGACTTCGAGAGGATAGACAGCTTGAGGATGGCCTTCTCGACGGGCTCCTCCTCAATGTTGACGGTGAGCAGAACCCTGTCCCTCAGCCTGGAGCCCTCCTCAAATGCCTTGACCGCTATCCACATCGCACCGTTGGTGAGAATACCGTAGCGAACACCTGAGTTGAAGCAGTAGCGGGCAAGCTGCCTCAGAGGCTCCTCGCGCTTGAGGATGTTCACACCAAGGTTCTTAGCCTCGACGTAGGCGAAGACACCCCCGTTCAGAATGAGCGCGTAGTCAGCCCTTCCATCCTCGGTTCTCTCCTCTGGACGAACCTCCTCGGGGTTGTTCCAGTCCCACCCGAGGGCCTGAAAAATCTCGCCTATTAGGTGCTGCTTCACGGCCTCCTCGTTCTTCACGTAGAGCTCTCTGTGAGAGCGTATCTTTCTGATGACGTTCAAAACGGCCCTTCTCAGCTCGTCCATATCACCCACCGACCTCGATGATGTACTTCCTGCTTCCAGCCTCAAAACCCCTAAATGAGCCCAGCTTGAGCTTGGTGAGGGCCCCATCAACGTCGATTACCTTCATTGCCGCCAGGTGAGTAACTCCCGTGTCCTTCAGGAGCTCCGGCAGGAGCTGGGCCGTAGGACCGGTCAGCACAAAGAGCTCTGCCTTTTTGGCCCTATCGAGCATCATATCGAGGGTACCGTTTAGAATTGCAGAACCGCTCGCTATTACGGCATCGACTTCTGGCAGAAGCCAGTACTCAAGGGCATCGCTAAGGGTGTTCCTGTCCCAGAGCTTCGGGTTGCGCTCGAAGACAAGGACATCAAAGCCCTTCTCCCGAAGGGCCCTTACCACCGGCGGCATGTTGCCGATAACGGCCACCTTTTCAAAGCTCCCATCCAGGAGTTCGACAACGTCCACGTTCGGGGCCTCAGAGACATCGAGGTAGTACTGAGAAACCGCGTTTATAGCTGCCAGAGCGAGCGTCCTCTCGATGATGTTCAGGCTGTCGGCTTTTTCGATGAACGCCTCCAGGGAGGGCTCCTCGATTGAAGTCCTGTACCGACCTACCTCCTCAGACAGGGTCATAGCGACGCCGATAGATTTCCCACGCTCACCCTCTATCAGAACATAGGTGTATGGCAGTGCGAAGGAGAAGTCGATCAGCCTGAAGTCTTCCCTGATTAGAGTAAGTGCCTTCCGTTTTATCTCCCGCAACAGCATGGAGACATTTACGCACGAGACCTAAAAGCTTTTGGGGTTCTTGGGCTAAGCTCCTATGGTGGAAGATATGTGCCGGATACTCTTTGCGGCTGGCGATGGAAAGGAAATCATACCTCTAGTTGACGCAATCGTCAAGGCCTCGGAGAACGATCCCTACAAGGAGCGCAGGGGAAGGGGAAGACAGCACAGGGACGGCTGGGGCTACGTCCTGCTGAAAGATGGGAGCGTGAGACACTACAGGAGTATAAAGCCAATCTTTGAAGACTTCAAAGCAGTTAAATCCCTGAAGACCGAGCTCGGGGGATTCTCCGTGTTGATGATTCACACGAGGGCAGCCAGCCAGGGGGTTAAAAACCTCTTCAACGTCCAGCCCTTTGCCTTCTCTACGAGGAGGGGTTTCAACTTCTGGCTGCTTCATAATGGAGACCTCGACAAGGCAAAGATTGTAGAGCTCGCCGAGCTCGATGAGAAAGACCTGAGGAACGCCTCCGACAGCTACACCTTCGCTACTTACCTCTGCAGAAGGCTTCCAAGCCCGAAGCTCGAAGACCTTCTAGTCCATTACAGGATAATAGAAGAGACCACCAAGAGCGTCTTCAACACGATGACACTCTTTCAGAGTTCAGAGGGGGACTTCAGTGCCTTCATAACAGCCAAGATGGTCGATAAACTGCTCCAGAAACCGGAGTACTATGACTACTCAAAGCTGCTTCTCCTAAGGGAAGAGAACCTCTTTGCGGTCGCTTCTTCCACGCTGGAGCTCTATCACAAGGCCCATTATGAAATCATACCAAACGAGACGGCCTTCTACGTCAAGATACTCGAAGAGAACGTGGAGGTCGAAACGGTTCACCTGTGAAAGGTTATATAGGACGTCTCCCCATTTCCTTTTTGGGTGGTGGCATGGAAGAGAGCGCCCCGATTAAAGTTTACATGACGAGAAAGCTCATAGGCGTTGAACCTGATGATACCGTAAAGCGGGCCTGCGAGGTCATGGTTGAGTTCGACATCGGTTCTCTGGTTGTCGTTGATAAAGGGAAGGTGATCGGCTTCTTCACGAAGAGCGACGTGATAAGGCGCGTTGTAATTCCGGGTTTACCAAACACGACACCCGTCAGGGAGATAATGAGCAGCGAGCTGATAACTGTTGACGCAAACACACCGGTGAGAGAGGTACTTGACCTGATGGCGAAGAAGGGCATCAAGCACATGCTCATCGAGGAGGGCGGCGAGATAATCGGCATCTTCAGCCTGAGCGACCTTCTTACCGCCAGCAGAAGAAGGCTTGAAACGGCCATAGCGGCTGAGTGATGCATATGATCAGGATTGCCCACATAAGCGACACTCACATAACAAGCGAGTCAGCGTACAAGGGCTACGCCTACGACCTCATCGTGAACGAGATAAACCGTGGAAACTTCGACTTCGTTATTCACACAGGGGACGTGACCAACCAGGGGCTGCGCGAGGAGTACGAGAGAGCCTCCTACGAGCTGAAGAAGATCCAGAAACCGCTCGTTGTTATTCCGGGCAACCACGACGTCAGAAACGTCGGCTACGAGCTCTTCGAGAACTTCATCGGGCCCCTAAACGGTGTCTTCGAGTTCAGGAACGGCGTTATAGTCTGGGTGGACTCGACGATCCCGGATCTGAGCGATGGCAGGATAGGCGGCTACAAGTTCAAGTGGCTCAAAAAAAGACTTGAGGAGTACTCTGACAGGAAGTTCAAAATCGTTGCCTCCCACCACCACCTCGTTCCACTACCGGACACGGGCAGGGAAAGGAACGTGCTCTTCAACGCAGGCGACGTTTTGGACCTGCTCCTGAGGCACGGGGTGAACCTCTACACCTGCGGGCATAAACATGTTCCCAACGTCTACCGCGTGGAGGACATGGTAGTTGCTAACGCGGGCTGCACCTCCTGCAGGAAGACGCGCAAGGGCGATGTTAACAGCTACAACATCATAACCCTCCACGACGACGGGAGGATAGAGGTAACGATCAGGCGCGTTACGGGAGAAGAGCTGAGAAAGGAGTACATGCCTGTAAGGCCGAAGATATTCGTCCCCCGGGGCAAGAGGCTTTTGAGGATAGTCCAGATGAGCGAGAGCAACGTCTCGGACAGGATTTACTTCAGACGGAAGGTTCTCGAGAACGCCATACGAACGATAAACGAGAGGCTGAAGCCGGACATAGTGATCCACTGCGGCGATGTCGTCGATATGGGTATAGAGCGCTATTACGAGAAGGCCTACGAGTTCTATGAGAAGATAGAGGCGGAAAAGCTGGTCGTTCCTGGACACAATGACATAACCTATCTCGGCTACGACCTCTTCAAGGAGTACTTCGGCGAGCCGAAAATACTGGAGCTCGGAAAGTTCACGTTCATCCCTGTGATAAGCGCCCAGTACGAGACGCCGATAGGCGTTGTGGGAAGGATAGGTCAGAAAAAGCTCGCCAGACATCTCGAGGACTACAGCGACAGCTTCACCGTCGTTGTCATGCATCACAACATAGTGCCGATTCCAAGGAGCAGGGAAGTCGGCTTCCTGGAGGATGCTGGCGACGTGCTTAAGGTTCTGACGAGAGAGGAAGCAAATCTCGTTCTGACCGGCCACGGCGGCAACTCCTTCGGTGTGAAGGTGGAGAAAACTCCGGTAGTCAACGCCGGCTCCGTGAGCTGGGAGCTCCACAGGAACCCCTATGGAAACACTTTCAACCTCATCGATGTCTACCGCGACATGGCGGTGGTCTTCGAGGTTCAGGCAACCTGGGGCTCGGGAAGGCTGCTAGGAATATGGAAAATAAAGGGGCCCTTCAATCTTTGACCATCACCTCGATTCGTTCCATGAGCCTTTCCATTATATTTTCCATTATCGCGTTGACGGTGTTCTCGAGCTCAACGTTGTTTATTATCGGTATCCCGTACTCCTTGGCTCTTCCGATTATGAAGTCCTGTATCTCCAGGATGGCGTCTATATGCTCAAGGTAGTAGTCAGCCGACCTCTTGCTGTAGCGGGCCCTCTCGTAGAACCTTGCCTCGAGGTCCCTCTTGCCCTTGACGGTTATCACGTACATGAAGCTGTTCTCATTGAGCTCGATATACCCGGGGACCAAATGAATGCCCTCGATTATCGTATTGAAGCCCTCTTTGTAAGCCCTCTCGAGAACGGCGCTGACGCCGACGGAGACGTGCTGAACCTGATTTTCGAAGCCCCGTATGAGGGGAGAATCACCTCTCTTCCCCGAGCTCACGACCTTCCATGCAAGAAAAGACGACGTGTGCAGGTCAGGAAGAAGCTCCGGCGCTATTATCTTCCTCATAACCTCCCTTATAGTGTCAGTACCTATTACGCTTCGTATTCCAAGACGGAAGGCCAATTCAGTCGCTATGGTGGACTTTCCAACGCCCGTTGCTCCACCCAGGAGGATTGTTATCGGGATTTTAAGCCTCCGGAGCTGACGCCAGAATAGATAGCGCTTCGCAGCCTCATTGAGTCCGTGGTCGAGAAGCTTCTGATAAGTCAGCTCGCGTATCTCCTCGGTGGTCACTAGCTTGAGTTTCCTCTCCTTCAGTTCCTTCTGCACCTCGGTGGCTATGATGTAGGCTATTCCAACGTCAACTCCGGCGAGTGTTATAGAGCGCGTCAGTATGCCTCTCGAAAAGGGAAGGCGTATCTTCCTCTCGGGGTCTGTCACGATTATCATGCTCTTCCCTCCAGCAGGGCGCGGCCGAGCTCAAGGACGGTTTCCCTTAGGTCTTTTCCGTCGATGTTCACCGGCTCGTTGTCGAGGTAGATTACTTCGATTCCCTGCTCCAGTGCCCATCTCGTCACGACGTCAACGGCGGCGGCTTTGAGCTCAACGGCGACTGCATCTATGCCCCTAAAGCTTTCCAAGTCTTTCCAGAGGAGAGGTCTCTTCGAAAGGTTGCCCGAGGTATGGGGTACCTCCGCACCGAGCCCTTCTAGGTGCTTCTTCGCCTTTGGCAGGGCCTCACTGGAAGTCATCACCAGGCCGAGCCTTTTGCCTGAAACATCACCGAGCGGCCTCGGATGGAAGGCGGTGAAGTGCAGGTCAGCATCGGGGTTGATCCCCAGTATGGCCTCTCGCAGGGCTCTCAGCCTCTCCTCGCCCACGGAATCGGCCATCGTAACAACCACTATATCCGCCAGTGAGAGCCTGAAGGTGCCGAAGTAACCCCTGACGAAGTCGAGCTTTTGCCTGGCGCCCACCACAACAACGTATCCGTCTGCCCTGTAAGCGGGAAACGTCGCCCCGCTGCCCTCGAGGATTATTAAATCATTGGGCAAGTTCTCGGCGAGCTTCACACCCTCATCCACCACGTCGAAGAAGGGAAAGCCAGCCATTCCGCCGCCGCATCTTCTACAGCCAATGGTTGTTACGCGTGAAGTCAGTGCATCCTCAAAGTGGTCAGAGGCGGCGTGTTTTCCGCTCTCGGCGAACTTGAGCAAAAACTCGGGAGTTATTTCGAACTTATCGCCCTTTATCAGTTCAGGTTCCTCAGGACCGCCGCGGCCCATGGTAACTATCACGGGCTTTGCTATCTCTTTCAGAGTCCTCGCGATGAAGCCGCTTACGGCTGTTTTCCCAACCCTCTTGCCCGTACCTATAACGGCCAGACTCGGCTTTTTAGTCTTTTTGAGCGGTTTTGGCTTGAAGTGGAAATCCGCTCCCCGATAGGACACACCATAGAGCATGCACAGGGAAGCAATCCTAAAGCGGTCTTCATAGTTGAGGACGGGCTCGTCGCTTAAGTCGACAACCTCATCAACCTCGTTCTCCTCCAGAGCCCGTCTGAGGGCGTCAAGATAGTTGGGTGAATGATAAACTTTAACCCCAATCTTTCTCTCAACTTCTCCAATGCTCCCAATCTTTTCACTTCCACCGAGGAAGACGGCACAGCAGACGTCACCGAGCTTTTTTATCGCCCATGCGGTGACGTCGGGATAGTGCTCGCCGTCGATCAAGGCCAGCCTCATACCATCACCGTACTCAGTTGAACCCAAGGGGATTTTAACCTTTGCCAGGGGAGAATCTCCTGGAGTTCTCAGGAAGGATTATAAACCTTCAAAACACCATGTAGTATGACGACCACCTTGTGGCGTCTATCTGGAGGTGTAAAAATGGCTGAGCTGATAGTTAAGTCCAAAGTTAAGGATGTCGTGAAGGCCATAGACCCCGAGATGAGAATTAACCCGGAGTTCTACGAGGCTCTTGAGGCCGAGATTAAGGTTCTTATCGAGAAGGCCGTCAAGAGGGCCAAGGACGAAGGCAAGAAGACCCTCTACCCGAGGCACGTCTGATTTTTCTTTCCCTTCTTTTTAATGAACCGGTGGGCTTTTATTCGTAGGTGCCTAACTTCTCCGGTGGTATCATGGGGCTGAGAAAATTTGGGGATTCAGCTTATCTTTATCCGGGCAGTCCGTCAACCCTCATCAGGGTCTTTGATGGGATGGCTGTTCTTATTGACCCAGGTCACGGCAGTGGGAGGCACAAGGACTTAAAGAGAGAGGTAAGAAAGCTCGGACTTGAGATTAAAGCCCAGTTAGCCACTCACGGTCATGCCGACCACGTCTCTGTTGCACCAAAGATAGACGCTCCGCTCTTCATGCACCGCTTCGAGTTCTCCATAGCCGAGAGCCCGCTCAACAGGGAGCTTTTAACCTTCGGCTCGAAAGCACCAAAAGGTTTCCTCGTTTTCCAGTTCCCGGAGGAGGTAAAGGTTCACGCAGTCTTCGAATGGGGGGATGAACTCTTAGGAGTTAAGGCCATAAAGCTAAACGGCCACTCGCCGGGAATGACGGGCTTCCTCGACGAGGAAAACGGTCTGATCTACACCGGTGACGCCTTCTTTGGCGAGAGAGTCATAGAGGCGGTCGGCCTTCCATACCTGGTCGAGCCAGAATTATTTAAAGCTTCAATTATACAACTACAGAATTATGCAGAAAAGGGCTACACCCTGATTCCCTCCCATGGAAAGACCGTTAGTGGTAAGGAGGCACTTGAAATTCTTGACTTCAACCTCAAGAGAGTTGAGGAAGCTGAAGAGCTTATCCTGGAGCTCCTCAGAACGCCGATGAGCCTCGACGAGCTGGCGTTTAGGGTTATGGAGCACTATGGCATTGAGATTACGCCCCAGAAGCTCGCCCTCAATCTCGTTCCGCTGAGGGCCTTTGTGGCGAAGCTCTACAATGAAGGTGTAATAGAGGCAACAGTGGATAATGGGCTAAAGTGGAAAGTTAGGAGAGAATGAGCTTTTGGCCCTCAACTACTCCCCATCGTCTGGATAGCAGAGGTAGCGATACGGGCAGAATTTACAGGCATAGTCATTCCAGCCCTTGGGAGGCTTTCCTTTTTCGTAGTGCCTCTTGACGTTGTAGAAGTGTCTGAGGGTCTCGCGGAACAGCTTGCCGTCGTAGGGCACTTCAAAAGCCTTAAAGTTCGGCCCCTTGACGATGGGGAAGCGGGAAAAGTCGATTTTGCTGATGATTTTCATAGGCTCCTCGTGGAGCTTGATGTAGTAGAGATAGCCATACTCGGCTTCAGCCCAGCGGAGATAGATGTTGAGCTGGGCAAGGTGATAGTCGTATGGGGCTCTCGGCAGACTCGTCTTGCCTTTGATTTCGATGGGGAAGTCCCTTATGGCATCCACCCTTCCGTGTATCTCGAAGCCGAGTCTGGAGGAGCGGAGAATCATGTGCTTCTCAAGCTCGAAGCCGAAGCGGTTCTTTAAGATCTCGCCGAGCACGTTGTGGGTGTTTATCCCCTGGTTCAGCCTCACTCTAACGAACTCCGGCCACTTCTCGGGGTAGCCCTTCAGGCGAAAGTATATCCTCCTCGGACAGGTTAGGGCCTCGCTCGCGTAAAACTCCAGGAATCCATCGTTCTCCTCTTGCTGATTAAGACTCGTCATTGATGTCCCTCCAGGAAACGGGGCGGGTCATCGGCCCGCGAACCTCGCCGCCCCTGCGTCAGCTAATACCGACGTCATCACCCATCAGACTGGGCAAGGGTCGTCATCCGCTTGGAGAGTTAAGGCTGACCCACCATTTAAAGCTTTGGGGAAGAATTTGGGGAGTGAAGGGAGAAGGGAAAATCAGAGGATCGTCCCCTTCTTCCGCTTGAGTGAGTAGCTTAAGCCGTAGGCCGGCCAGAGGCTTGGCGGCTGGTTGTAGTAGTGCAAGTTGCGCAGTATCTTCTCCGCGGTCTTCCGATTCTTTGCCTTAACGCGGAGAACATCGCGCTCAAGCTCGACGGTTCCATTGGAGAGTCTGATTGTGAGCTTCGAGCCGTCGACCTCTGGGCGGGCCTTCATCAAAAGCCGCCTGTAATCCTCATAGGCTTCTTTGCTTAACTTCTGCTCAAGAAGGGCGGGTTTCTCACGTGGCTTAAACAGTCTGGACAACCAACTATTCGGGGGTTCTTCATCCATAGAGTCCATCGACCTCCGGAGGACTTCTCGCTTTATCTTCGCCCTTTAGGTTTTTAAGGCTTTCTCATCGCTTTTTGCCGAAATGACGAGAGGAAGGCTTTTAAGGTTTTCTCGATGAGTAAGGCCGATGGTGAGGACACAGCTCATAAAGCCCCGAATCAGGGAGATTCTCTCACGCGAACTTCCGCCGGAGTTAGTCTCCATGCTCCCAAAACACTGGGTCCAGATAGGAGACGTTCTGATTCTGCCGCTTAGGCCCGAGCTTGAACCATACAAACACCGGATAGCCGAGGTTTACGCGGAGGTTCTCGGCGTTAAAGCCGTCCTCAGAAAGGGCAGAATAGGCGGCGAGTTCCGGGAGACGAACTACGAGCTTCTCTACGGGAGCGATACCGTAACGGTCCACGTCGAGAACGGGATTAAATACAAGCTCGATGTCGCTAAAATCATGTTTTCGCCCGCAAACGTCAAGGAAAGGGTGAGAATGGCGAAGGTTGCCAGGCCGGACGAGCTGGTCGTCGATATGTTCGCCGGAATCGGACACCTCAGCCTCCCAATGGCAGTTCACGGAAAAGCTAGAGTGATAGCCATAGAGAAGAGCCCCTACACCTTCCGCTTTTTAGTTGAGAACATCGAGCTCAACAAAGTGCAGGACAGGATGACTGCCTACAACATCGACAACCGCGACTTTCCAGGTGAGAACATAGCCGACAGAATCCTCATGGGCTATGTAGTGAAAACCCACGAGTTCATCCCCAAGGCCCTGAGCATAGCCAAGGACGAGGCTATAATCCACTACCACAACACCGTTCCTGAGAGGCTGATGCCGAGGGAACCCCTCGAAACCTTCCAGAAAACGGCCAGAGAATACGGCTACGAGGTCGAGAAGCTCAACGAGCTGATAATCAAGCGCTACGCCCCGGGAGTGTGGCACGTGGTTCTGGATTTAAGGGTGTTCAAGCGGTAGTATAACTCGGATTAGTATAACCGCGGTTATAATAATTGCCATTATACAACGTCAGCGGTTGTCTTCATCAGGCCCTTTCAAACCCCTTCCACAGCGGCTCCCAGTCGTCGCAGACGAAGTTCATGTGGACGGTCTTCATGTGCTTCCTGCATATCCCCTGCGTCGGAAAGTATGAGTCGATTGCGCCGAACCAGCGGCAGTTCTTGCATGCTTTTAACTTCTCATCCATAGGATTCACCGGTGAAAATTTCCGCACATCCACATAAACTTTTGGTCATTCCTGTTCTGTCAAGTTCCCGACAGTTAACAAATGGACTTAACTTAACATATCCTGTGAAATGCTTCCTTTTGCGAAGACCTTATATCCTTCGAGCCGAAAATCTTTCGAGGTGATTCTAACATGGCAATGAAGGGATGGTGGGGAAGGATCCTCAGGGTTGATCTGACTAACAACAAGATCTGGGTGCAGGAGTATTCTCCAGAAATTGCCCAGCAGTTCATCGGTGGTAGGGGTCTTGCAATCAAGATTCTCTGGGATGAAGTCAAAGGTGCCGATCCGCTTGGACCGGAGAACAAGCTCGTTTTTGCTGCAGGTCCGTTCAATGGTTTACCAACTCCGAGTGGCGGCAAGCTTGTGGTTGCTGCCAAGAGCCCGCTCACCGGCGGTTACGGTGACGGTAACCTCGGTACCATGGCGACCGTCCACCTGAGGAAGGCCGGCTATGATGCCATCGTCGTTGAGGGCAAGGCCAAGAAGCCGGTTTACCTGTACATAGAGAACGATAACGTCAGCATACTCAGCGCTGAGGGCCTCTGGGGCCTCGACACCTTCAAGACTGAGGAGGAACTCAAGAAGATACACGGCAAGAACGTCGGAATCCTCAGCATTGGTCCCGGTGGTGAGAACCTCGTTAGGTACGCCGTCGTCATGTCCCAGGAGGGCAGGGCCGCTGGAAGGCCCGGTATGGGTGCCGTCATGGGAAGCAAGAAGCTCAAGGCCGTCGTCATAAAGGGAACCAAGGAGATACCCGTTGCTGACAAGGCAAAGCTCAGAGAACTCTCAAAGGAGGCCTATGAGGCCATTCAGAACTCGCCGGCTTACCCGTTCTGGAAGCGACAGGGAACCATGGCCGCCGTCGAGTGGACCAACGAGAACAGCGCCCTTCCGACCAGGAACTTCAGCGACGGTTCCTTCGAGTTTGCCCGCTCAATCGATGGATACACCATGGAGGGCATGAAGGTCAAGCAGAGGGGCTGCCCGTACTGTAACATGCCATGTGGAAACGTCGTCCTCGACGCAGAAGCCCAGGAGAGCGAGCTTGACTACGAGAACGTTGCCCTGCTCGGCTCAAACCTCGGTCTCGGCAAGCTCAACGAGGTTTCGGTCCTCAACAGGCTCGCCGACATGTACGGCCTCGACACCATATCGCTTGGTGTGTCGATATCGTTCGTGATGGAGGCCGTTGAGAAGGGACTCCTCAAGGAAGGCCCGACCTTCGGTGACTTCAAGGGCACCAAGCAGCTCGTTGAGGACATCGCCTTTAGGAGGGGAGAGCTCGGCAACTTCGCCGCCGAGGGCGTCATGAGGATGAGCCAGAAGATCGGCGATGACAGCTTCGCCATGCACGTCAAGGGCCTTGAGACGAGCGGTTACAACTGCTTCATCTACCCAGCCATGGCGCTCGCCTTCGGTACCAGCTCAATCGGTGCTCACCACAAGGAGGCATGGGTCATCGCATGGGAGATTGGTACCGCGCCGATTGAGGGCGAGCAGGCCAAGAAGGTCGAGTACAAGATCACCTACGACCCGGAGAAGGCCGCCAAGGTCATCGAGCTCCAGCGCCTCAGGGGCGGTCTCTTCGAGATGCTCACCGCATGTAGGCTTCCATGGGTCGAGGTCGGCCTGAGCCTCGACTACTATCCGAAGCTCCTCGAGGCCATCACCGGCATCAAGTACACCTGGGACGACCTCTACAGGGCAGCTGACAGGGTCTATGCCCTCATCAGGGCCTACTGGGTCAGGGAGTTCAACGGAAACTGGGACAGGAAGAAGGACTATCCGCCGAAGAGGTGGTTCACTGAGGGCCTCAAGAGCGGCCCGTACAAGGGCATGCACCTCGAGGAGGACAAGTATGACAAGCTTCTCAGCGAGTACTACAGGCTCAGGGGCTGGGACAAGCGCGGAATCCCGAAGAAGGAGACCCTCAAGGAGCTCGGCCTTGACTTCGTCATTCCGGAGCTCGAGAAGGTTACCAAGCTCGAGTGATTTCCTCTTTTTCTTCTCCAACAGATTTTTAGCCTTCGGAGTTCAAGTTGGCATGGTGGTGAGAATGATCAGGATCAGGCTAATGGGAGCTTTCGCCCACCTTGCGAAGGCGAAGGAGCTCAACGTGAGGATAGAGGGTAAGAAAACTGTCGACGAGATTCTGAGAGAGGTCATTCCCCGCTACGACGACTTTAAGGAGAAGATAATCTTCATCAACGGCCAGCCCGCGAGGGGCGACGCCGAGGTTACCGACGGCGATGAGATCAAGGTGATGCCGGTTTTGAGCGGAGGTTGAGATTTCTTGCTTCTTTGACAATGCCCTTCATTGAGTTCAAACTTTTCTGTGAGAATGAAACTCTGCAAGACCGCTAATTGAACGACAAACCCCTTCGGAAATCTTGCAAGCATAGAATGACGTGCCAGCCTTGATCAAACTTTCGCTTGGCGAAAGTTTGTATGGCGCCGGGGCAGGGATTTGAACCCTGGCGGGCTCGACGCCCACGGACTCTCCAGGCCCGCGCCTTCCCAGGCTAGGCTACCCCGGCGCGTAAAAAGGGGGAGAATCACGAGATGAGCTCGATCTCGATGGTGACGTCCTCAGGGACGCGAATCCTCATTATCTGGCGCATGGCCCTTTCGTCGGCCTCTATGTCAACGAGCCTCTTGTGAACGCGGAGCTCGAATCTGTCAAAGGTTGCCGTGCCCTCTCCGTCCGGGCTCTTCCTGGTGGTGATCCTGATCCTCTTGGTCGGAAGCGGGATCGGACCGCTCATCCTAACGCCGGTCCTCTCGGCTATCTGCTTTATCTGGTCGGTGACCTCGTTGAGGGCCTTAATGTTGGTGCTTGCGAGCTTAATCCTTGCCTTCTGCATTTCCGTCCCTCCTATGAGTTCAGGGGAGTAAAGGAAAGATTAGGGAAGGGCTTCACTCGCCCTTCTGAATGGAGATAACCATACCGGCAGCGACGGTCTGGCCCATGTCACGGATGGCGAACCTGCCCATCTGCGGGATCTCCTTGACCGGCTCGATGACCATTGGCTTGGTCGGCCTGAGGATGACGATGGCGGAGTCACCGGTCTTGATGAACTGTGGGTTCTCCTCGACGACGTTACCGGTCCTCGGGTCAAGCTTGGCGAGGAGCTGCTCGAACCTGACGGCGACCTGGAGGGTGTGGGCGTGGAGGACCGGGGTGTAGCCGACGGTGATGGCGGTCGGGTGGTTGAGGACGATGATCTGGGCCTTGAAGGTGTCCCTCGGCCTGACAACGGTCGGCGGGTTGGTGGTGTGTCCAGCAACGTCACCGCGCTTTATGTCGTTCTTACCAACACCCCTGACGTTGAATCCGATGTTGTCACCCGGAAGGGCCTCCTGGAGTGGCTCGTGGTGCATCTCGATGCTCTTGACCTCACCCTGGATCGGCTTGTGGAAGATGGTGCTGGCCGGCTCGAAGATGACGACGTCACCGACGCGGAGGACACCGGTCTCGACACGGCCGACCGGGACGGTACCGACACCCTTAATGGAGTAGACGTCCTGGATCGGGATGCGGAGCGGCTTGTCGGTCGGCTTCGGCGGCTCTGGGATCTGGTCGAGGGCCTCAATGAGGGTCGGGCCCTTGTACCAGGGCATCTTGTCGCTCTTCTTGACGACGTTGTCGCCCTCCCAAGCGCTGATCGGGATGATCGGGAAGTCCTTGTAACCGAGCATCATGAGGAGCTTCTTAACCTGCTCGGCGACCTGCTTGAACTTCTTCTCGTCGTAGTTGACCATGTCCATCTTGTTGATAGCGACGATGATGTGGCCGATACCAAGGGTCCTGGCAAGGAAGGCGTGCTCCTTGGTCTGCGGCATGACACCGTCGGTGGCGGCGACGACGAGAACGGCAGCGTCGGCCTGGCTGGCACCGGTGATCATGTTCTTAACGAAGTCCCTGTGGCCCGGAGCGTCGATGATGGTGATGTACCTGTGCGGGGTCTCGAACTTGGTGTGGGCAACGTCGATGGTGATACCCCTCTCCCTCTCCTCCTTGAGCCTGTCCATGACCCAAGCGAACTTGAAGGACTTACCCTTCTCACCCATCTCCTCGAACTTCTTGATGATGTTCTCCGGTATGTTGGCGGTGTCGAAGAGCAGCCTTCCGATGGTGGTGCTCTTTCCGTGGTCGACGTGGCCGATAAAGACTATGTTAACGTGTGGCTTCTCCTTTGCCATTTTCAAACACCTCCGAATTTTGGTCTAGTCTCGTTTGACTAGGATGGCTTTTTAAATCTTTCGAACTTCGGCTCCCTCGGGCGGGAAACCCGCCTTTTTCTCGGGGGAGCCTCATGAGTTCCGTGGTGAACTTGAGGGATGAGTTTAAAAACTTAACTAATCGCCGTTGGGCAGGGATTTGTCAAAATTGAGGACGGATGGATTCTGAGAACTATTCTCGCAGTAATTATCACCGTGATAATATATCGGCCGAGGTATGGATATGGCATGGGAGCTTATTAGGACCCTTACTATTCGAGACATTTCATGTAAAGAGAATAGAAAAGCTCAGAGGGCAGAAAGCCCTCACTGCTGCGGGCAGACATCCTGCTCCTTCGGCGGGTTCGGGTCGAGGCCCTTCCTCTGCCTGATCTGCCTGATGATGTTGACTGCCAGCTCGTTCGGGACGCGCTTGAAGCCTGCATGTTCGGTGCTCCAGAGGGCCCTTCCGCTGGTGGCACCACGGATGGCTCCGGCGAATCCGAACATCTCGGCGACCGGAGCCTCGGCGATGATGATCATGACCTCGCCCTCCTGCCTCATGTCGATGAGCTGGCCGCGCCTCTGGTTGATCTCCCTGCTGACGGCACCCATGTACTCGTACGGGACGTTGATGATGACCTTCTGGTACGGCTCGTAGAGGACCGGCTGGGCCTTCATCATGGCGCAGTGGATTGCAGTCCTGATGGCCGGGTAGATCTGGGCCGGACCGCGGTGGACGTTGTCCTCGTGGATCTTGGCGTCGTGGAGCCTGACGATGACCTTCATGACTGGCTCCTTAGCGAGCGGTCCCTCGTCCATGGCCTGGTGGAATCCGTCGACGAGGAGGTCCATGACCTCGTTGAGGTACTGGATACCCTTGGTGTTGTCGAGGAACATGTTGCCGTTGTAGATGTCGACGATACCCTTGGCGATCTCGTAGTCCATACCGAGCTCTGCGAGCTTCTTGGCGACCTCCTTCGGGTTCTTGGGCCTGCCCTCTGGGATGATGCCCTCACGGATGGCCTGGTAGATCTCGTCCGGCATCGGCTCGACGGTGATGTAGAACCTGTTGTGCTTGTTCGGGGACTTTCCTTCGACTATTGGGCTGACTTTGGTGACGCTTTCGCGGTAGACGACGATCGGCGGGCTGACCTCGACGTCGAGCTTCCAGTCCTCCTTGAGCTTGACGAGCTTGACCTCAAGGTGGAGCTCACCCATACCGCTGAGGAGGTGCTGACCGGTCTCCTCGTCGATCTTGACGTGGAGGGTCGGGTCCTCCTTGGCGAGCTGGCGGAGGGCCTCGACGAGCTTCGGAAGGTCCTTAACGTTCTTGGCCTCTATAGCCACGGTAACGACCGGCTCGCTGGTGTAGTGGAGCGCCTCGAACGGCTCGATCTGCTCCTGGGCGACGGTCTCACCGGCCATGGCGTCGCGCAGTCCGGTGACGGCGACGATGTTACCGGCCGGAACGGCCTCCATGTTGACCCTCTCAGGACCCATGTAGATACCGACCTGCTGGATCCTGGCCTTCCTCTTGGCGCTGATGAGGTAGACCTCCTGGCCGGTCTTCACGGTACCGCTCCAGACACGGCCGGTGGCGACCTCACCCGCGTGCTTGTCGAGGATAATCTTGGTGACGACCATGACCATCTTGCCCTTCGGGTCACACCTGAGCATGGCCTGGCCGACATCGCTGTTGACGTCGCCCCTCCAGAGGTGCGGGATCCTGTACTTCTGGGCCTCGAGCGGGTTCGGGAGGTGGCGGACGACCATATCGAGAACCACGACGTGGAGCGGGGCCTTCTGCCTGAGGGTCTTAAGGTCGCCGGCGTTGGTGAGCTCGACGATGTCCTTGAATGAAACGCCAGTCTTCTTCATGTAGGGAACGCTGAGGGCCCAGTTGTAGTAGGCGCTACCGAAGGCGACGCTACCATCCTCGACCTTGACCATCCACTGGCTCTTGAACTCGTCCGGGGCGTACTTCTTGATGAGCCTGTTGACGTCGGTGATGATCTTGGCGAACCTCTGAAGGATCTCGTTCGGGCCGAGCTTGAGCTCCTTGATGAGCCTGTCAACCTTGTTGATGAAGAGGACCGGCTTGACGTACTCCCTGAGGGCCTGTCTGAGGACGGTCTCGGTCTGGGGCATGACACCCTCGACGGCGTCGACGACTATGATAGCACCGTCGATGGCACGCATGGCCCTGGTAACGTCACCACCGAAGTCAACGTGACCCGGGGTGTCGATGAGGTTGATGAGGTACTCCTGGCCCTCGTAGGTGTGCACCATCGAGACGTTGGCCGCGTTGATGGTAATTCCTCTCGCCTGCTCCTGCTCGTCGAAGTCAAGGACGAGCTGCTTTCCGGCAAGCTCCTCGCTAATCATACCTGCTCCAGCGAGCAGGTTGTCGCTCAGCGTAGTCTTACCGTGGTCAATGTGAGCGGCAATACCCATGTTCCTAATCCTCTCGGGCTGGGTCATGAGCTCCTTAATCTTCGCAATCATCTCTTCCCTTCTTCCCATTTACACCACCTTCTAACCTGATGAGCTTGTTCACCACTCACTTAAAAGGTGCGGTTATAAATCTTTCCCAGCGCAAAATCGAGGTCAGGCGAAAACGTTCAAACTACTTAAGGTTTTTGGAAGCAAAAAGAAAAGCCAGCCACTTCAGCCAAGGAGGTCTACCACGAATCGCCTGACATCCTCCCTGACGTCCTCCCTCGCGTAAACCCCCCAGCGCCAGTGCGTGTCCTTGAGCTCCACCAGGCTCCTGACGAGAGGGGAGACCTCGCTTAACCTCTGGCCTCCCTCAACGAATGCGTTCTTCTCCTCGAACTTCGGCTTCAGTGGGTAGTCGAGAATAGCCAAGTGGCCGAACTCATCTTCAAGAGCCTTTTTAAGCTCCTCGACATTCTTGAGCTCTTCATTGGTATAAACTACGCGCTTATAGAGCCTTCTGTCATCGATGGCCTTCACCAGCTCCCTGACCTCATCGCGCTCACTTCTCCTAAGGCGGGCGATTAAATCGACCTCGTCCATGGCGGCGATTTCTTTCTCACTTATTCTCTCAAGCTCGACTGCCTTGATGAGCATCGCCGACGCTATCCTGGAAACATGGTGCTGGTAGACGGTCGGATACATCATGCTCCTGGCGAGGAGCAGCGACTGAGCGGCCATTATCCCCTTCTGCCCTATGATGAGCTTTTCGCCGTCGTAGCGGAGGTTTCTTATAAGCCTGTCGAGGTCGACGAGTCCGTATGCAACGCCGGTGTAGTAGGCATCCCTCACGAGGTAGTCCATCCTGTCGGCGTCGATGTCCCCGCTCACTATCGGGTGCTTGAGAAGGCTGAGGAATTCTTTGAGGGAGTAGCGCTCCCCTATGACATCTCGGATTTCGCCCTCTTTAAGAACCCGCCTCGTGTTCTCCTCATGGCTCCCGTAGAGTGCCTCAAGGGCGTGGGAGAATGGATAGTGTCCGAGATCATGGAGCAGTGCGGCGTACGCCACCGCTCCTTCAACTGTATCTCTGTTGTTCTCCGCTATCTTCTTCGCGAGCCAGAACGTTCCCAGTGAGTGCTCAAAGCGTGTGTGCCTTGCGGATGGATATGCAAGGTACGCCAGCCCAAGCTGAGTTATTCTCCTCAGCCTCTGGAACTCAGGCGTGTCAACAATCCTCAGCGCAAACTCGTCCAGGACTATGTCCCCGTGAATGGCGTCGCGGATGACTTTCACAAGGGACACCCCGAAAAATTGGAGAAAGTCAGCTCCACGTCTCCGCTATGACGTCGTGCTTGTGGATGCTCTCGTTGCTGATGACCCTCACGTGAATCCTGCCCTTGAAGCGCTCCTTCGCCTTGGCGAATATCTCGCGCGCAACGTCCTCGACGAACTTCGGGTTCCTGTACATGCCCTGAACGACGGCGTTCTCATCCACCGTCTTGAGCAGAGTGTAGGTTGGGTGACTGAAGGAGCTCTCAACGACGTCTATCATATCCTCAAGTGCTATCTCCTCGTCAAAGGCCGTTCTCACCTCAAGCTCGCCTATCGCCCTCTGTATGTGCGTCTTGCCGTTGTTGTTCGCCATAGCGTGTGGACAGGCGGTGTTTCCGATAACCTTAACCCTTAGAACCTTCTCGAAGCTTCCGTCCTCGTTCTTGATGACACCGACCTCAACGTCGTAGGGCTCGTAGGTGGTCTTTTTGCTCGCCGGAGTCTCGCGAGGGATTATGAGGTGAGTTCTTATCCAGACCTCAGCCCTCTTGTGTGGGTGCTTGCCTTCGAGCCTATAAATGACAGCCTTTCCAAGCTCTTCAAGCGAGCTGTGGGCTTCCATTACCTCTTCCTCAACAGCCTCGCTCATCGCTTCCGTTATGCTCTCCACGAGCCTGCTCATGTGTATGCCCTTCTTCTCCTCCGGGACGTCGATAGTTATCTCAAAGAGCGGGAGAAAAGTGTACACCTTCCCTTTCCAGTTTATCTTTGCCACCGTGCGGAGATTCGTTATTCCAACACGGTGAAGACGCTCTCTAATCTCGGGAACCTCTTCCTGGGTCTCAAATATCAGCATGAGCATCACCCTGAACTTTTTAGGGCTATCTAATCGGAGCCCCTTTTAAACCTACCTCAGCAGGCTCATCAGCCTCTCGTAGCTTTTCCTCGCGAGCTTTACATCGTCGTCGTTCAACCTTCCGGCGTATTTGGCCTTTTCAAAAATCCTTGTGAGAACATCGAGGTCTTCCAGATCCGGGAAAATCTCCCTCAGCATTTTCTCATGCTCCCTATGGGTCCAGCTCTTCCTGTAGGGGTAGCCTTTCATGACGAGGCCGGCAACGACGTTTTTGTACATCTTTATGACCCTCTCGGCGGGGGTTCCCTCAAGGGCTTCGTAGCGCATTTCAGGGTTGAACTTAATCTCGAACGCAACTTTGCTTCTTTTCCGCCGTTTCACTGTGATAACCAGAATCAGAAAGACGATGAATGGAAGGAGGTAGAAAACCGCCGGGAGCTCCCTCAGGACGACCCGAAAATCACCGGAGGTGACGTAGTACCAGACGCCCTCGATGCTCTTAACCGCACCGCCACCCTCAAAGAGCTTTTCCGGGCGCCTCTCAAGGATGAGCTTTATCGCCACGAAGAGGGCCAGAATCGTGATTAGCCCCGCCAAGACATTGCCCCTCTTAGTCTTCCTGTCACCCCTGTCAAGGCCTTCCTCAAGCACGAGCCTGATGACGTAGCCGGCCATCCCCAGGAGGATAAGGTTCACAAAGAAAAAGAGCCATTCGATGTTGAACACCGTGACGCCACCGTGAACGGCCGTGCTTCCGAGAAGGGCAAAGGTGATGAGGAGAGTGGAGAAAAGGGCCCCGTAGAGGGCCTTTATTCTCTCCATTGCCGAGCACCTATCTGCTCGATCATGTAGTAAACCGTCCTGAGCGGAATTCCCATGCGGGAGCTTATCTCCTTGGGGGTTATGCCCTCCCGTATAAGGTTGTAAACCTCGCGGATAGTCCGCTCATCGTACTTCCGCGGCCTTCCACGGGGGTAGCCCTCGGGAACGAGCTCTATACCCATCTGCGCGAGGGCGTTTATCGCTTTTTTCGAGACCTTAGGATAGAGGCTCGGCGGACAGGAGATTTTCCTAACGTTCGGCGCGCGCTCGAGGATCCTCACGAGTATCTCCTTTGTCGGGCGGAGGTTGATGTAGACCTCGGTAACCTCGTCGTTTAAGACTTCATTGAGTTTCCTTATGAGCTCGGCGTTGTTTCTGGCCTTTATCTCCACCCTCATGTCCTCACCCCTGGAGGAGCGCTAGGAACTGCTTCGCCCTGTCGCTCTTGGGCATGAACTTCTCGAACTTCTTGGTGTCGGCGAAGAGCGTTTTGTGGAGGCCTGAAATCACGAACTTCTTTATGGCCTCGACAAGTTCGTCCTCGGGAATACCGAGGAGCTGGGCCACCTTCTCCTCGCTGTAGTCGCTCATGCCGTAGAGCAGAACTCCGCCGAGTAAATAGTTGGGGATGTTGGTTATGTCTCTCCTCCTGCCAACGAGGGCCTTCTCCATCTCACACTTCCGTATGAGTAGCATACTTCCGTGGCCGGTCTTGAAGCCGGGCTCGTTCCTGAAGGGAAGATCGAAGATTGAGTAATGGCAGTCGATGCAAAGCTTTATGTCCGGATAGAGGCCCAGGCTCTCCCTATCGTTCTCGGAGGTGAGGAAGTAGTAGCGGAAGAGGTCAAGGCCCAGAAGCTCAGCTCCCTTTTCGGGGTCAAGGACGGAATACGCTAAGGCAAGGTTGTCAACAGTATAGTGGTTATTTATGAGAACGCCCTTCGTCTTGACGAAGCTGAGAACCCTCCAGCGGAACCTCCTTCCGTAGCGTTGCCTCAGTTCGGCCTCTATGTCTGCATCGGTGGGTAAATCAATGCGCGCCTTCTTGAGTCTGTTGTTCTCCCAGTACTCGACCTCGATGCGAAGTCCCCTCGTTCTCACTGTCCCCTTCTCCCGGAGCTTGCCCTTTATGAACTTGAAGGCCTCTCTGACCTCGATGCTCTCCCTTGCCAAAAGGCGGAGTACGTCACCGGAATATGCCAAATAAGGAAGCACCTCAACGCGTCCAAGCTGGACGGGCTTTTGGATGGCCTTAACCTTTGGAATATCCTCCCTCTTGAGCTCCCTGATTGAGAGCTCCCTCTTTCCAAGGGTGAAAGTATAGTTGGCCGCTATCAAAGCGAGGGCCATCTTGTGAGCGGTAATGGCCGAGCGGAGCCTTTCAAGGGCTAAAACACGGTTGCGCTTCTTCTTGTATATCCACTGGATGTGAGGATCTTTGTTCTTCTTGTCGAAGCCCCCCACCGAGGGGGTAACCTCGCCGACACGCCTCGATAAGTCCTCCTCAAGCTCCTGGAGGAGAGACAGGTTCTCTTTCAAACGGTAAGAAATGGACGGGACGTCGAAAGTCTCGAATAACCCGTCCATGTCTATCCCAATGTCGTCCAGTATCTTGTTCACCTGCGCGACGAGCTCTTCCGTCGTCGTCATGGCAGGAGCTCACCGTTGTTTATCTTTTCCGGCAGGTACTTCTTCGCCACGAACTCAAGGCTCTTGTTGGCCAGAGCCTGCTGCTCAATCCTGACGCCCATCTTGAGGGCCAGCTGGAGCTGCCTCTGCCATTCCTTGTTCTGGAACCACGGGTAGTTCATCTCCTCGATGATCCTCTTGTAGTCGCCCGTCGGACCGCCCTTCTTGTTTGGCGGTATGCCCTTGAGCTTCTCGGTGACGTTCTTGAGGCCATAGCGCTCTATGTCGTCCATGGTCATGCCCACGAACTTAGCTTCTGGGGTTGCCAGCTTCTCGCTGAGGTATGCGAGGTTAATGGAGCCCTGCTTTATGGTGGAGTAGATGTACCAACCGTAGGGGTCTCCATCGGTGAAGACTATGATGGGCAGCCCTTCCTCGTAGTGGAGCCTGTGGATGAGCCTCCTGACTCCACGGGAGGCCTGTCCCTGCGTTGCTATGATTAGGGCGTTCTCCTTCTTCGGGAACTTTTCCTCGATGAGACGGTCGGCCATAGCTGCCGTCTCGACGACCAAAGCGTAATCTACGTTGACCTCGACGAACTGGAGGTGCTCAACCGTTCCTGGGACAGCCCAGCCACCCATACCGAGCTTGCTGGTGTTGAACTCGTCCTCGCCGTCGCGTATGACAATGTCACCGTATATGTAGCCGCGCCTGTCGGCTGTGAGATGCATCTCCTCACGAAGAACGCCGAGCATTCTCTCAAGATCTTCAATAATTGGGTCGCTCTCGCGCTGGTCCTCGAAGGTGTTCTCCTTCGTTCCCGGAATTGTGTGCTTGTTGGCGTAGTAGGCTTCACGAAGGCTCGCGTGCTTTCCTTCGCTGACGAGCCTTTTGACGTAGGCCATTATGAGCAGCGTCTGCATGAACTTTCTCGCGTGGGCGACGTTGAGGAAGTACCTCCTGGAGAGCTTGTCGCCCATTTTGATGACCCTTCTCTTCTCATCGAAGTAGACGTTGCTCAGCCCGCGCATGGGTATGTCGAAGTAGGGATTCTTGCCGCTCTTTATGTCCTCCAGCACGCGCCTTCCGTACTCCTCCAGCTTGCTGAGCACCTTAGTGGGGTCATAGGAGAAGCGCTCCCTTGGCTGGCTCCTCTTGACGGCCTTGGATTTAGGCATTCTCAGCCACCTCCTCTGCCTCAACCTCGCTCTGGGCGAACCTTTCCTCGATGAACCTCAGGAAGTAGTTCTTAATCTCCTCCTCGGGCTCGCCCGTTAATATACTCAGGGCCTTAGCTATCTCGGGCACGTACTTCTCGAAGGTCTTCTTCCTCTTCACCTGGTAGAGCCTTCTGTGCTTGCCGCTTAGGTATGTCTGGAGCCTCCTCGCGGCGTCCATTATTGCCAGCCTGATCTCGTTGTGTATCTCATCCACGTTGGCTATGCTCTGCTTTCCGGTTCCGGTATAGGGAACGTGGACGCTGATGACGTTTATCATGAGCACTATCGGGGCACGCTCGAGGTCGTCAACCTTGTAGCGCTTCCAGTCGATTGAGCGAGCCGCCAGAGTGGTTACACACGAGCCCGCATCGAAGAGGAGCGGGACGCGGTTGGCGTAGCGGAGAAGGTCAAAGCCGCTGCCTATCTCCCCTCCATAAGCCAGGCCGACCTCAACCTGGAAGGGAATTCCACCGCTGTAGACCTTCGGCGGCCTCGTGACGGCCGTGACGAACTCGGGTTTGAGGATTCCCTTGAGACCCTTCTCAATGTTCTCCTCGCCTATCGGCCTGAGGCCGTGGGTCGGCGGAGCGAGGAACTTCATATACTTGAAGGCCTCAACTATCTCCTCAGCCTCGTGCCAGCTGAGCTTCTCCGGCGGCTTCTCCATGAGCTTTGCCACCTGCTTGACGACCTTGGTGTAGCCCTTGAAGGAGCGCAGAACCTTGTCGACCTCGCCGTTCATCAGCCTCTCGTAGAGCTGATCCTGAACCGCTTTGTCCTTCTCCGTCTTGATGAGCCTGAGGGCGGCGATGTACTTTATCAGCTCATCAACCTTCTTGTCGCTTATCCTCGAGAACTCGCCGATTAGGAAGCGCCTGACGGTGTTTCTTCTCGTCTTCTTGGCCATTCTGTAAACGTCATCCGTGAGAACTCCCCTCGGGTGGGGCTTCATCTCAACGGGCGGCTTTGGAACTTCCTCGCTCGAACGCGGGAAGACTATGAGCTTTCCGTCCGGCTCGATAAGCTCTATGTGGGCGTGCGGATTAGCTATGGCCGTGAGCTTGAGGTACCAGTAGACACCCTGCTTGGAGCGGACGTAGCGGACGTTTTTAACCTCAAGCTCTATCCTCGTACCCCGCCAGCCCTTTGGATTCGGGTGCTTTTCCTTCTTGACTATCTTACCCTCGTTCTTGTCGACGTCGATCTTGACCCAGGCCTCGATTATGTCGCCGCCGGTTGAGGTGATTACGCGCGTGGCCTTTCCGCTCGTTATCTGGGCGAACATTACCGCACCGGATATACCTATACCCTGCTGACCGCGGCTCTGTATGTTCCTGTGAGCCTTGGTTCCAGCGAGCATCTTTCCAAAGACGTGGGTTATGAACTTCTCGGGGATTCCGGGACCGTTGTCCTCGACTATGACCTTGTAGTGTTCTCTTCCCAGCTCTTCAATCTCAACGCGGACGTACGGCAGAATGCCGGCCTCCTCACAGGCGTCGAGGGAGTTGGTGACTGCCTCATGGACGACGGTCGTGAGGGAGCGTATCTTGCCCGTGTAGCCGAGCATTGCAGCGTTTCTTCTGAAGAACTCGCTGACGCTCTGAATCTTGAACTCCTTAAACAGCTGACTTGCTTCGGCCATTTTCACTCCTCCTCAAAGTCTTCAAAGTTTTCAGAGCCGCCAAGGGCCTCGTAGTAAGTGACGCTTTCAAGCTCCAAATCCTTCTTGCGCCTCTCAAGATACTTGTAAACCACTCCGTGGGGCGAACCCTTGGCGAGCTTCTCTATGGCTGTTTTGGCAACCTCAACCTGAATCGGGTTGCCTATTATCGCGACGGTCTTTCCGTAAACGCTAACGTCGGCACCGCTCATTTCCTCTATTATCTCCCTTGTTCTACCCTTCCGACCTATTATCCTTCCCCTAACACGGGGAAGAGCGTTCTTGTCGTTGCCTATGATGATGTCGGTGAGGTTGATTACCTCAAGAACCTCGCCCTCGTTGAAGAGCCTGAAGGCCCTCTCTGGCGAGAAGCCCCTACCGATGGCGGTAACAACATCGCGAGCCTTCCAGACTGCTAAGGGATCGTCTGTCTCCTTCGTGGCGGTGATGAAAACCTCCCCAGTCTCACTGTCTACCTCGATTCTCGTCTTCGTGCGTCTCTCTATCTCCTTCTTAGTCCGCCCTTTCTTTCCTATCAGGACCGCCACCCTGTCCTTCGGAATCCTAACGAACTCCTCCTGCTCGCCCAGGGCGGCGTAGGTTATCTCCTCTTCCTCATTGTTCTTGAGGGGCCTTCCGTCCTTATCAACGCGCTCGTACTTCTTGAGCAGTCTCTCAAACTCGTCCATACCTCTCACCCGCTCTCAACGAGTTCCTTAAACTTCTCGTGGAAATCATCAACATCAACGCCCTTTTTACCAAAGTAATTGATGATGTTCCTCAAATCTCTCTTCAGGAGCTCAACGCTCATCCTATTCCTCTTCACGGTCGCCTGGGACCAGTCTATAACCACAGGGCCATCATGGAGCAGGATATTGTACTCGCTCAGGTCCCCATGCACCATGTCTCCCCTCTTCCAGAGGCGCTCGATTACACCCATCGTAAAGTCGTAGAGCTCCTCGAAGTCCTCTTTAGCCAGCTCCCTTTCGACGTCCTTCAAGCGGGGAGCAGGAAGCTCATCGCCTATGAACTCCATGACGAGGACGTTGTTGCGGAAGATTATCGGCTCGGGAACGCGGACCGCGTATTTAATCGCCCTCTGGAGGTTTTTATATTCCCTCCTCGTCCAGACAAAGACGAGCTTTCTCATATCCTTGGGCAGGTAGCCAACTCTCGGGTCGGCAGCTAGGTACTCCCATATTCTGCGGAACTCGGTAGTGTAGGTCCGGTATATCTTCACCGCCACCCTGTTGCCCTCGCTGTCTATTCCAGCGAAGACGTTGGCCTCCTTGCCCGTGCTTATCACGCCGTAGAGGCTCTCTATCTTACCCCTGCGGTGGAGATAGGCAAGGGTTTCCTTGGTTGTCCTGTCAAAGACCTCGTTGGCTATCTTGTAGAGCTCGCTGTCCTTCTCGCGCCTCTCCGTGAGGCCGAGCATCTCCTCAACTTCCCGCTCGATGAACTCCTCGCGCATCGCTATCACTCAAAGGGTTTTGAGAGCTCAGAAGAGCAGCTCGCCGCCCGTGAGGAAGTCTTGGCTTATCTTGCCCTTCCTCAGGAGCCAGTCAACCTGCGTCTTAGTGTAGCGGTAGACTATGTCTCCTCTCTCGTCCGTCTGAACCGGCCAGGGCTGGACTATGACGACGTCGCCAACGCGCATCCACATCCTCCTCTTGAGTTTGCCGGGTATCCTGCATCTCCTGACCTTTCCGTCGGAACAGCGGACGTCCATCCATCCGGCTCCAAGAGCCTGCTCGATAACTCCGAACAGCTGTCCTTCCTTTGGAAGGGGAACACGAATGACCTCATCCCCCTGAACCTGCCTGTCCTTCTTCTTTTTACCACCCTTATGGTAGGCCATGAGCATCACCTCCTTCCCCTAGGCTTGAGCCCTTATAAGCTTAAGCCTTGCAAAAATTTTCCAATGACCCTTAGGTGACAGATTTTTAAAATTTTTGCACAGAGATTACCCAGAACTGCCCACTGATGGCACATTAAAGTTTAAAAGCGCACCCTGCTAATGCACACTTTGGAGATAACCATGAAGGCAGTAAAGGCCGAGAATCTAACAATACTCTACGAGGGGCAGAGAGCAGTGGAAGACGTAACCTTCGAGCTAGGTGAAGGAGAGACCATGCTTCTACTCGGCCCCAACGGGGCAGGAAAGACCACACTTCTGAGAACCATAGCGGCGTTCCACAGGGAGTATACTGGAAAGCTTGAAGTGTTCGGCAGAAAACCTGAAGATGCCAGGGATCTTATCTCCTACGTACCGCAGAGCTATGTGCTCAATGAGCGCGTCCCGCTTACGGCCCTTGAGGTAGTTGCCATGGGCGGCATCTACCGGAAAGGCTTCGTCCACTTCAAAATCCCAAAGGAAATCCTCCAGAAAGCCGAGGAAGCTCTCGGCTTCGTTGGGCTGGCTCACGTTAAGGACAGGCTCTTCAGAGAGCTGAGCGGTGGCCAGAAGCAGAGGGTTCTCCTCGCGAGGGCACTCATGAGTGACCCCAGGCTTCTCCTCCTCGACGAACCGCTATCGGCTCTCGACCCGAGCGCAAGGGTCGAGGTGGCAAACGTTCTGGACAAGATAAAGCACGAAAGCAGAATAACAATGATAATCACCACCCACGACGTCAACCCGCTGATAGACATCGGTGATAAGGTTCTCCTTCTCAACAGGCGCCTCATAGCCTTTGGAACGCCCGACGAAGTTCTCCGCGACGAGATAATCAAGACTGTCTACGGCCCGCTGGCAAAGGCGGTAAAGGTCGAGGACAAGCTGTACTGCATCATCGGCGACACCCACATCCACGGGGGTGGCGGCAGATGATCCCCGAGTACCTCATCAGGGCGATTCTGGCGAGCATAATGGTGAGCGTCCTCCTCGGAATGCTCAGCCCGCTCATCAACACCAAGGGGCTCGCCTTTCTCACTCACGCCATTTTCCACGCGCTCCTCTTTGGAGCGGTTCTCGGCATGATTCTCGGCCTGCTTTTCGAGAATATGGGGCTCGTTATGCTCGTTGCACTTGTCGTTACCGTTGCAATCGTCATCATAATCGCCCAGCTCGAAAAGCTCGGCTTCTCGCCTGATTCTGCCGTTGGTATAGTGGCCAGCTTCGTGGCTGGTCTGACGGTTCTCGGTTTTGGTGTACTCTACAAGGTGATGGCGACGAAGCCATACTTCCCGCTCAGCGAGAGCATCGTCTCCTACCTCACCGGTGAGATTTTCCTCATAACCCTGAACGACCTTACCATCCTCGTCCTCGGCGGTGCGGTTCTCTTCTTCGTCATGCTCTTCCTCTACCGCGATTTCCTCTATCTGAGCTTCGACCCTGAGGGACTGGAGAGCTACGGCGGCAACGCGAGGGCTTACCTCATGATTCTATACGTCCTCGTCGGAGCCATTGGAGCGCTCATCGTCCAGACCGTCGGTCTGATAACCCTTCAGGTGGTAGCCGTTCTTCCGGGAGCGATAGCCCTGATGGTGAGCGACAACATCAGGAAGATACTTGCGGTTAGCCTGTTCCTTACCCTCGGAATACAGCTGTCCTCGGTTGTCCTCGCTTATTTCACGGACATACCGCCGAGCGGAATAGCAACGATAATGCTGGGAGTAATCTACGGCATCCTTCTCTTCAGGAGGTGAAAGCTTGAAGCTCGCTGGAATAGATGAGGCTGGCAGAGGGCCCGTTCTCGGCCCGATGGTCATCGCGGCGGTTGTAGTGGATGAAAAGAACGTCCCTAAACTCGAGGAACTCGGTGTTAAGGACTCGAAGAAGCTCACTCCGAAGAGGAGAGAAAGGCTGTTCGATGAGATAGTGCAGCTTTTAGATGATTATGTAATTCTGGAATTATGGCCTGAGGAGATTGACTCCCGCGGGGGCACGCTCAACGAGTTCGAAGTGGAGAACTTCGTTAAAGCGCTCAACTCCCTCAAGGTCAAGCCAGACATCGTTTACATCGACGCGGCCGACGTCAAGGAAGCCCGCTTCGGCGAGGAGATAAAGGCAAAGCTGAACTTCGAGGCAGAGATAATAGCGGAGCACAAGGCCGACGACAAGTTCGTGCCGGTTTCTGCTGCCTCAATCCTTGCCAAGGTTACGCGTGATAGGGCAATAGAGAGGCTAAAGGAGGAGTACGGTGAGATAGGCTCCGGCTATCCGAGCGACCCGAGGACGAGGGCTTTTCTGGAGGAATACTACCGCAAGCACGGCGAGTTTCCGCCGATAGTAAGACGCACCTGGAAGACGCTGAGGAAGATAGAGGAAAAGCTCGCAAAGGAGATGAAGAAGAGAAGGGGACAGATGAGCCTGGAGGAGTTTTTGAAGGGAAAATCCTAACTATCAGCCGAAAGTTTCTTTAAAAACTCCTCCGCCTTCTCAAACTCCCCCTTTCTCAGCAGGAGTGCAACGGTGGAGTATACACCGAGGAGTTTAAGGTTTCTCCCTTCGAGGAGCTTTTCTATTTGGGCGTCGAGCTCTTTAAGGGCTTTTTCAACGGCCTTCTCAGAGTAGTCCGCGAACTTTAATCCGCTGAGGATGCCGAGGAGTTTTTGGGCTTCGAGCTTGATGTTCTCGGATGCTCCCGCCTTTCTCAGCTCCTCCTCGACTGCCTTCTTGGTTGCCGGGTATTTTGGTTTCCCCGGTTCTACCTTCTTCCCGCTGATCTCCGCCAAGAACTGACGGAACTCTTCGAGTTCCGGCTCGATGTCAATGCCCGCGTTCCGGAGGACGACGAAAGGATCGTCAGTGGAATATTCAAGTGCCTTTTCAGCTATTTTTGCCCTCTCCTCAGTGAGTTTTGGGAGTTCTGGGAGGAGCTTATCAACTATCTTAAATGTCTTCTCAAATGCTTGTTCCATCACTTTTGCTGTTTTTTCTTCGTCTGTAATAAGCCCTTGCTCCCTTGCGTGGTGTGCTATTGCCCTCGCGAGCTGCGTGTATTTCTTCTTTATCGTGCTGTAGTCTTCCTTGAGTGTGTAACTTGCATTTAAGACCTTTTCTATTGGCTTTGCTGCTTCCGGGTTATGCGTCCCTGTGTGGTATGCCATTGCTATCGTCAGGATTGTATGCAAGAGCGGGTAGTGTGCGACCATTGCACGGTGTAAGGGATCTCTCACTTCATCAACGTATTTTTTTTGTATCCTGCACCTTTCGTTACCTTCGGACCGATGCCCTCATCGTGGTAAAGGATCTTTTTTACGTGTTCCACATCTTGCTCTGGGGTTGCTCGTGCCAGTATCTTGTACAATCCCGTTCCATGATAGAACACGATATCACTTATAGTGTGTAGCAAATCCTCAGTAATTCCTGGCGGGTATTCAACCTTTTTCTTCCCTTCCTTCTTCTTTCCCCCGAATATGAACATCCCGGCGAGAGGCAAGAGGGACAAGGACACCACCCCTCAAACTTCTCTCCCATGAGAAATAAGCCTTTCGAAGTCAGCCAAATCCCAAACCTGCCAGCCTTCCGCCCTAAGCTCTTCCTTACCCTCCACGCCCTTCGCCACCAGTCCGTAGAACTTCTCCCATCCATCCAACCCAACAAGCTCCGCCTTCCTCTCAAGGTCTCTCAGAATTCCCCGCGCTCCCCTCTCGCTCAGCTCCTTCCACTTAACCTCAACAAACAGGGCTTTTCTCTCCCTCTCGTTCAAAGCCACCAGATCAATCTCCTCCCCTCTATGCCACCAGCGGCCGATTGTGGTAAAGCGGAAGGGGAGCTCGTCGATGTGATTTAGTTCTATGAGAAACTCCTTTGAGACTTCTTCGAACCGTCTTGAAAAGACCCTCTGGAGTCCCTCTTTGACGTTCTCCGGGCTGAGAATTCCAAGTTCTATCTCCGTTTTGTTGGGATGGACTATGGAGAACCACGTGAGGAGCATTGGGTCTTTGATCCTGTAAAGCCCCCGCTTTTCTTTTCTCGCAACGGGGAGCTGGCGTTCAACGAAGCCAAGGCGTATCAGCGTCTCAAGGTAGGGGTATATCCTCCTCCCCTCGACGCCCACGTAGGTGGCTATCTCGCTCGGCCTCTCTCGACCCTCGGCTATGGCGGCGAGTATTGAGAAATAGAACTTCAGCTCCCTGAGCTCCTGAGAGAGGATGATGTACGGTTCATCGTAGAAAAAGCCCTCGGGGGATAAAAACTCGTTCTCAACGAGCTGGTGGACATCAGAATAGCGGGCGGCTATCGAAAGGTACGCCGGGACGCCGCCAATGAGCATGTAACTCCTAAGGCCGCTCTGGAAGTTATCAAAGAACCCCATGGAGTTGAACAGGTTCAAAGGCCTAAGCATGAAGCCCGCCGTTCGCCTGCCGTAGAGGGGCGAGGAGTAGCTAAGCACGTCATCAACCATCATACCCATCAGCGAACCGGAGAGAACGAACATAACGGGTCTCTTGCTGAGTTCGTGGTCCCAGGCCCTCTGGAGGGCACTTAAGATACCCCTGTCACTTTTAACGGCATACGTGAACTCGTCGAGCACTATGAGGGTTTTTTCCTTGATCTTGGATGCAAGATACTTGAAGAGAGGATACCAGTCATTGAAACTCAAGAAGATATCGTCCCCATAAAACTCTGCGAGCTCTTCCCGAATAACCTTTATCTGGTTCTCCTTCGTGCCTTCGGTAAAGGTGTGGAAGAAAACTTTTCTTCCACGGGAAAACTCCACCAGCAGTCTCGTCTTTCCAACCCTTCTCCTGCCGTAGACCACGACGAACGAGGGAACTCTCTCCCATTCCCTATCGAGTATTCCCAGCTCCCTCTCCCGGTCGATAAATAAACTAATCATGATTAGTACTAAACAGCCTTAGTACTTAAGTCTTTCGGGGTCTTCATCTTCCCAGCCTCAGTCTGACCCTATCCTTCACGTCCAGCAACCACTCCAGGTAAGCCCACAGCGACTCCCTGAAGGCTTCCCACTTGAGGAGCTCGTTCAATGCCACGCCCATGACCACGGCCGCAGGTGGAACGAGAACGGTCGCGTAGAAGCTGAACTGCGTCGTTCCCCCGAGGATGTACTGAAGAGCGAAGAAGTAAATCGTGCTCCAAAAGACGCCAAAGGGGGCGAGGATTCCGGGCTTCCTCTTGTACAACCACGGCATGGCGAATATGAAGAGCACCATTCCGAGGAGAAGGAAGGGATCCGTCTGGGCGAAGATGTTGGGGTCATAGTGGAGCGCGAAGGCCTTCTTGTTTATGAACCACTCCCAGAACGGAGAGGCCGCAGGGTGGCCGCCCTTGGAGCTGAGGTGCCAGCGGAAGCTGCCGAGGAACTCCCTGAACCACTTCTCAGGCCCAACAGCCACCATAGCAGGAACGTTTGGCAGAAGGAAGCCGATGGCAGGAAATACCGCTATGGTGAGAAGAAAGCTCACGAGGCGGTTCTCTCGTTTGAATGCCCTGATTAAGAGCACCGGCCAGCCGAAGGCACCGCTGAGCTTTGCGGCCGCGGCTAAGCCAATGGCAAAACCCGAGGCACGTCTCTTCTCAAAGACGAGCAGGGCCATGAAGAGCGCCACAAAGAAGGCGACGTGAATATCGAGCATTGCAACTACTGCAGTCGCCTGAAGCGTCGGGTCTGCAGCGGAAAAGAGAAGCGCTATGAGCGAAGCGAGATAGCTCCTGCTTATCCTGTAGGTGGCGAGCAGGACGAGAACCTGGATTAGAACGAAGGCGATAAGACCCGGGAGACGCCAGTTGATGGGTTTGTCCTCAAGAATCATGCCGAGCATTATGAGGTCCTTCCCAAGGAACGGGTGTTCCAGGTTGAGGTAGTTCTGGATGTTATCCTTGTCCGGGTACCAGTAGCCTGGGACGACATAATAGGCATCAGAAGGAATCTCGCGCGAGAGTTCGTCGAGGAACGGCTCAAGGTTCTCAACCGGAATTTCAAAGTAAACGGCCGGGAACTTGAGATACTCTTTTTCATAGGTTGCGTTGTAGCGGAGGGCCATCTTCTCAACAAGATACTGGTACTTTATCCGCACGCTCGTGTTGGCGAATATTATGTTAACCCCTGCAGAATGGGTAGTTTCGTTGATGTAGTGGAGCTCCACGCCGAGCCTGTGAAGGATGTTCCTAGAGGCCGGGACGTACCACACCTCGTCGCTGATGTAGCCCCTAAGTTTCGGCTGAGAGGCGAAGTCATACAGGTACCAGAAGGAGCCGATGATTATGAGGCCAGAGATGAGAATGAACGCTGTTCTCTTCCAGTCCATTATATCACCGGGAAGATTAGCGCGGCAACGTTTTTAAGCCTCTCCCCGAGGTTGGAAACATGAGCGAGATAACCGAAGAGCAGATAAGCCTCGCCGTCGAGATGATTAGAAAGGGCCTGGACAAGAGAAAGATTCGCGCCAAGCTCGGCGAGAACTGGAAGGAAATAGTCGAGATAGCCCGCGCAAGGATAAGGGCCAAGGACAAGTTCTCGCGCGACGACCTCTGGATGGATCTGGAAGGCCTCCGCTACGCCACCCATGAGGTCGTTGCAAAATACCGCGCCGAGAGACTGGCCGAGTTCGGAGTTAAGAGCATAGCCGACGTTTCGTGCGGAATAGGCATACAGCTCATCTTCTACGCGATGAAGGTAGAGAAGGCCTACGGAGTTGATATAGACCCCAAGAAGATAGAGTTCGCGAGGAAAAACGCCGAGAAGTACGGCGTTAGAAACATCGAGTTCATAAACGCCGATTCCCTCGCACCCGAAACGGTAGAACGCATCGATGCCGAAGTGATCTTCTCTGACCCTGCCCGTCCTCCGGAGATGCCGGAGAGAAGGCTCGAGGATTTACTTCCAAGCCCCCTGGCGATTTATGAATCGTACAAGCACAAAACCGATTCCTTCATCTTCGACCTTCCGCCACAGATAAGGCGCGAAAAGGTTCCCTGGAAGGGCGAGTTCGAGTACATCGACCTGTTCGGCCACCTGAACAGGCTGACCTTCTACACGGAGCCCCTGGCAAAGGCAGAGCGGAGCGCGGTGGTTCTGCCAAAAGGGGTTCGCCTTGAGAGCAATCCCAATCTCGAGGACATCGTAACCTGGATCGAGGAGCCTAAGCAGTACCTCTATGAGATTCCGCAGGCGGTGGACTACGCCGATTTGCTGAATGAACTCTTCCACACTGTCAATGGCGAGCTGAAGATGCTCCTCCGCGAGAAAAGGCGCGTTCTGGCGACGAGCGACGAGAGAGTCGAGAGCGACTACTTCAAGCGCTCCTACGCCGTCGTTGGCCTCACCAAATTCCACCCGCTCAGAATCAATGATTTCCTCAGAAAGGAGGGCTTTGGAAGGGCCACGCTGAGGATAAGCATCCCTGAGAACGAGTACTGGCGGTTTAGGAAGCGCATCGAAGCAAACCTGAAGGGTGACAGAAGGGCCTTCGTCTTCCAGTTCAAGGACAAGGCGATAATAGCGGAGGCGCTATAGCTCTTCTATTTTGGCGTTCCTTATCTTCTTCGAACCTATCCGGAGCTTTTTGAAGTAAACTACATGTTCTTCAGGTAGAAAAGATTCCAGGCTCGTAGATTTGAGGCGCTTTTTCTTTTTGCGGGGTGTATCACTTCCGGAAACCTTCGGCGCGGCGTTGGCTATGAACTCGTCGAGCTTCCTGTCCATTGACCCACCCAGATGGGATAGACCGCTGGGTATAAAGGCTTTTCCTCCCATCGACGGTTGCACCAAAGGATATATCAACGGTCGCCCCCGGGATTAATGTGGCCATTGAGAAACGCTTTTAACTTCCGGGATTTATTTAGGGAAAGAGTAACAGAGGCGGGTGGAAAGTAATGTGCGGCATAATCGGGTACATAGGCGAAAGACCTGCCTGTCAGGTTATTGTTAAGGGCCTCAAGCGCCTTGAGTACAGAGGTTACGATTCTGTTGGAATAGTCACCGAGGAAAACGGTGAGCTTCATATTAAGAAGGGTGCCGGGAGGATAGACGAGCTCGCTGAAAAGCTCGGCCTTCTTGAGATGCCCGGAAAAAGGGGCATAGGCCACACCCGTTGGGCCACCCACGGCGTTCCGAACGATATTAACGCTCATCCCCAGACCGACTGCTCAGGCAAAATCGCCCTCGTCCACAACGGCATAATCGAGAACTACGGGGAGATAAAAGAGGAGCTCCTCAAAAGGGGACACATCTTCAAGAGCGATACTGATACTGAGGTCATAGCTCACCTCATAGAGGAGGAGCTCAAGTCGAGCGAGAACTTTGAAGAAGCCATGAGAAAAGCACTGCTCAAGCTCAAGGGCTCTTTCGCGCTGGGAATAATCTACACGGAAGAGCCGGACAGGCTCTACTTTGTGAGGAACGAGAGCCCGCTCGTTCTGGGCATAGGTGAGGGAGAAAACTTCGCGGCAAGCGATGTGCCTGCGTTTTTGGAGTACACCAACAGGGCCGTTTTCCTTGACGATGGGGAATACGCGGTGATAACGAAGGATTCCTACGTCGTTAAAAAGATCTCAACCGGCGAAATCGTTGAGAAGCCAGTCCACGAGATAGAGTGGACCCTTGAGATGGCCGAGAAGGCTGGTTATGAGCACTTCATGCTGAAGGAGATCTACGAGCAGCCGAGGGCGATAAGGGACGCAATCCACGGCAACGCGGAAGTTATAGAGAATGTCGCCAAGGAGATAGCGAAGTACGATAAAATCTTCTTCGTTGCAATGGGAACCTCCTACCACGCCGCCCTGGTCGGGAAATACCTCCTCCAGCGCCTGGCGAAGAAGGTTCCAATCGTTGAAGAAGCCAGCGAATTCCGCTATGAAATGGAAGACCTGATAGACGAGGATACGCTCGTCATAGCCATAACCCAGAGCGGCGAGACTGCAGACACTCTGGCAGCCATGAAGCTGGCGAAAGCCAAGGGTGCAAAAGTCCTCGCCATAGTCAATGTCGTCGGCAGCATGGCAACCAGAATAGCGGATTTAACCCTCTACACCCACGCGGGGCCGGAGATAGGCGTTGCCGCAACTAAAACCTACACCACCCAGCTTACCGTTCTTACCATGCTCGCCACAGCTCTCGCAAGGGTTCTTGGAACCGCCAGCGAGGAATACCTGAACGAACTTGAGAGTAAGCTGAAAGAAGTCCCAGAGCTTGTTGAGAAAGTCCTCAAGCATGACGGCGCACTCAGGGAGCTCGCTGAGGGACTTAAGGAAAAGAGGGACTTCTTCTACATCGGAAGGAGCATAGGCGTCCCCACCGCCCTGGAAGGAGCGCTCAAGCTCAAGGAGATAAGCTACATCCACGCCGAGGGGCTGAGCGCGGGTGAGCTGAAGCACGGCCCGCTGGCACTGCTTGAAGACGGCGTTCCTGTGGTTGCAATCGCCCCCAGCGGAAAGACCTTCGACAAGATGGTGTCGAACATAGAGGAATCGAAGGCGAGGGGCGCATACATAATAGCCCTGGGCGATAATGAGAGTCTTAAGAGGGTCTCGGATGTTCTCATAGAGATGCCTCCAATGGACGAGCTGCTTACACCCATAGTTTACGTCGTCCCGCTCCAGATCCTCGCATATCATCTCGCCGTCCTCAGGGGCAACGACCCCGACAAGCCGAGGAATTTGGCCAAGTCAGTTACCGTTGAATGAGGTGGTTTGAATGGTGAAAACCGACGTTAAGGAAAAACGAAAGAAAAAGAAGGAGGAGAAATCCTCCCTTCCCGAGTACTATCAGAAGTTCAAGGCCTACGGGCTTCCGCTGATAGTCCTCCTGCTGGCATACATCGGCTTCAAGATAAGGGCCGTTACGTCCAACTACAAGACCTTCCTCGATCCGGATACCTTCTACCACTACGAGCTCTACAAGCTGGCCATCCAGGAGTGGCTCCCCAAGTACTTCCCACTGGCCAATCCTCCCACGGGGCTCAAGATAAGCGAATCTCTCGGCCTCTACGCGGTGCAGGCCTTCTTCTACAAGCTGGTTAGTCCGCTCGGCTACGACGTCATGGATGCTTTCAAGCTCTGGCCACCGTTCGTTGGAGCAATGACCATCATAGCGGTCTATCTCCTCGGAAAGAAGCTCCACTCCAACTGGGCGGGCGTCTGGGCGGCAGCGTTCATGATGTTCTCCTACGCAAACTTCAGCAAGACATACTCAGGCAACAACCGTGGTGAAGGTCCGTTCATGATGTTCTTCCTCTACGCGGTGTTCTCCCTCATCGTGTACCTCGACGAGAAGGAGTGGAACTGGAAGAAAATCCTCTCAGGGGTGCTCTTCCTGATAACCAGCGTCCTCTACATGGGCGTCTGGCTGGGAAGCCAGTTCGGTGTGGGAATCCTCCTGCTCTTCGCGGCAGCGCACACGATAATCCTCTTCGTATTCGGAAAGATTGAAGAGCTCAAGCGCTTTGTTAAAGAATTTTACCCGATCTACGCGCTGTCGCTGCTCATCGGAATAGCGCTATATCCGACAGGCTTCGTCAGGATAAAGGGCTTCCTCATATTCTCCCTCGAGGCCTTCATCGGGCTTTCCGTGCTCGTTGCAATAATGCTCTACGGGGAGAGGTTCAAGCTCAACTACTCTGACAAGAAGCACAGGTTCGGGGTCGTTGTGGGCATAGGTATCCTCGGCTTCGTTCTGGCATACCTCTACCTCGGCCCCGACCTGCTGAAGTACATGGGTGCCGCGTACCAGTCCAACCCGCTCTACCAGACGGTCGCCGAGCTCGCCAAGACTGATTGGAAGACAATAGCCGGCTACTACAGCGTCAAGACCAAGGACGGAATTATCTTCCTGCTCTCACTCGCTGGTTTCATCATAGTCCTCGCCCGCTTCATAAGGAAGCTCCTCAAAGGCGACCTCACCGGTTACAAGGAAGTCTTCCTCGTGACCTACTACATTGGCTCGGTTTACCTGCTCCTCATGGCGGTCAGATTCGTGTTCCAGGCCTCAGGCGCAATCCTCCTCCTGGCGGGAGTTGCGATAGGCGAGGTATTCCTCTTCGTCGAGAACATGAAGGAGAGCATGACGACCAAGGCCCTATATGCCGTGCTGCTCATACTCCTCTTCCTGCCGCTCCCAATCATAGGTGCCCAGTACATGAACAACATGGCCATCAACACCTCCAAGGCCCAGGGCTCAGTCCCGGCCGACTGGGTGAACACACTCACCTGGCTCAGGGAGAACAGCCACCCGCTTGACAGCGCCACCAGCTGGTGGGACTACGGCTACTGGATTGAGTCAAGCCTCCTCAGCAACAGGCGCTCCGCAACTGACGGTGGTCACGCCTACGACAGGCGTTACATAGTTGCGGACTTCTTCGCCCACTACGGCAACGAAAGCGAGCAGGATTTCGAGGCCTGGGAGCTCAACTACATGATAGTCTGGCAGCAGGACATCTACAAGTTCAACGCCATAAGCTACCTCGGTGGAGCAATAACCTACGGCGAGTACAAGAACAACCCGATGTTCCAGCTGATATACCCGCAGTACATTCAGTACGTCAACGAGAGCGGCAAAACCGTCGTCTACATCAACACGGGTCAGTACGCCTACCAGCCAGTGATGACCATCGACCTCACCAAGGGGCAGGTCATACAGGGCAGGGGAGACATACCCTACGTTCTCTACATCTTCCAGGGCTACGGCATGCTCGCCTACCAGAGCATAGCCTTCAGCAACTTCGTGCGCTTGGCGTTCCACATACCCTACTCATTCGAGCCGTGGGATGCCCAGATGCTCTTCGCCAACTTCAAGCCGGTATACACCAACGGTGGAGTTTCGACCTACGAGTTCAGGCCCTTCGCAGTTTACAGGATTGACAAGTACGAGAACGGCACATGGAAAGCATTCTACAGCACGACCGCCGGCGGTAAGCTTCCACTCGGCGAGCAGAAGCTCAGACTCTGGATTTCAGCATTCGGCAGGGACGTTAAGGACGCGACCCTCGTCTTTGAGGCCTACAACGGAACCGAGCTCATCAAGAGGGAGGTTCTGGCAGAGAACCTCAACATCAACCACCTCAACGAGACCCCCGTTGAGGTCAGCCTGACGATACCGAACGCGACCAAGTATCGCTTCGTCCTCATCCAGGACGGCCCGGTGGGAGTGCTCAACGGCGAGCCGAAGGTTGATGGAAAGATCGCCAACCCAAGTTACATCCTTGATGAGGGCCAGAGCGGCCAGCTGGAGCTCATAGCGGCATTCAGGCAGGACTACACCGTCGATCTTTACCTCAGGGCGAGCATAGTCTACTACGTCGCACCCAACGGCAAGGACATAAACAAGCCGAACTTCCGCTTGGAGCCCCACATGGACATCATAACCTACGTCCCCGTCAAGGAGGGCATAAGCGTCAAGGAGGGTAACAACACGATAGTTGCCCAAGCCAGCATGCCCGAGAACGTCTTCGAGAGCTACATCCAGGAGCTCTACAAGAAGTACGGTGAGGACAAGGTTGTCATCGTCAAGAAGAGGATAGAGCCAGTGTTCATTGCAAAGAAGGAGTACGTGATTTGGGAGGGTTAATCCCTCACTATTTTTACGTCTTCCAGCTTTTTCAGCCCTCCTTTTTCCGCAGTTCTTACAACGCCAGGAACAAAGCCGTTTTTTGGTCTCAGAAGGATGGCCTCGACCTCGGTAAAGCCGAGCTTCTTGAGGGCAAATGCCCTGTGGTGGCCATCGAGCACGTAGTATTTCCCGCCGTGTGGTATGACCACTATAGGCGCGTCGTAGCCGTGCTTTATCTCCTGAAGGACGACCAGCAGCTTGGCCTCGCTGAGCTCCCTCTGGGTGGGAACAACCTGCTCCAGCGGAATAAAGGCCCTTTCAAGCTCAAACTCGATGCCGTAGATGGCTTTGTACTCGTCCTTTATGCGCTCGGCGCGCCTGAAGGCTTCCTCCCTCGTTATGAGCCTTGTCCTCCTCAAGACTTCACTCCCCTGACGGCTATGAAGGCAGCAAGGTTTCTGCACTTCCTGTGGCATTTTTTGTCAATCCTTTCGGCCAAGCCCAAGAAGGGCCAGAAGGAGGGAAAAAAGATAACCCCCGCACTCTCGACCTCAGTAAAGCCCCCGTTCTTCAGGAGAAGTTCGAGTTCCCTGGGGGTGTAGAACCTGGCATAGCGGTAGGCCGTCTCGACGAAGAGGCTCTTTAGGCGCTTGAAGAAGAACCACGAGCTCCTTCCGTTCATAGTGCCGATGAGAACCTCACCGCCGGGCTTGAGGACGCGGTGGATTTCTGAGATTACCTGTTCTGGCTTGTGAATGAACTCGAACATGGTCACGCTCAGCACGAGGTCAAAGCTCTCGTCCGGAAAGGGCAGACTGTAGGCGTCGCCTTTGATGCAGTTGAGGCCCTTTGCCCTGGCTATTTCAAGCATCCCCTCGCTCGCATCGAGGCCTATAACATCGAAGCCGCGCTTTTTGAGCTCGAGAGTGTAGTTTCCAGTGCCGCAGCCTAAATCGAGGGCCTTACCTGATTTCGTTTGGAGCATGGAGAAGACTAACCACTTCTCAGTTCTGTCTACGTACTGACCGGTTTTCGTCCGGTACCAGTCGTCGTAGCGCCCGGCAATTCTGTTGAAGTACTCGGCCATTCAGACACCCATCTTGCTCTCTATGGTGAGAGGTTTATCAACGCGGTCGTCTATCTTGAGGCTTATGACGATGCGCTTTGCCCCCGCTTTTAGGATAGCCTCATGGCAGGCCTTGACGAGCTCGAGGATTTCCTCTACGGAACCTTCAACCACAGTTCCCATCGGGCAGACCTGGTACTTCAGGCCACTCGCCTTTATGACTTCGATAACGGGTTCGAGGTACTTGCCCACACTCGGGCTTTCTGTTCCAAGGGGAAAAAGACAAAGCTCCGCTACTGCCATCAGCCGCCCCCCGCGGGCGGGAAGATGTGCACCTCGTCATCGTCCTTCAGCTCGGTGTCGAGGCCTTTAAGGTGCAGGATGTTGTGGCCGTTCACGAGGATCATTCCGTCTATGGCCTTTCCCGCCTCCTTGGCGCGGGGGCTTTCGAGGAGCTGCTTCTTTATCTCCGGATTGTAGTGCTCGGCTAGATAATCGATAAGCTCCCCTACCGTTCTGGGACTGCTCAACTCTATCTCCTTCCTCCCCACCAGCTCCCGGAATGTGGCGTAAAATCGCACCTTCATTAGCCCCCACCTAAAAAAAGTTGGAAGAAGAGGACTAAAAACTTTACTCGTGTTCTTTCCGTTTCTTTTCGCGGTTGTGTATGTAATCAAGGAGTGGCCTTATCCTCTCCCAGACCTCGTTTATACTGCCGTGACCATCAACCCTAACGTAGATGCCCTGCTTCTTGTAGAACTTGATTATTGGCTCCATGTTCTTGACGTAGAGGTCGTAGCGCCTCGCCACTATCTCTGGCCTGTCGTCCTCCCTCTGGACGAGCTGGGAGCCACATAGGTCACATTTACCAGGGACCTTTGTGGGTCGGTACCGAAGGTGATAAACGGCACCGCACCTGGGACATATCCTCCTCCCGGAGATGCGCTCAACACTCTCCTCCTTAGAGATGAAAATCTCCATCGCCACGTCTATCCTTATGCCGTGGTCGTAGAGGTAGTTCTCGAGCGCGAGAACCTGCTCTGCCGTTCTGGGGTATCCGTCGATGATGAAGTTGTTCCTGTCGCGCCTTAAGCGAGAAATCACGAGGGTATTGACGACGATGTCCGGGATGAGCTCCCCCTTTGCGAGATACTTCTTCAGCTCCTTCCCGAGCTCGCTTCCCCTTTCAATCTCTGCCCGTATCATGTCCCCCGAGGAGATATACGTCAGCCCGTAGCGCTCCGTTATCGTCCTTGAGTGGGTTGATTTGCCGCTCCCAGGTGGTCCAAAAATGAGAATGTTCATTTTTCTCACCGTTAGTTATTTATCTTCTGAGTGATAAAACAATTACGGTGGTGGTCATGAAACTGAGCACAGGCTTTGTTCGGGCATCCGGCTACGCCTACAAGGTGAGGCGCGTCCTCTTTGCAATAACACGCGGAAGGGTAGAGCCAGAAGAAGTTGTAAGGGCCGCGGCGGAGCTCAACCAGTACGTCTTTGAAAAGCTCCAAGAGATGGGCGTCGACAAGGGCGATGTTGTGAGGATAAGCGTCCCCTTCAGCATCGAGGATGGAAAGATAAAGTGGCACTATGAGGGACTCAAGATAGAGGTCTACAAGAAGGAGGACGAAGCAAAGCTTGCCGAAGCTATGGAGGAAATCGAGGAGCGCGAGAGAGCCCTCGAAGAGCAGATAAAGGAGCTCGAGGAGCTCGCCCTTCAGCTCAGAGAGATGAGCGAGAAAATACTGGAGAAGCTGGAGGAGCTCAAGCAGGAGCACACATCTCTCAGGCTCAAGGCGGAGGAGTGATGGAATCTAGGAAGATGTTGACGTAGGCCACGACATGGGAGGTAAGGTAGCTTTTCCTCCCGATACTCACTTTTTCGGCTATCCCCCCAAGGAAGGCCTCATCCTCCGGAGTTAAGCCCTCGTGGTCGCCGAGGACGAAGGCGACGTTCTGGGAGAAGTTCACCCTCTCGATGGGCCTGCCCTCCTCGTGGAGGTAGTAGAGGGTCGCACCTTTCAGGGTTCTCCTCACGATGTCCTCAAAGGTCATGTTGCTGACGTATATTCCTGGAAGAACCTGGACCTCTTTGCTCGGCTCGCGGAGGTTTTCCCCGGCCTTCAGGGCTTTGATTATCAGCTTCGCCGTGCTCAGCTCGTCGGGGTTGAGCGTTTTGGGCTTCATCTCCTGCCCCTCAAACCTTATCGCCTTCGGTGGGTTCGGCGGGCCGTAGAGGCTCAGCCAGACGCGGACGTTCTTTCTGAAGCCGTGAGAGAGGAGAAATGCAGAGTTAAGCACGCGGCAAAGGAGATCTATCCTGCCGCTGGTCCCGGGCAGATCTTTGAGTTTGAAATCCACTTTTGTATGAGCCTTGTTCGCCTTGATAATGAAAGTTCTCATGGTTGAGAATTTGGACGGGAGCTTATAATCGTTGCCCGAAGGGTTTTTCGAAGAAAAGAAAGAATCGAACGGACTATTCCACCCTCCTTCCAAGCAGGCGGTTTAGTCTCGCCCTTATGCCCCTGTTGCCCTTTACGAGCATGACAGTCTTCGGGCATTTGCTCGCGACCCTTTCGGGTACTTCCCCAAAGAGCAGCCTCTTGAAGAGGCCCTCCCTCGTCGCCCCCATGACTACGAGGTCGTGCTTCCTGCACTCTTCCAGTATCGCCTTTACCGCGTCACTCTCGTTCACTATCTTCAGCTCCGCGTTTTCGATCCTCTCTATTACAGGCCTCAAGTGTGCTCTTATCTTCTCTTCTGGCTTGCCGGGAGTGTTGACACTGAGCACAGTAACCTTTGCACCGTACGCCTCGGCGAGGACCGAAACAAGCTCCGCACTGATGGCGCTCTGCTTTCCTCCCCTCGTCGGGAAGAGAATACTCCTAATTTCTCCGCGCTCCTCGGTGTCGCCCGGCTTAATGACCAGCACGTTACACGGGGCATTCTCAACTATCTTGTCGAGGTTGCTCCCCAGGACGTACTTGCTCCACCTCGAGCGCCCCTCCCAGCCGAGGATGAGGAGGTCAACCTTCCTGCCCCTCACGGCGCTCATTATCCCTCTGTAAACGCTGTGAGCATAGTATATCAGGCCCTCTACCTTCACCCTCCCACTTGTGTAGGACTTCGCCTCCCTCACGACTGCTATAGCCTCGTCCGCGAACTGCTTGGCTTCCTCAAGCGGTGTCTGCTCTGGAACCGTTACGACGCTGACGATGAGCAACTCCCCGTTGACTTCCTCAGCTATTCTCTCGGCGTATTTGGTCAGAACCTTTGCGTTCCTCGGATTCGACACCGCCACCATTATCTTGTACCTTCCTTCTTCACCCGCCTCCTCAAAGACCGTCTCCCTCTCGAACTTGATCGGCTCTCTCTTGGCGCCCTTATACGCAACGTAAACGACGAGGCCGATGCCCACCCAAATCAGCGTTATGGCCCACGCTGTCGGACTGACGTTGAAGACCCAGATCGAGAGCATCGCCTGAGAGAATATCGCCAGCAGCGGGATGTAGGGGAAGTATGGCATCAGGAAGCCATAGTCGAGCTCGTCCCCGCGCTCGTTTCTGATCTTTATTACCGCCGCGTTGACGAGGAGGAAATGAGGAGGAAGACTATGTCAGCGCTCGCCGCGACATCCTCAATCGGAAAGATGAGAGCCACCGTGAGGACTATAAGCGATGACGCGAAGAGCGCGTAGTGCGGTACCCTTCTAACCCTGTGGATTCTAGAGAATATGGAGGGCAGCCTGCCGTCCCTGCTGATGGCAAAGAGAACCCTTGTGGAGGAGTATATGGTGGCGTTGAGGGCAGAAGTTGAGGAGAATATAGCAGCGAGTGTGATGAGAAGGCCGCCGTAGGGCATGAGATCCCTTATCGCCTCACCCATTCCCACCGGCCCGAGTTCAGCGAACCACTGGCTCAACGGCATGTTTCCGGGCTCGGCGCCGACTATCGCAGCAAAGGCAAATAGGAGGTACGTTGCGGTAACGGCGGCAACAGAATAGAGTATTGCCTTTGGAACGGTCTCCTTAGGGTTAACCGCCTCTTCGCCGGCATGGGCTATCACTTCATAGCCCTCAAAGCCCACATAAGTGAACCTCATTGCCATAAGGACTTTATCCCATCCGTTGGGGACGAAGTCGTTGAAGTGGGCAAGCTTTTCTGGATGGACGATGATGTAATAAATCGAGAAGAGGCCGATGAAAGCCAGGGTTCCCATCTGGCCGAGGGTAATGAGGTTCTCGATGCTGCCAGTCTCGGAGACACCGATGTAGTTGATGATTATAAAAACGATGGCCATCCCGAGGGCAAGGAGCTTGATTACCCCCTCGCTTTCAAGATTGAGACTGATGAACCAGTCCGTGCCTTCGAGGAGAAAAACCGTGTAGGTCGCGAAGGTTATAGCGTAGAGGCTGCCCGCAACTGTCAGGGCAAACCAGTTTATCCAGCCCGAGATAAAGCCGATGAAGCCCTTGAAGGCCTCGTCTATATAAGTGTAAGCACCACCCGCCGTTGGCAGTGCCGAGGCAAGTTCAGCGAAGGACATCGCGGAGAAGAAAGCGATGAGACCGTTGAGAGCAAAGGCAATGAGTATACCTCCTGGACCGGCAAAACCGATGGCGATACCGGTGGCAACGAAGACACCTGCGCCGATCATCATTCCCATTCCCATCATCATAAGGTGCACCAGCGATAGACCGCGAGATAGCTCTATCTTCTCCCCGTTGTGCTCCATAATCATCTCCTCCTGTGCCTAGTAGCCCTTTGAATTTCGAGAACTGACCTATCCTCTTCTTGGCATATACCTGCGTTTTCTCTCAATTCTCTGGCGTTTCATCTTGGAGATTATTGAATTTGATTTCATGAGAAGAGCCAGCATAGCTCCGTAAGAGCCGAAAATGAGAGTTATTCCGATTATCTGATCGAGGTTCATAGATTCCACACTCCTGCACAAATATAGTAGTAACCGTGAGGGTCTTTTTAAAATATGTCGATGGAGAGGAAAATCCTCAAACCGTGAATATCCGTATAGTATTCGTCCCCGCAGTCTTACCTATTGGCGTTCCCTTCGTCAGCAGAACCGTGTCGTTTTCGCTCACCAGGCCCAAGCCCTTGATGAGGTTCAGTATCTCGCGCTCGCTGGTCTCCTCGACGAGGAATGGATAGACTCCGTATGAGAACATGAGGCTGTTGGCAACCTTTTCGTCAGTGGCGAAAGCTAGAATCCACTGCTTCGGCTTGAAACGGGATATTAAGCGAGCAGTTTCACCGGTTCTTGTGGGGGTTAGGATGTATTTGATGTCTACCGAGTTGAGGGCCTCTATGATGCTCCTCGCTATGGCATCTTTTATGGTGCCCTTTTTGGGCATCTGACCTTTCCACTCGCTCATCTTCCACTCTACCACGCGCGTTGACCAGAGGGAATCGCGGTAGGCTTCGGTGGTTCTTGCTATCTTAGCCATCATCTTGACTGCGTCGACGGGATACTTGCCTACAGCAGTCTCCTCCGAGAGCATAACCGCGTCCGTTCCGTCGAGGATGGCGTTGGCCACGTCTGTAACCTCTGCCCTCGTGGGGAGCTTCTCCTGGGTCATCGACTCAAGCATCTGGGTGGCAGTTATCGCAGGCTTGCCCGCCATGTTGGCCTTTTTTATGAGCTTTTTCTGGAGCACCGGGAGCTTCTCAATCGGCATCTCGACGCCCAAATCGCCCCTCGCTATCATTATTCCGTCGGCGGCGCTCAGTATCTGGTCAAAGTTCTTCACCGCATCGGGCCTCTCAATCTTTGCGATTATGAATATCTTCCCGTTCCTCTCCTCCACGAAGCGCCTGACCTTCAGAACGTCGTAGGCCGAGCCGACGAAGCTTATTCCTACAGCGTCCATGCCGTGCTCGATTGCAAACTCAAGAAACTGCAGATCCTTCTCCGTCACCGCGTCTATCGCTATCCTCGCATTCGGGACGTTTATGCCCTTGTGGGAGAAGAGTGTGCCCCCAACGAGGACTTTACAGACCACGTCAGTATCGTGAACCTCCTCGACACGGAGCGCTATGAAGCCATCGCTCAGATAGATGACGTCCCCCTTGGATACCATCCTGGGAAAGTCCTTGAACTGCACGGGTATCTCTGCCTCATTGCCAACCACATCCCGCGTGGTGAGGGTTATCGTCTGCCAGCGTCTCAGCGTTACTGAACCGTTTTGAATCTCCCCAACGCGTATCTTCACTCCTGGAAGATCGCCGAGAATGGCGATGGGCCTGTTGAGCCTATCGGAGACTTTCCTTACCAGTTCCACTGTCTTCGCGTGCTGTTCGAAGTCTCCGTGGGCGAAGTTTATGCGTGCAACGCTCATTCCTGCCTTCACCATGGCCTCTACCGTCTTCCTCTTCAGAGAGGCTGGCCCTATTGTGGCTATGATTTTCGTTTTGTGGGATGGCAACCTCATGTCCTTCACCTAAAATGGCACTTCACTCTACCCCTAATAATCTTATCCCACGAAACCTTAATAAGTTAGGAAAGCCTAATTGTCCCGGTGATCGGATGAACCACCTCGATGTTGAGGTTTTTGATGAGAACGGGAACGAAGCCCCGCTCAGGGACGTCGTTCTCGGAAAGTGGACTGTTCTTTACGTCTATCCGAAGGACAACACCCCGGCTGCACGACCGAGGCGAAAGAGTTTACAGAACTCCTTCCCGAGTTCGAGAAGCTCGGTTTTCAGGTGATTGGGGTAAGCAAGGATTCAGTTAACTCTCACCGGAAGTTCAAAGAGAAGTATGGGCTAAAAATAAAGCTCCTGAGCGATCCCAGTGCCGAGCTTATCAAAGCTCTGGGGGCATGGGGCAAGAAGAAAAGCTATGGGAAGGAATACGAGGGCGTCATAAGGAGCACCTTCATCCTGAATCCTGAAGGAGAGATAGTCTGGAAGAAGATTAAGGTTAAGGCAAAGGGACATGCAGCAAAGTCTTAGAAGAAGCGAAGAAACTCGTGGAAGAAAGCTAAAGCTCTTTTATTCATCCTTTTCTTTCCTTGACACTACCTCGGGGTGGGGCAAGGGTTCTCCTCTCTTCCCAGGCTCGAACCTCGAAAGGAAACGACTGATAATCTCAACGATTCTCACGTTGTCACCTCCCAAAGCTTAAAAATGAAGGAGGCAGGGGTGCTCACTTCATGAGCACGAAGCCGACTATGTTGCCCTCATAGGCGAGGAAGACCTTGACGCCGTTGAGGGTCTCGTAGGCGGCGTAAACATCCAGCTCGCTGAGGTTGTAGTCACCAACGACCTTGCCAACATAGTCGCCGTCGTAGACGAGCTTCTGGACGGTTACTCCGCGCGGGTTGGTGAACTCCTCAACTGAGACCTGGCTCAGGTAGTCCTGAACTTCGGCAGGGTCGATGCTGACCTCGGTCAGGTTCGTGGACTTAACTCCAAGTCCCATGTACATGCCTCTCTCCTTGGCCATGGCCATGGCACCGTGGCCCTGGCCGGCCATGTGCGGCTCGACAGCCCTCTCAACTTCTGGGTTTGGTCCCGGCACGCCCTGATAGGCAGCCACTGCTCCAAACACGAGGCCGAAGAGGCCCAACACCATCAAACCAATTCCCAACCACTTCTTCATGTCATATCACCTCTCCATGTGTAATTGCAATATTACATATGTTGGGTTTCTTTATAAAGTTTTCGGTGTCGAAAAGCTATAAAACCTCAAACCGTAGAGGACTGATGCCATGAGGAAGGAGTTAATAACAGCAATCCCGCCAGACGAAATAGAGATTATCCTGAAAAAATCTGGAGCAGAGGTTGAGCTGACCATTTCAGAGGCAGAACCATTCCACGGCATGCCGAGGTACAGAGTGCTTCTGGAAGGGGCAGACGAAGAGATAGAGAAGTTCATGGATGTCCTCAGACTGGCAAGGGCCGGCGGTTAGCCCACCAAGGCGTTCTTGAATCCAAATTCTCTCACGAGCCGTGCGGCTTTAATCATCTCTTCGTCCTTGAGGGTTCTGCTGATCTCTGGATGTTTCCCTGCTTCGTATTCTGGCCGGTACTGGAACATCACGTTTATTCTAACATCCTCCCCGAGGTTCTCGGCTATCCACTTTAGTATCGGTCTCGTGCAGCAGTCAAGGTGACCAGGAATAACGAGATGTCGTATCAGGAACTCGGCTTTGTAATGCCTCTTGGCGAGGAGGAAGTTTCTGGTGATAACCTCCCAATACCGAGGGGCCTTTGAGTACTTCAGGGCACACTTGTCGTTTCCCCACTTGAAGTCGGCGAGGTAAACATCGACAACCCCATCGAGAAGCTTCATTGCCTCTTCGCTCATGTACATGTTGGAGTTCCAGACTACTGGAATCGGGACTTTGACGTGCCTGAGGGTTTTGATGGTGAAGGGAAGGTTTGGAGTCGGCTCGCCGCCGACGAAGTTCACGTTCTTTGCTCCCTGCGCGAAGGAGAGAGCTATTTTCTCAGCCATCTCTCCGGGCAAATACTCAATTCCAATGCGGAACTGACTTATATCCCAGTTCTGGCAGAAGACGCACCGGAAGTTGCAGCCGCTGAAGAAGACCGTGTAAGAGGGAAGTAGCTCCGGCTCCTCGCCGTAGTGGAGGAAATCGCTCGCAACGAGGCTTTCTCTCACCCTGCAGTAGCCGATTTCCTTTTTTCTGTTCGCTCGGCACTTGAACTCGCAGAGCTCGCAGCTCTCGAGGATCTTATCGGCTATAACCGCTTTGAGGTCGAGGAGGCTCTTCTCCGGGCTTTCGCTGAGGTCGTTCTCCTTCAATCTATCCATAGCCTCTTCGTGAATCTCCCACAGCTCTTCTAATGGCGCATCTTCGTCAAACTTTACTCCAACCCGTTTTGATAGAAAGAAGTTCGGCACTTCATCTCCCCTAAGAATCGCGAAGTAGTGGGGCATTGTCCTTACGGCCCCTTCAATCTCCCTAATCTCTATCCTCCTGAACCACATCACCATCTAATAGGTCCTCATAGTTAAAACACTTGTCGATTACCTTTCCAAGGCGGCCCTCAGCTTGAGGAGGCACTCGTCGCAGTAGCCTGGGATCCGGCCGTCCCAGTCCTCTATGTTGGTGGGGGGATGCATGACACATTGGTTGTTGCAGTGCTCGAGACCAAAACTATGGCCGACCTCGTGGAGGACACCCTTGAGGAGCCTGCTTTTGAACGTCTCAAGCTTTCTCCTGCGCTCATGGGGGGAATCATCGGGGGTTATGGGAACCTCGAAGGGCTTCATCGACAGTATCATAATCCTGAGGCCGGTGATGACCTCGTGAATGCCCAGAAACTTCTCGTAGAAGTCAAAGTAAGGATTCCTAGAAACGAGCGGGAAGGTGGTGAGGGCGAATATCTTGTTCATTTTGATGTCCTCTTTCTCGTTGATTTCTTGGAGCAGTCGTGAGTAGAGAACCTCAATGAGGGCCTCAAGCGGGTAGACCCGTATCCTGCCCTCAGGGGTGTTGAGGTTTATCAGGTAACCCGGCTCCAGCTCAAGTTTTCCTATGTAGAGGAACCTCACGGGAATCTCGTTCTGCTGAAAGAAGCGGTTCGCATCGTCGAAAACGTTGAATAGAACGTCGGTTATTATTTCTTTGTCCACGAAGTTCCCGACGTAGGTGAAAGCTATAAACTCCATGATTTCACCACAAATGAGAGACCGTTTCAAACTTATTAAATTTTAGGTGATTGAACCACAAACGTTTTTAACCGCCATTCGAAGGGTTTTCGGGCGATGGCGTCCGCCCGGGCTTCGAGCCGAACCGCCCGCTTTGGGCTGATGACGCCTGTTCTCTGCCAGAGATAGTGGGAGGCGGTAGAATGGGCTCGAAGCTGAGTGAGATTGGCAGGTTTATTAACGCTGATGCGCTTATCCGCTACGTTGAGGAGAGGCGCCACGAGGACGGCGGCTACTGCTTCGTGAGCGTTTTGGACGAGACCAACATTAACGACACCTACTACGCGGTAAAGATTTACGACCTGCTCGGGCTCGAAATTCCCGAGAGGGAGAAGACAGTGGAGTTCCTTTACACTTCCGCCCAGATGCAGACCGCGGTGGTGGCCGTTGCAATGGCCATCGAGGCACTGTCATTACTGGGAGCGAGAGACTTGGCAAGGGAAAAGCTGGACCTGCTCTTCTCCAAATACAACCCGCTAGAAGGGAAGTTCGCCGTTGGCCTCGGCGGAAGTGAGGAGTTCGGAACGGCTACACCCCTGGAGGCAACCTACTGGGCCGTGAGGGCGCTGGCGGCCGTGGGTTACCGTATGGATAGCGAGACCAAGGAAAGGATACGCGAGTTCGTGATGGGGTTCCGCAAGGGAGACGGCTTTGGTGTGAAGGGGGCCACCACAACCATGACTTACCAGGCCCTCTTCACCCTCAAGGGCCTTGGCTATGCCGTCCCAGACACCACCCACTTCTACAGATGCGAGGTCTACGGTGGCTTTACCGAGGTGCCCTACTCGCTGCCCCCCTATCTGGAGCCGACGTTCTATGCCATAAGAGGGCTCAGTCTGCTCGGCAAGAGGGCGCGCTACGTAAGGGACCACATCAGATTCATCAGGGCACTGCAGAACCCCAACGGAGGCTTCAGGCGCTCGCTGGAGATGGGCATATCGAACTTCCAGAACACATACAGAGCCGTGAAAGCCCTCGATGAACTCCTGAAGTGGTACTGATGGATATCGTTGGGATATACCTCAGGGAGGCTATGAAGGAGGGCTGCCCAGTTTGCAGGATACTCAAGGAGTACGAGGAGTCTGAAATCGATACAATCCTCTACGAGCACGTGAACGACCCCGCTGTTAGGGCCAAGTTCAAGGAGAGCCTTGGTCTCTGCACCTACCACGCCTGGAAGACCCTCAAAAAGGCCTACTCGAACCCGCTGCTCGGCCCGCTGGGAGTGGCGATAATCTACGAGCACATGCTTTCAACTTATATCAAAACCCTCAAAAGCCGGGAGAAGGTCAAGGGAGGCGAGTGCTTCCTGTGTCTTCTCGTGGAGGAGAAGGAAAAGGACACGGTGGAAGCTATCGCGGAGAGAATTGAGGAGCTCCTGCCCGTTTACGAGTCATCTGAGGCAATCATCTGTAAAAGGCACCACGAGATGATAGACTCAATCCTCAGGGAGAAAAATCCCCAGAGCGCGGAGAGGCTCAGAAAAGTCCAGCTGGAGAAGTTGAAGAAGCTCAGGGAAAGGATGAACTCTTTCATAAACAAGTTCGACTATAGGGCAACCGAAAGGCCCACAAAAGAAGAGGTCTCATCCCTTCCACTGACTATAGAGGCGCTTAAAGGGCTCGAAAACGGAGCAACCCTAAGGAAGAAGGAGCGAAAAAAGCGGACAAGGGGAGTTTTGCTATGGAGATAGAAGTAAGCCCCGAGGAGCTGGCTGAGATACGGAGAAACCAACGGGAGATAGAGAGACGCTTCAAAGACCTGGAAGGGCTTGAGAGAACCCTAAAAGCCCTCAAGTTGCGGTTCCTCCTGGAGCAGAGGGCTAGACTGGAGAAGAGGCTCAACGAGATGAGGCGGAACTATCGCGAGCTGCTCGAGTTCGAGGAGAAGGCAAAAAGGGATAAGGAGTTTTTGATGGCCTTTAGGAAGGAACTCAGCGAGGAGAACAAAAGCCTTAGAAAAGAGCTGGAGGAAAAGAGGGATGAAAATAACCGTTAAGCCGCGGAGGGGCTGGCGGAGGGTTACTTTCAGGGTTCCAGATGAGACCCTCGAAAGGATAGAGGAACTGTGCGAGCGCTACGGCTTCAGGCTGGAGGAGGCCATAAGGATAATACTCCTCCATGGCTACGTGGATGATGGAGTCGACGCCGACGAAGAGGCCTTTGAAAAGCTTGAGAAGGAGATAGATGCTCTCGAAAAGGAGCTATACGAGCTCGAGGGAAAGTGGTCGCCCCTGAAGTTCCGCTCCTATTATATAGCGCTCGACAACCAGAACCTCGGAATCCAGCTCTCCGGAATGATAGCGGAGAACAAGAGGCTGAGAAAGGTACTCGGGAAGGAGGAGAGGAACTTCTCGGAAGTTGAGAAGCTGATTCACTACTACATGGCCTTTGAGGGCAAGGATTAAAAGAGCTAAAGCTCAGAGTGTGGCGGTGATGGAATGAACGGCAGGATAGCGGTGGCGATAGTACTCGGCGGTGCACTTGGAGCATTGGCACGCTTTTACATCTCGGGAATACTGCCTGTTTATAGAGACTTCCCCGTTGGAACACTGCTCGTCAATTCCATAGCCAGCTTCATCCTCGGCTACATCTACGGTCTCCTTTTCTGGGGAATTGACGTTCCGGCAGACTGGAGGACCTTCTTTGGAACGGGCTTCTGTGGTGCCTTGAGCACCTTCTCGACGTTCTCCTACGAGACCTTTTCGCTCTTACGTGAGAGAGAGTATCTCCTCGCCGCCCTAAACATCTCGGCAAACGTTATAATAACAATAAGCCTAGTTTTCCTCGGATTCATGCTCGCAAGGAGGTGAGTTTATGGTTGAGGTCGAGCACTGGAACACGCTTCGTCTTAGAATCTACATAGGCGAGAATGACCGCTGGGAGGGGAAGCCGCTCTATAAGGTCATAGTGGAGAAGCTCCTCGAGATGGGAATGGCCGGAGCAACTGTTTACCGCGGTATTTACGGCTTCGGAAAGAAGAGCAGAATCCACTCCACCGATGTAATGAGGCTCTCTACGGATTTACCCATAATCATTGAAGTCATAGACAGGGGGTACAAGATAGAGAAGGCGATCTGTGCGATTAAGCCCATGATAAAGGACGGCATGATAACCGTCGAGCCGACGATAGTTGTGTGGGTCGGCACAAAGGAGGAAATGAAGAAGTTTGAGGACGATGCCGTGAGGGAGCTCTGACCTCTTCTCCTAAGTATTATATATGAGTTAGTTGAAACCCTTCTGGAGGTGTTGAGATGCTCCACCATGTTAAGCTCATCCACGCGACAAAGAGCAGAAAATTGGTTGGAAAGAAGATTGTTCTCGCGATCCCTGGAAGTATAGCCGCCGTCGAGTGCGTCAAGCTCGCGAGGGAGCTGATAAGACACGGCGCCGAGGTTCACGCGGTCATGAGCGAGAGCGCCACGAAGATAGTCCACCCCTACGCCATGGAGTTCGCCACGGGAAACCCGGTTGTTACGGAGATCACAGGCTTCATCGAGCACGTTGAGCTGGCAGGAGACCACGAGAACAAGGCCGATCTGGTTTTAGTCTGCCCAGCGACGGCAAACACCATATCGAAGATAGCCTGTGGCATAGACGATACACCTGTTACGACGGTCGTAACGACTGCCTTTGCTCACACGCCGATAATGATAGCTCCTGCCATGCACTCCACGATGTACGAGCACCCGATAGTTGCTGAAAACATAGAAAAGCTCAAGAGGCTTGGAATAGAGTTCATCGGCCCGCGCTTCGAGGAGGGCAAGGCAAAAGTGGCAACGACGGAGGAAATAGTATATCGCGTCATCAAAAAGCTCCACAAGAAAGACCTGAAAGGAAAGCGCGTTCTGGTAACCGCGGGGGCAACAAGGGAGTACATAGACCCGATACGCTATATAACCAACGCGAGCTCCGGAAAGATGGGTGTGGCAATGGCCGAAGAAGCGGACTTCAGAGGCGCGGAGGTTACGCTGATAAGAACCAAAGGCAGCGTTCCAAGTTTCGTCGAGAACCAGATCGAAGTCGAGACCGTCGAGGAGATGCTCCAGGCGATAGAAAATGAGCTGAAAAGCAAGAGGTACGACGTTGTTGTTCTGACCGCGGCTGTGAGCGACTTCAGGGTTAAGAACAGGGCTGACGTCAAAATAAAGAGTGGCAAAGAGCTCGTTCTGGAGCTCGAGCCGACGCCGAAGATAATCGACCACGTTAAGGAGCTTCAGCCGGACGTTTTCCTCGTGGGCTTCAAGGCAGAGACCGGCCTGAGTGAGGAGGAGTTGATAAGCGCGGCCAGAAAGCAGATGGAGAGGGCAAAGAGCGACCTCGTTGTTGCCAACACCCTCCAGGCCTTCGGCAGCGAAGAGAACGAGGTGCTTCTCGTAACAAAAGAAGATGTCAAAAGGTTGCCAAGGATGGGCAAGCGCGAGCTGGCGGAGAGGCTCTGGGACGAGATCCTCCAGAGGATTCTTTAAACATCGCAAACCTTTTTTAACATCTTTCCCAAATTTTTCTTAGAACAACTTGGGTGATACAAACGGTTAGTCTTGATAAACCACTACCATACCTTGGGATAACTCCATTCCAGATCACAGCGGCAGCGGTCACCTTAGTGGTCGGCTACATCGTGACCAAGATCCTCGTGGGGCTCTTTAAGAACAGCCTCAGAAAAACCAAGCTCCCGCTGCTCGTTGTTGAGTTCCTGGCGAGGTTTCTCAGTGCCATGCTGTATGTCTCAGTAATTCTCATAGCCGTGGGAGTTCTGGGCGTGTCCATCGGACCGGTTATCCTTGGCCTCTCGGCGGTGATAGGCCTGATTCTGGGCTTTGGCTTACAGGACACGCTGACGAATCTTGCCGCCGGCCTCTGGATCGCAGCCCTTAGACCGATAGACATCGGCGAGGTCGTGAGCATATCGGGCCAGATTGGAAAGGTCAACAGCATAGGACTTATGGCCACTGAGCTACTGACTCCAGACAACACCATAATAATGATCCCAAACAGGCTCGTCTGGGGGACCATAATAATCAACCACACCCGTATGCCCACGAGAAGGGTCGGAGTTGACATCGGTGTCGCCTATGGAACTGACCTTGATAGGGCTATAAAGCTCGCAATGGAGCTCATGAAGAGTCACCCCAAAGTCCTCAATGAGCCAGAGCCAAGCGTCGTCATAACTGCTCTGGCCGATTCATCCATAAACCTTCAGCTCAGGGCCTGGACCAAGACCGAGGACTACTGGGAAGTGAAGGGGGACTTAACCAGGGGCATCTATGAACTCTACACCAGAGAGGGCATCGAAATACCGTTTCCGCAAGTGGATGTCCATATCAGGGAGATGGCAGGATGAGGGCTTTTGTTTTTCCCACTAAAGAAAGTTTTTTGAACTTTGCCGTCAGGTTTCAATATTGCAAAAGCTTTGTTACAGAGTGAGACAAGATGGTGGTTGGAGGAATAACCGGCCTGGAAGGAACTGGCAAAACTGCCCTTACCGTGAATATAGGCACATGTCTGGCTATGCAGGGGATCCGGACCCTTCTGGTTGATGCGGATCTGTATTTTCCTAACCTGAGCTTTCATCTTGGAATAAATCCAAAGTACACAGTACATTCCTACCTCAAGGATCATGAGATGGATATGGAGTGGCTGATATACCCTCACAGGGGCATCAAAAACCTCTACATCATACCAGGCGATCCGAATGAGGAGATACACCACCAGCTCTCGTTCAAAGCACTTACCGGCTTGGTTGAGTACTTTAAGGAGTATTACGGGACAGTTTTGATCGACTTTCCATCGGGTCTGCCGATAGCCGCCCGGCCCTAATTGGCGAGCTGGATTACCAGATACTCGTAATAGACCCCAGTACCGTTCCCCTCAGAAATCTCCGGGACTGGGTGGAGTCGATAGTGAGAAAGTTCCTCCACCTGGGACATCCAAACCTTTGGGTCGTGCTTAATAAACCGCTGATTCCTGAGAAGGCCCTCCTCTCCCTCGAGAGGTTTATAGCTAATGAGCTCGAAGTGCCCCTGCTGGGAACAATACCCTATGATCCGCTCATACTGGAAAGCACTTACGCCGGCACTCCGGTATGTGAGTGGGGCGATGATCTGGGAGTGATAACAGAGATAGCCTACACAATTGAAGAACTTTTCGTTTAATGCCCCGAAATCCTCATAAAGTTTGTTTTCCTCCCAGTTCTTGGTGATTCTGATGAAGAAGATAGGCATAATAGGCGGAATGACGCCGGAATCGACCTGCTACTACTACCACAAATACATCGAGATAAGCCGCGAGAAGTTTGGGAAGCACTTCTATCCGGAACTCATAATCTACTCCATAAACTTCAAGGAGTTCTTCGAGAATCCCGAAGGCTGGGAGGGGAGGAAGAAGATCCTAATCAACGCCGCCAAAGCCCTAGAGAGGGCAGGAGCGGAGATAATAGCGATGTCTGCAAACACTCCTCACAAAGTCTTCCCCGACATTCAGAAAGAAGTAAACGTCCCGATGGTGAGCATAATAAAGGCAGTTGCTGAAGAAATCAAGAGGAGAGGGATAAAGCGCGTTCTCCTCCTCGGAACTAAAACAACCATGAGCTCCGACTTCTACGTCAACGCGCTCCGCGAGGAGGGCTTTGAAGTCGTGGTTCCAAGCGAGGAGGAGCAGGAGAGGCTCAACTCGATAATTTTCAACGAGCTGGCCTTCGAGAACTTCAGGAACAAGCCCTGGATAGTCGAACTAATCGAGAGGTATGCGAGGGAAGAGAAAGTCGAAGGAGTAATCCTTGGCTGCACGGAGCTTCCTCTGGCCATAAAGGCCGGAGACGTTAGCATTGAGGTCTTCGATACGGCCGAAATCCACATGAGGAAGCTCATAGAGCTGGCGAGCGAGTGATTTTTATACCCTTTTCTTCCCCCTTCGTTGGGTGAAAAGCTATGGAGATTCGCGAGTTCCAAGAAATGATAAGGGAGATTTACTTTCATAAGGACTCGAAGCGCGGAGTGGATAAAACGTTCCTCTGGTTCGTGGAAGAGATTGGCGAGTTAGCGGAGGCGATAAGGAAGAAGGACAGGGAGGCAATGGAGGAGGAATTTGCCGACGTCTTGGCGTGGCTTTCAAGTTTAGCAAACCTCGTTGGCGTTGATTTGGAGGAAGCGGCGAAGAAGAAATACCCGGGCGTTTGCCCCTACTGCGGAAAGAAGCCCTGTGAGTGCCAGGAGAAGTTTTAGAGGTTTTCCTTCTTTTCGAGGAAGACCAGAGAACTCAACCCCAAAAAGAACACCGATGCGAGGACTATCCCACGCATTATGCCCACATAATCAAAGAGCCACCCAAGGACAGCGTTGAGGACTCCATTAGTGGTAGCCGCCATGAGGGAGTAAAGGGAACCAACAGTGGCCCTTTTCTCATCGGGGATCGCCTTCTGAAACCTTCCCTGCCACTCCTTGAAAGCCTGGGCGAATATAAACGTTTCAAGAACCAGCGTGATGAACCCGAACCAGCCGCTCAGTCCCGCGAGAAGTGAGAGGAACGGAAGAAGAATCCCAGCATAGAGGTACAGCCTCTCCCTCACTTTATCCCCTACGTCGATGTACCATGAAATGCTGTTGATGGTCATGTGAAGTGCCACAACACCCGAAACGGCGAGAACGGACGCGAGGAATCCATAGAAGTAGAGCTGCATGAAGGCCGTGAAGAGGGTCACGGGAAGGCCAATGATGTTTGCATAGATGAAAAGCCAGAGAACTTCGCGGGAGTTCCAGACGAACCTGATGCTCTCAAGAAGGTGGTGACCGTATGGAAGCCCGCTTCTCACGGTGTCCTTTGGAATCGTGGCGAGTATTAAGAGCGAAGTCAGGACAAAGGGAAGGCTCAGGATTATTGGAAGCCTCATACTGCCAGCAAAGTCCGCAAGGATGCCCCCTGTAAGAGTTCCAACGAAACCGCCGGCCATTTCAAAGGATCTCAGTCTTCCGTAAACTCTTGGATATTCATCTGCCCTTTCCTCTCTCTTTAAAAGCTCATAGAGCCAGCCTGTTTCTGCACCAGTGGTAAAGGCCGTTGAGAGGGCGCCTATGATAGTGGCAAGAAATACGTCAGCAAAAGAATTAGCAAAATAGAGCAGGGGAAGAGAGGCAAGAAAAAGGGCCCTCGCCACCAGAACACTCGTCTTCTTTGAAATCTTGTCCGCCACCACTCCAGTCGGAACTTCGAGGAAGGCCACAAGGAGGAGAGAAATCGCCGCCAGCAGGCCAATCTGTCCCTTGGATAAACCTAAGCTCTGGAGGTAGACCTGATAGAAGCCCGCATAAAGGGCAATGTAGAGGAAGCCCGCGAGGTAGAAGCGTTTAATGTAGTCCATTGCCACCCTCCGTGATTTTATACTCCTAAAAGTACGCATAACAGACCGAAGATTAAAGCCTTTTTTCGACCACCATCGAAGCGGAAAGATTTTTATACCTTTGAACGCACTATTCTATGCAGTAAACCGAGGTGATGTGCATGCATGAACTCGCCGAGTTCGCCGTTGAAAAGGCTTTAGAGCTCGGGGCGAGCTATGCCGAGGCTCGCTTCGAGGAGAAGAACGGCACTTCTCTGGCAATGAAGAACGGCAATCCCGAAGGCCTTGAGGTCATCTCAGACAGGGGAATTGGCGTGAGGGTTCTGGTCGATGGGGGCATGGGATTTGCCTCGACGAACGTCCTCACTAAGGAAAGCGTTGCCGAGGCGGTTAAAAAAGCCCTCAAGCTCGCTAAAGCAGCTGCGAAGGTAAGGAATGAGCCTATTCGCTTTAGCGATGAAGACTTCCATGAGGTTTACTATGAAGTCAAGATGAGGAAGGACTTCCGCGACGTTTCGGTGGAGGAAAAACTTGAGCTCCTGAAAAAAGTTGAGGAGGATGTTTTGGAGGCTGGTGCACAGACACCGATGCGCTTCCTCCGGTACTCTGACCAGATCTGGCACAAGATATTCATGAACAGCGAAGGTGCACTCGTTGAGAGCGTCATCCCGCGCGTCTCCATGATGTACAACCTCGTTGTCTTCGAGAACGGCCAGATGGAGCAGGCACCTTTCGTGCAGAGGGCCTTCTCAGGTGGACTGGAGCTCATTGAAAAGGATGAGCCTTGGAAGTGGGCGGTTAAAGACGTTTTGGCTCTTCAAAGGCTCATACGCGAGGGTAGGAAACCGCCCGAAGGAAAAGTAGATGTAGTCATAAGCCCAGAGGTAGCTGGCATAGCCGTCCACGAGAGCGTCGGGCATCCCTATGAGGCGGATAGAATATTCGGAAGGGAGGCGGCGCAGGCCGGTGAAAGCTTCGTAAAGCCAGAGATGCTGGGTGAGAGGATTGGAAGCGAAGTTGTCACAGTCATAGAGGATCCGACGATACCCAACAGCTGGGGTTTTTACCTCTACGACGACGAGGGTGTTAAGGCAAGGCCACGCTACCTAATTAAAGATGGGATTATAACCGAGTTCCTCACCAACAGGGAGTATGCAGCAAAGCTCGGCCAGCGCTCCAACGCTTCAGCCAGGGCGATAAACTACAACCGCGAGCCGATAGTGAGAATGGCCAACACCTACCTAGCTCCCGGAGATTACAGCTTCGAGGAGCTGATTGAGGACATAAAGCTCGGCGTCTACATGGTCTCATTCAACGAGTGGAACATAGACGACAGGCGCTACCAGCAGCGCTACATCGGCAGAGAGGCTTATCTCATCGAGAACGGCGAGATAAAGCACCCCGTGAGGAGACCGATTCTTGAGATAACCACCAAGGCACTGTGGAGCAGCGTCGATGCCGTTGGCAAGGAGATTGAATTCTACCCAGGAACCTGCGGCAAGGGCGAGCCTGGCCAGGGCGTTCCGGTCTGGATGGGAGGTGCCCCCGCGAGGCTCAGGGGAATACCGCTGAGGAGGCCGTGAGGTGGTGGAGATGTTTGACGTTAACGAATTCATCCTTAAGAAGGCCAAAGAGCTTGGCTTCGGCGATGTTGTCGTCCTCGGCTACGAGATGGACAGGCGCCAGGTGCGCTTCGCCAACAACGAGATAACCGTCGCCAAGAACTGGCACGAGAGGAAGGTGGAACTCTTCGTCGAGCTTGAGAAGAGGATCGCGGGAACGAGCATCACCGAGCTGAGCGAGGAGAACATCAAGAGGACGCTCAAGGCCCTGCTCTCGACTTTAAAGAACATGGCCCCGAAGGAGGACTACTACGGTATAGCAGAGGGGCCTTTCGAGTACAGAGATATACCCGAGACCTTCGATAAAGCCATAGTCGAGCTCGATGAGCCGAACGAGTACGTTGAGACCGCCATAAACGCGGCCCTCGAGGAGGGGGCTAAGCGTGTCGCCGGTGTTTTATACACTGACCACAACAGGATCTATCTCACCACGAGCAACGGCGTCGAGGCCTTTGACGAGGGAACGGGAATAGAAATAAGCGTTAGAGCCTTCATCGGTGACCTTGAGAGCGGCCACGGCACTAACTCAGTGAGGATCCTCAAGAAGTTCGATCCCGAAAGTGCGGGAAGAAAGGCCGGCGAGATAGCTAAGATGGCACAGAACCCGGAGCAGGGGCCGGAAGGAAAATTCGATGTGATATTTGACCCGCTGGCTTTCGCCAACCTTCTCAGTTATATGAGCTTCATGACATCGGCCTACGCCGCCGAGGCAGGCTTTTCCTTCCTCGTTGGCAAGCTCGGGCAGAAGGTAGCAAACGAGAACGTTACCATCAAGGACGTCGGAAACATGCCCAACGCCTACGGAACCAGAAAGTTCGACGATGAAGGCGTTCCGACGAGAGAAACAACGATAATCGAGAACGGAACCTTCAAAACATTCCTGCTCAACACGAGCCTAGCCAAGAAGTACGGAACCGAAACAACGGCCAACGCAGGACTCGTCATGCCACACGCTTGGAACATCCTGCTTGAGCCCGGAGATTACACCAAAGAGGAGCTCTTCAGTGAGGTCAAGAAGGGCATATACATCACCAACGTCTGGTACACCCGCTTCCAGAACTACGTCGCCGGCGACTTCTCCACCATCCCGAGGGACGGCATCTTCCTGGTAGAGAACGGCGAGCTGAAGCCCATAAGGAACATCCGTGTGAGCGACAACTTCCAGAGAATTCTGGAGAACATCGCTGCCCTCGGAAAGGACATCCACCACATCCACTGGTGGGAGGTTAGAAATCCAGTGTTTACACCCTACGTTCTTGTTAAGGACGTGGGAATAACTAGGGCGACCAAGTGAGGAGGTGCCCCTTAGGGGTGCCAACCTCTTCTTTTCAATTCTCATTCCTTAGATAAGTGTCTGAGCCGGAGCGGATCCCTGAGAGGACCGAGAAGTTGTGCCGCTTTGAAGGCAAAGCCAACCCCGAGCGGTATCAGCGCAAAGAGGAGCCTGGCAGCATTCAGCCCAAGCCTCTGAACCGCAAAGCCGTAGAGGACGTAAAAGGCCGACATGAAGAGTGCCGAGAACATCATGTCGAGGGAGACTATTGTGGCCCTCTTCTCGCTCGGAATCCTGTGCTGGAACTCCACAGAAAAGTTGAATGAGAAGGCGGTGTTCACGAAGGTAGCTCCAAGGGAGGCGAGAACCGCATAGGCGACCAGCATTGGAAAGTTCTGAAGGAATATGAGAAATAGCACTGAGAGGGAAAACAATGCCATGCCTATGAGCACACTCGTCTTCCGGCTCACCTTGTCCGCCACCACACCGGTCGGAACCTCAAAGAGAAAGAAGCCCAGTGCCGAGACTGCACTCACAAGGCCGATCTGGCCGTAGGTAATGCCCTTCGAGAGGTAGTAGATGACCGTGAGGTCCCGATGAAGCTCGTGTTCATGAGGAGGAAGAGAAGCCTGTACCTCCTGAGCAGGTTCATCTCACCACCCGGGATAGGAAGTTGCCCATCTGAAGGATTTAAGGTTTTTGAATGACGCAACGACCATAATCTCCCGCATCAAAGAACCAGAAGTCACGTTACTTTCCAAAATCTCCGGAAAATTGCCCAAATCTGCGTAACAAGATGGGACGGCTGAGAAAACGCTTAAAAACTTCTTCACATATCTTGAAACCGGGTGATAGGAAGATGGAGGTCATAGAGAACTCCCGGTTGAATAAGTTCCACTACACCCTCCTCGCGATCCTCGGGACGGTGTGGGCGTTCATAGCAGTGAACACAATCTCAGCAGGCTTCGTCATAGCGCTCCTCAAGAACGACCCCGCCTTCGAGGGGAGCCTAGCAAAGCTCGGCTCCCTCGGTTCGGCGGCGCTCTTCGGCATGCTCTTTGGGGCGTGGCTCTTCGGCTACCTCGCGGACAGGATTGGACGAAAGAAGACGCTTACCCTTGCAGTTGCCACCTTCTCCATCGGCTCGATAGTCAGCTCCTTCGCTGGAAATCTCGACACCCTCATAGCCCTGCGCTTCATCGTCGGCCTCGGCCTCGGCGGCTCCCTGCCGGTTGCAAGCTCGTACTTCGCCGAGTTCATGCCCCGCTCGATAAGGGGCGCGATGATTTCAATCCTTGAGAGCTTCTGGGCGGTAGGCACGATAATCATAGGCGTAGTTGCGATTCTCGTCAAGGCCGACTGGAGGAACATACTGCTCTTCGGCGGCGCGATAATACTTATTCTGCCACTCCTCCTCACGCTCCCGGAGTCGCCCCGCTACCTGCTCATCAAGGGAAGGGTTAAAGAGGCCGAGGAGACCATCAGGGAGATATTCGGGGTGAAGGTTAAACTTGAGAGGCCAGAGGAAGAAAAGAGAATCTCGGTCGGAGATCTCTGGAGGAAGTACGGAAGAACAACCCTCATGCTCACGATAGCCTGGTTCAGCATAGCCTTCGCCTACTACGGCTTCTTCATTTGGCTCCCGAGGTTTCTGGCCTCGACCCTTGGAATCACCGTCTTCAGGAGCTTCCAGTACTTCATTATCACCGCCATCGCCCAGCTGCCCGGCTACTGGAGCGCCGCTTACCTCCTTGAGAGGATTGGGAGGAAGAAAACCCTTTCCTACTACCTCCTGCTTTCGGGAATAGCGGGCGTCGGCTTCTACTTCGCGGCTAACTCAGGCAACGAGACGGCGATAATCGCGAGCGCTATAGCCTTCAGCTTCTTCAACCTCGGAGCTTGGGGTGCGATATACGCCTACACGCCGGAGCTTTACCCAACAGCCGTCAGGGGCACCGGCACCGGCTGGGCTGGGGCAATGGCAAGGATAGGCGGGGGAATCGCGCCGATCTTGGCCGGCAAGATAATGGAGCTGAGCGGAAGCGCTTTGGCGGTGCTCGTCATTGCAGTGGTGGCAATAATCGGCGCGCTGGACGTTCTGGCGCTGGGAGAAGAGACGATGGGGAGGGAGCTGGCTTAAATCTCTGTTTCATTTTTTCAGTTCCCATCACGAAACCCCGAAGATCCCGAGACTGGGCACAAGCGTTATCGCCATACTTAGGAGTCCTCCGAGGATCAAGGCGGGAACGGTCATTCTCTTCTCGATGTCAAGCAGGTAAGCGGCCAGAGCCCCCGTCCATACGCCAGTTCCGGGAAGGGGTATGGCGACAAAGATTGTTAACCCGAGGAATCCCCACTTCTCAACGTATGGGTGGGCTTTTCTCCTCACTCGCTCGATGTAGTACAGATAGAGCCTCGCGACCTTCTCCAGCGGCGTTTTCTCCAGCCAGAGCATAAGTCTGTCTATGTAGGGCAGGGTCATCGGCAGAACTAACGAGAGTAGCAGAACACCGAGGCCAGCCGCCAAGAGCGTCTCCCACAGAGGATAACCTTTACCTATGCTGTAAACGATAGCGTATCTTCCCTCGAATGTGGGAACCAAGGACAGGATGAAAACCTCAAGGATGTTATTCAATGTCAAACACCTCCAGTTTGAGCTTTTTGACTATTGCCCTGTAGTGGGAAAGCCACCAGTTTTCGGTGATCTCTACAACCATGCCCACCCAAGGGCCAAGTATGAAAGCGAAGAGAACATCGCTGAACCAGTGCACGTGAAGTAGCAGTCTTGAAAGGGCTATCCCAATTGCCCAACCCCACCAGAGCAGCCAGAACTTTTTCCAGCGCCTGCTCAGAAAATATGCGAGCACTGTGGCCCTGGCTGTGTGGCCCGAAGGAAACGCGAAGTAGTCAGCGTTCTTTAGTGATTCGATCAAATTCCAGTGAACTTGAGCCTCCCCCGGGCGCGGAATACCCATTAAGACTTTCAACAAGCCCACTATGAACATCGAGACGACAACACCAACGATTATCTCAAGGGTAAACTTACTCAACTTTTTTTGCTTCACAATGTCCCACAGGAAGAATATGAGGATATAAACGGCAACTGCAACAAAGCTCGCCGTATCCGTGAGCAGGCTTACAGAAGAACCTCCTTGGGAGAGAGTTGAGTCTATCCAGGTATTAATGCCATCGAAAAGCCTAACCCATTCAGCAAGAAGCAAGAAAATTATAAGAGCCGTGAATGCCAGTGTAGCTCGATATTTAGTACTTTCACTCATTCTTCCTGCCCTCCTTAATGGCCACGGCAGCAAAAAATAGGGCTATCACTAAGAACTCCACGAGATTCGTCATGAGCTCCAGGGTACTGTTCTCTATCTCGGGAAAGACTATATCCACGTGCTCCACAAGCTCTTTCACTGCGTAGAGCAGAAATGCAAGAGAGACAATCAGGAACTTTCTAAGCCTCGTCCGCTGGTATGCGATTAGTGAAGCGCCGGTAAGAAGAAGTGAAAAGGTAACAATGCCAAGGCTCAGAAGTTGATCCACGTCCAGCATTTCAGTCACCTCCTTCAAAGTCCATAAATATGTCTACAATCCTGTCCGCCCATCTCTCGAGCAGGCTTGGGTGATAATTCCGGATCATTTTGATAAAGAGTTCAACATCTCCCGCAAAGTAATATTTCACGAACTTTCCATCCTTCACACTTCGAACGAGACCTAGCTCCTCCAGTTTACCAATGTAGTAATTGACCGTGGGTGGGGACAGACCCAGTTCCTTGCACAGCTCCTTCTGGGTGACTCCTGGATTTGCTATCATGTACATTATTATCCCCCTCACGTTCTCGCTGGAAAGCAGGGCTAAGATATCCTTTTCCTTTTCATTGAAGATGCCCGCTGGAAAGTAGTGCCGTTTCAGTCCACTTCTTTTTGATGTGATCAATCCGAGCTTCTCGAGCTTATGAATGTGATACTGAAGGTCTCCTTTGGCCAGACCAAGTCTTCGAGATAGCTCGTTGAAGTTTAGACCGGGGTTTTCTTTGATGAATTCGAGCACGAGCTTGGTACGTTCATTGAGCCCTCCACTACTCATAGTTATCCTTGGATATGTATGCTCTGGCTCTTAATTAAGGTTTTGTGGTTCAGTTTTAGAAGTGTTCTTATGGTAGTATTGGCTTTATACGTAGGTCAGGATCCTAACATTTCGAAAAGTGAACCAATACTTCGAGAATTGAGCCAGAAGAGCTATATATAGCTCGTTACATACATTAAACTGAGAACCCGAAGGGGGTGATAAACCATGAGGATATGGAAATTCAGCATTGGTCTAAAAACTGCCGCAGTAATAGCGGCACTGATAATGGCAGTGAGCATTGGAGCCTTTGCAGTGGCAACCTCAAACACAACTACCAGCAGTGTGGGAAGCGACCTCCAGTCACCCGGCTACGTTGGGAGCATAAAAGTTGACCAATATGACAACCTGAGTGAAGGGCAAGAAGCAAAAGCCCTCCAAAGTCTGGCAAAGATAACCCCCGAACAGGCCAAGAGTGCCGCGCTCTCAAAGGTAAACGGAAGTGTAGTCAAAGTTGAGTTGGACAACGAAAATGGATACCTCGTTTACTCCGTGGAGGTCAAAACAGGCAATGGGATCATCAAGGATGTAAAGGTCGATGCAGGTGACGGGAAGGTTCTTTACGTTGACGGGGAAAGCGGCGTGGAAGAGGAAAGCAACAAAGAACTGGAAAAAGAGACCTCCAAAGATTCATCCGACTCGGACAGCATAAACGAGGAAGTGGAGCAGGAGGATGAAAACTAAATCTTTTCCTTTTATTTTTTCAATACCTTATTTAGCTTTTAGAAGCAGACGTGTGGGAGAAACCATGATGAGCGTCAACACATACACTACACTCATCAAATCATTGGACAACAGGGCCTTGGAGCTTTTAGGGATAGCGATAGCTACATATTACCTAAGCGTGTTTATCTATGCCCTTCGATGGAAGATAGTACTTGGGGGAATGGGAAAAACCGTTCCGCTAACTGACCTCCTAAAGATAAACCTCTCTTCTATTTTTGTTAACAATATAACCCCTATGAGTCGCGGGGGCGGTGAAATTTTAAGGATCACGTGGGTTTCAAAGAAGCACAGGGTACCTGTGGCCGTTTCAACTGCCAGCATACTGTACGAAAGGATCTCAGAGATAGTACCCATACTTATCCTGGTGGTGCTGGGTGTCTCGTACTTTGCAACCCACCTCATCCTCTTCGTTATGCTTCTGTCGGTGATCGTGGTCGTGATATGGTTCAAATGGGACAAGATAATCAGACTATCAATTAGAATCTTTAAAGTCAATTTAACGCAAGAGGATCTAGTCACAATGCTTGAGCTCAGAAAGAAGCCGGCAGTAAACATACTCGCAATCGGCCTGAGCTCGATGGTGTGGTTTTTGGATGTTATGAGACTCAAGCTTATAGCAATGGCGTTTGGGTGGAGTCCCCCGCTCACATTCCTCTCAGTTGTCTCATTGGCCAACCTGCTGTTTGGCCTGCTGGCCTTCACACCGGGAGGGATTGGTATAGTAGAGGGTGGGTTAATGGGGACTCTTACATACTTTGGGATTCCATCAACACTTGCCATCTCCGTAACCCTGCTCGAGAGATTCATTTCCTACGTATCAAGCACGGTGATAGGTTTTATTGCTCTGGTGACATCTGGGGGTGTCGAAATATGGAAAGCCTTAAGATTGCATTAGTCTCTGACTGGTTCTTTCCAAGCGTTGGCGGGATAGAATATCACATTCACGACCTTGCCACACAGCTCACGTACCTTGGACATGACGTCCATGTGATAACACGGTCTGGAACCTATCCCGATGAGAACCTTCCCTATGAAGTTCACCGGTTTAAGGGCAGGATAACAATGGATGGCTCCCACGTGAGTATCGGCACGGATATGCTGAAGAAGGTGAACGAGCTATACAAACAGGAGCACTTTGATATAACGCATGGACACAGCATATACTCCCCAATGGCCGTCGGTGTTGCTAATCTCTCTGCTGGAATACGATGTGTTCCAAGCATAGTGACCGGCCACTCCCTTCTCGGCGACTCTATCTTAAACCCAGTATATATTATGCTCCTGCGGTTCTCACTCCGCAAGGTTAGTTCGTTCATAGCCGTTAGCAATGCAGTTGAAAAGGACATGCGTTCAATCCTCGGTAAAAGCCTGAGAAACAGGGAAATTTATCTCATTCCCAACGGGATAGACACCGATTTCTGGAAGCTGCCGGAGGATAAAGAAGAACTGAAGGAAGCAATTGGTCTAAGAGGGGTTGTAATAACTACCACTTCACGCTTGACGAAGAGGAAAAGAATCCACGTAATTCCAAAGATTGCAAAGAGGATAAAAGAGGAGTATGGAGGGGATGTAACATTCATGATAATTGGGGATGGACCTGAAAGGAGCCATATTGAACGGCTCGTTAGGGAATATGGTGTTGGAGACATCGTTAAACTTCTCGGGAGACAGCCAAGGGAGAAGGTACGGGAATATCTGCAGGCAAGTGATGTATACCTCTCACCCACAGTATATGAGGCGTTCGGGATAGCCGCACTGGAAGCGTTGGCATGCGGTGTTCCAGTCGTTGCTAACAACCACGGGGGGATAAGCGAGATTGTCGAGCACGGAAGAACTGGTCTGGTTTCCCATAATGATCATGAGTTGGTGCAGAATTTGATGTCGCTAATTGCCAATGAAGAGAGAAGACAAGAAATGAGCAAAAATGCACGAAAAAGTGTGAAAAATCGCTTTAACTGGGAAACGTTGGTCTTGCAGGTGCTGAACGCCTATGAGAGAACTATGGAGCAGGCAGATGAAGAGCCCTTCGCCCTTTACAAGCTCCATCAAATGCTCAAGAGGGAGATTGCAAATGCTGGTGTCTTTAACCTTTGATGTGGAACAGGACTGTCCCCCTTACTTGAGCACAACCCGGGGAATGGAGGAAGGACTTCCAAAGATTCTGGATTTGCTAGAGGAAAAAGGAGTTAGAGGAACCTTCTTCTTTACCGCACAAATGGCAAAGGAATACCCCCATCTCGTGAAGCGCGTGATTGATGAGGGTCATGAGCTAGGATGTCACACATATAATCATGAGCGCTTGGATAAGCTCTCAAAAGAGAAAGCAAATAAGGTCATAAGAAAGTCCCTCATAGTGTTGAGGAATTTTGGGGAGGTGGTTTCGTTCAGAGCTCCAAATTTGCAGCTTCCTCCCGAACTCTATGCAGTATTGAGGGAAAATGGAATCCTCGTGGACTCCTCAAAGGCCATTTATAAGAGATATCAAGGTATTTCGTATGTGGAAGGTGTGTTAGAAATACCGGCTTCTATAACTTCGTCTGCATTACGGCTTCCTTGGAGAATTCAGAAGATAATCCACGCCCATTTAAGAGAGCCAAAGATTTATTTCGCCCACCCTTGGGAGTTCGTCCCAATGAAAAAAGTGCGCTTTGACTGCCGCTTTAACACAGGGGAGAAAGCTCTTGAATTACTTGAAAGGCTTATAGAACACTACAAAAAGGAAAATACAGAATTTTTCTTAATGAGAGACTATCTAAGCCTTCATCACCTTACATTTGATAACGACAAATGAAGTTCATATCACCTTTGGTAGATTAACCCACATTAGGTACAGGGCCACCAAAATCACTACCGCCGCAAAAACCTGTTTCAGCTCCTTGCAGGAAAGCGACTTTGCTATCCGCACGCCAATGGCGTCTCCAATGAGTCCGCCTAGCACAAAGAGTACCACCACCGCAAGGTCTATGGATCTGCCCTGGAGCTCATAGCTCACAAAGCCCGCAAGCCCATTGAGGACAATTACAAAGAGAGACGTCCCAACAGCCCTGTGCATTTTAAGGCCTGCACCCATCGTCAGGGCAGGGACAAGCAGGAAGCCGCCTCCGACCCCAAAGAATCCAGAGGCAACACCAACAAGAAAGCCAAGGCCAGCGACATTAATACGGCTAATTTCTTTCCCACCCTTGACTTGTTGAACCCTTTTACTGTTGTTCCTCACCATTTTAACAGCTATAATGATCATCAGAACCGCGAACAGCGTCATTAAAAGGGGCCCTTCTACAGCTTTGTTCATGTAGCTACCGATATAAATCCCGGGAATGCTTGTGAGGGCCATCAGCGTTCCGGTTTTGAAGTCCACGTTTCCCTTCCGCCAGTGCATTGAGAACCCTATGATCGCAGTTATTCCCACGGCAACCAAGGAGGTGCCGACGGCGGTGTGGGGATCGAGGCCTACGAAGTACACCAGCAGGGGGACTGCAAGGACTGATCCACCGCTTCCCGTAAGGCCGAGGGACAGTCCAGAGAGGAACCCGGAGATTATAGAATCCACTAGATTCATATTATCTCAATCCCCTAGTTACATAGAAGGTAAGCTTTTAAAAGTTTTGTAAGTGTATAAAACTAACACTGACATTCAAGGACTATACCCACAGAGCTTCCTAGAGGTTATGAGATTAGTCTCTTTACTTGGCAGTCTAAATAATACTCACAACGCTAAATGCAATACTATTTGGTATCCCATCAATATATAACTTTAGGTAGGAATCCTTGATTTTAGAGTTCTCGACATTATCTTCCTATACATCCATTCAGTCACAAATGAAAGTATAAGCACGAGGGCAAGTACTAGTAGGGTTAATGGAGAGTGTTCAATCTCATAGTAAACTAAGACTGCAAATGAAGCAAGACAGCCAATTATAGAAAGCCAGATTATACGAGGATTTGCTCTAGTCTCTTTGTATATCTTGAGATGAGCAAAATTAACAGCAGCGTAGATAAGCAGGAATGCAGAGCTACCCAGCATGGATATTCCTTCCAAATTCAGAAAGTTTGCAAATATTATTACCAATACCGAAGTTATGAACAGTCCTTCCGTAGATCTCCCCCATACCTTTCTATCAAACACCGTCGGTAGCTCTCCTTCCTTTGCAATCATGTAACTAACATTTGCTCCTCCATACAGAGTAGCATTGATTGCAGATGATGTAGAGAACAATGCGGCAATTGCTATTATTTTGAACCCTATCATGCCGAGAAAAGGCTTGGCAGCTTCTGCGAGTGCATAGTCTCTAGCTTTTACAATCTCTGTTATGGGCAAGTTTCCCACAACAGCCAGCGAAACCCCAACATAAATGGCAATAACAATGATAACACTCAAATATAACGCTCGCGGGAGTGTTTTTTTAGGATCCTCCATGTCCTCTGCAGCATTTGTGATTAATCCAAATCCTTCATAAGCAAGAAAAACCACTGCTGCTGTGAAAACTACGTTGCTCACTGGTGGCCAATATGAGGGCGATAAGAGGGAGGGTTTGATAAAAAAGAAACCAGCTAGGGTAAATAATATGAGTATCCCAACCTTTATTGCCACTATAAAAAGTTCCGAGTCTCCAACGGCTTTTGAACCAATGAAATTGACGGCAGTAAATAAAAGGATAATCCCTGTTGCAAAGACATTTAAGTAAATGGGAGCTGCATTGGGGAAGAAGGTCATAGCATAGGCAGCAAATGCCCGTGCATAGAGTGCTAAGGCAAAGACGTAACCAATCCATAGGAGAATATTAAACCCGCCACTTATAACATTGTCTCCAAAGCCTTTTATTAAAAATTCGACTGGACCTCCTGCAGAGGGATACCTTGAACCTAGTTTTGCGTAGGAGTAAGTACTCAGCAATGCAACAAGCCCTGCAATTATAAATGCAAGATAGACGGCATTGCCCGATATTTGAACTGCAACACCAAGTATAGAAAATATTCCCGCACCTATCATTCCACCAACACCTATAGAAACCGCTTCCCATAAGTTGATTGATTTTCTTGACATCAAATCACCATGACTTTCTAACTTCCAAGCTATTTAAGAATTTAGATAGATCTTTCAAGTGCTTCATCAAACCTAGAAAGTGTGGAATAAGAAATAGAGAAATTATGTATAGCATCTTAGCAAGGATTTCTCCAAGCCGCGATAACCTGTAGTACTTGTGCCGGATTCGTGTTTCTTTCTTTGGCTGCGTTATTTGGATCGCCGGGTAGAGATGCGAATCCAGTGGCTTCTGGGGAACTCCACCGATATGGCCTTCTTAAGTTCGTGGATTACCTCCTCACCTCCCACCTCCCGTTCGCTATTTTCAAACCCGCGCTCTATGAGCAGAAACCTCCCGGTCTCAAGTTTTTTTATTGTAACAGAGCGGTCCTTTTTATAGCTTAATAATTCTATTTCATAGCCCGGACGAAGACGTTTCAGAAAACCTTCCACAGTCTTTACAACTTTCCTTGCTGAAACCATGGGCATTTTAACCACCTCAGGCCGGAACAGGTCACATGTAGTATCTTAGAAGGAGCTCCCCAAGTCGAGATAACCTGTAGTACTTGTGCTGAGTCCGTGTTTCCTTCTTAGGCTTGGCCTTTCTATGCTTCCTTTTCAATACTTTCGGCTTACATTCGACTATGAGGTTTAATTTCACAAGACTTCTAAGTATGCTGCGGGCATCCTCAAGATTTACTGAAAATACTCGGGATATCGTGGCGGCATGTTCGTATCTAGCTTTTTTCAAGAATATCAAAAGTTCTAAAGCATTATTGTATCCAGAGATGCTGCTCAAGTATTCACCAAGCAAGTTGTTTGTTTTAATAGTTCGTAACATGTGTTTTCCCTCTTTAGTTAGCCGATAATAGGTGTGGTGCTTTCTGACCTCTGAACTCAGTTTAAATCTTGCTTCAGTCCGCTTAATAGCAGCACCATGGGTGCGCTCTATTATCCCAAGTTTCTCCAGCTCCTCCAGGGACTCTGCGACTTTTTCTATTGGCATCTCTATCATCCTAGCTATCGATTTAGCATAGTCTATGTTTGCTTGACGTAAATGTGCTAATATGTACACCTGTAGCGGCGTCAGTAACTTTAGGATGCCTATTAATTTTTCATTACAATCTGTACTCTCTTCTGATGATTTTCCCAATTTGCTTCCCCTCCTTTGTTAGTTCAAAGTATTGCCCGTGTCTTCTAATTTCTCTCGATTTTGCTCGAATTTTAATATGTGGTTTTATACTTGAAGTAGGAGCACGTTTTGGTACTATTTTTCCAGTGATCTTTCTGATAAGCCCTTTTTTACATAGTTCTAAGCAGGCATCCTCTATTTCATGTAAGTCGATGTAGGTCTTTGTTCCCAAAAGTCTCCTGCTCATTAGCTTGGGAGTGTCTGGCCCAAATATTAAGAGATGTAAAATAATCTTCTTTTGCAATTCATCTAAATTCTTTATCCCCTCATTCATGTTTAATCACTTAATTTTTAGTATTTTTTGGGCGTTAAGATATGATAATTTTTCGATTACTCTCCCCTCTATTCCGTGTATCTTGAGGTACCTAACAGTTCTTGGAACAGCCAGGGGATCGGTGTCCGTTAGAGATGCACAGTCACTATTCAGCAGCCCGTTTTCGTATTTTTCAATGTTCTTGGCGACTCTCTCTGGTGTTAGCAATGGTGGCTTAATAGAAAGTCCTGGTACTGCTCCTGCATCATTGACGATATCTATCACATCATCACTCACGTGGTCTATAACAACTCTGCCCGGATCTACTTTTAGCTCACTAATCAACTCGATGATTTTGTGAACGACTTCAATACGCTTGTCTCCTGGAGGTATGTGCAGTATAGCCGGAACCTCGTACTCTTTGACGATCTTAAGCTGTTCTCGTAGAACTTCAACCTCGAGATTGCTCGCTGTATGAAGCCCTACTTCTCCTATACCAACAGCCCTACCAGTGCTTATATACTCCTCAATGACTGGAAGCAATTTCTTCCAGTCTCTTGGGATGCTCATGGGGTGTATCCCAACGAATAGATAGGCGTTGATTCCCTGCTCCCGTAGCCTTGGATAATGCACAATTTCCAGTTCTTCAAAATGATCCATTAAAGTTTCAGGATAAGTTGCTACAGGCACAAAGCTGCACAGCACAACATCACTTATCCCCGCTAATCTCATGAGTTCTAAATCCTTTTTGGGGAGCATATACGCGTGTGTATGCGCATCCACATACCCTCTCTCCATATCTATCACCCTATCATTTTTGAAATAAAATAAGTAAAGTGAGGAAATCAGCTCTTCAAAGCTTGGATAACTTTTTCTGCAATCTCCAATCCAGCCCTTTCTTGAGCTTCCATAGTGCTTGCTCCGATGTGGGGTGTTAGGACTACATTGTCGAGTTTTGTTAGTGGGTGATCCTTCGGAAGTGGCTCCTCCTCGAAGACATCCAAGGCAGCCCCGTAAATCCAGCCTTCCTGCAAAGCTTTGAGTAATGCTCTTTCCTCAACAATTCCACCGCGGGCAGCGTTTATCAGAATTGCAGTTGGCTTCATCAGCTTAAGCTTCTCCTCGTTTATCAAGTACTTAGTACTCGGCAACAGTGGCACATGCAAAGTAACAATATCACTTTCTCTAAGTAAGGTCTCTAAATCAACAAAGGTTCCACCAACTTCTTTGGCTCCCTTCTCGTTGGGATGCGGATCGTAAAGCAGAACCCTCATTCCAAAAGCATTGGCAATTTTTGCGACGTTATAACCAATCCTGCCAAAACCAATTATCCCAATAGTCTTTCCTTCAAGTTCGATTCCCAAAGCCTGCTTCTTTGCCCAAACGCCTTCTCTCATTTTTCTGTCGGCGAAGGCAACTTTTCTGGAAACGGCTAAGAGTAATGCAAAAACAAGTTCAGCAGTACTCCTGCTTGCAGCTGCTGGCGCGTTTAAGACCTGTATTCCTCTTTCCTTTGCCGCTTCGAGGTCAATGTTGTCCAGACCAACGCCAGCTCTCCCAATAACTTTGAGCTTCGGAGCATTTTCAATGACTTTCCTGGTCACCTTTGGCTTGCTCCTAACTATAATTGCATCAACGTCCTTAACGAGCTCTAGAAGCCTTTCTTCCCTTGGATATTCCTCGTAAACTACCTCAAACCCAGCGTTCTTCAAGACCTCTATTGCCTTTTCGTGCAGCGGTGCAGCAACCAAAACCTTCATATCAATCCCCCCTTGTGTTTGTAGGTTGAATTAAGCGCAATTTCTTCTTTCGCCTTAATTAATTTCCAAAACAGTTCATTGAGTTTGGCATCAGTTCCAGCTTTCGACGCAAACTCAACTATCTTCCCATTAATATAATCAATTTCTGTCCTCTTTCTACGCTGCAAATCTTGGAGCATTGAATTGTAATTATCTTTGGTCATCTCCGCTGTTCTAATTGTCAATTCTACTGGATCGAATTCAAACTCTATGCCCAGCTTTTTAGCCACTCTATAGCTTTCCTCAGCGATCTCTATTAATATGCTCCTTGCATAGTCATTTTCCACTAAAAAGCCGTTCTTAACCCCAAGCAAAGCTCCCAATGGGTTAATCGCAGAGTTAACAATAGCTTTAGCCCATTTGACACCAATTATGTTTTCATTTACTTTGGTAAGAATTCCGGCATTAGTAAATACCTCTGCAACTTTATGGGCGAATTTGTGTTTTCCTTTTGGATATACACCAACTATGGTTTCTCCTTTTCCGCTCCATTGCACAGTGCCCCAATCCAGGAGTGCAGCTCCGTTTGTTGTAATCCCTCCAAGCACATTTGACGTATACTGCAGTGCCAAGTCTTCATTTCCCAGTCCATTTTGTATGCCCAGTATCCAGGTTTTATTCCCTATTATATCCCTAACGCAGCTTAAAGCATCCTTTGTGGAGTAAGCTTTAGTTGCTAGGATTATTAAATCGGGCTCCTCACCTGGCGGATGCTCGTAGGCTTTAACATTCACAGTTAAGTTAGTCAACCCTGTAATTTTAAGTCCATTTTGGTTAATAGCCTTGACCTGCTCTTTTCTGCCAACCAACACTATATTATATCCCGCATTAGCCAGCAATCCTCCAAACAACGATCCTATTGCTCCTGCTCCAATTACATAGATCAGCATTTGCTCCACCGTTAAGATACAACTTCTGCGTGAATCTCACATGTGCCTTTTAGGATGTGTGATATCTTGCAGTATTTTTCTGCTTTTTCAACAATTTTCTCTTTTTCTTCTTTGCTGATGTCCCCCTTTATGTGCACCTTGACAGTTATCAGCCATTTGGCGTTGCTTCCACCTGTGCGCGCTGCTCTGGAAATCCCAATGTCCAGCTTTAAGTCTTCAATTTTAAGTCCTTTAAACATGGCCTCAGCAGCTATTCTTGAGCCTAAGCATCCACCCAACGCAAGCAAAAGCAGTTCAGTGGGCTTAAAGCCCAGATTTTCCCCACCATCTTCCTTTTTCTGGTCTATCGTAACTGAATGTTCTCTAGCATATCCAAGAAACTGAAAGCCTTCTATCCACTTTAAAGAAGCCTCATTTTCATTAACGTCTTTCACTTTGAATTTAACTGACATTCTAATCACCCCATCTTTATCATAACTTTAATGGCATCCTGACTTTGTGCAATCTCAAAGGCAGTTTTAATGTCATCAAATTTGAATTCGTGAGTGATGTACGGTGCCAATTTTATTTTTCTCTCTTCTAAGGCTTCTATTACTTTACCAAAAAGGTTCGGATACAACCAAACACCTTGCATTTCCAGGTCTTTCTTCACTATGCTTGCTAAAGTTACATTACCTGGCTTGCCAAAGGCACCTGCAATTGCTATCCTGCCGCCTTTTTTGGCTATCTCAATAGCAGTGTTAACAGCTAATGGATTTCCAGAAGCTTCAATTACAACATCCATAGCATTGGGATATGCCCTCGCGGCTTCTTCAGGAGAAATCGCTTCTACATCAAAAACTCTTTCAGCGAACTCTCTCCTTTTCTCTAGGGGCTCAACTAATACAACATCGCATCCACTTGCCATAGCGAACTGGAGGGCAGATAGCCCTATAGCTCCGCCGCCAAGTACAGCAACTTTATCGCCAAAGGACACTTTAGCCTTGTTAATGGCATACAACGCAACAGCCGCTGGAGTAACAAGGGCAGCCTCTCTAATGTCCACGTTTTTTGGTATTTTATGCAATGCATAGTCAGGTACTACAATTTCTTGGGCAAATCCACCATCTGCATTAACTCCCAAGACCTTAAGGTTTTCACAGAGGGTATATTTTCCAGAGCGGCAATATTCGCATCTGCCGCATCTAAGAACTGGTTCTACTACAACATATTCTCCTTTTGAGAAGCCATCTACTTTTTCTCCCACCTCTCTTATCTCTCCCACAAATTCCTGTCCCAGCACTATTGGAAGTTTTGCGGATAATGTGCCGTTATAAATTCTCAAATCAGTCCCAGCGATACCGGCGTATAACACTTTTACCAAGACTTCATCCGGCTCAAGAGGTTTTGTTTTTCTTTCTTCAAATTCTATATTCTTAGGGGAGGTTAATACTGCAGCTCTCATAACACATCACCTCAAGCTTTTCACAACGTCTTCTAAAACACTCAGCATGTATTCAACTTCTTCAACTGTGTTATAACAATGGAATGATGCCCTAGCTGTTCCTTGTACTTTTAGCCTCTTTACCACAGGCAGTACACAATGGTGACCTGAGCGTATCATGATGTTGTGCTCGTCCAAAATAGCAGCAATATCATGGGGATGAAGCCCGAATCCTGCAAGGGTGGGGGCAGCGATATTGAAGCTTACAACTCCAGCATGCTTCTTTAAATTTCTTGGTCCATACCACTCAATGCCAAGGTCATCAAAACCTTCTGTAATACGCTTAACAAGTTTGTACTCCTGTCTCTCAATTTTATCAAGACCAATTTTGGCAATATAGTCTATTGCAGCACCTAAGCCTATTGCACCGGCAATGTTTGGTGTTCCTGCTTCGTATCTCTCTGGAGGAGCTGTGAGCTTGTATTCATTTAGGCTCACATCTTCAATTGTTCCCCCACCAATTAATGGTGGCTCAAAAACATCGAAGAACTCTTCATTCACGTAAAGAACTCCTATTCCAGTGGGCCCCATTGGGCCTTTGTGACCTGAGAATGCCAAAAAGTCAGCGTGGAGCTTGTTAACATCAACTTCCATATGCCCAACACTTTGAGCAGCATCTACGACGAATATGGCTCCCTCTTCCTTTGCCATCTTCCCTATTTCCTCAACTTCGTGAATAACACCCAAAATATTAGAAACGTGCTGGACTGCAACAAGCTTTGCTCCTCTGATTTTCTTTTCTGCATCTGCCAGATCAAGGTTACCCTCATCATCACCCTCAATGAATTCTAATTTTAATCCATATTTTCTTGCCACTCTAATCCAAGGCAACAAGTTGGAGTGGTGCTCATAAGGTGTTGTGACTATTTTGTCTCCCTTTTTCCACTCCAAACCCCATGCTATCAAATTTAAACTTTCTGATGCATTTTTTGTGAAGATAACTTCTTCAAATTTGGCATTTATAAATTTAGCAACTTTCTCACGGGCTTTTTCGTACTCATGAGTTGCCCTCTGGGATAAGCGATGAACCCCTCTATGGACGTTTGCTCTGTACTTGAGATAATATTCGTTCATTGCCTGAATAACCGGCAAAGGCGTCAAACTTGTTGCAGCATTGTCAAAATAGATTACTTCCTGAGTTAATGGAATGTCCTTTCTGACATCATCCGGAACTTTCATCCCTACCACCAAATTGATGAAAATCATTACATATATATAAGCCTTTCTATTGTTGTGCATTATTATGCGTTTTTGCTTAAATCTCTCTATAACAGAGTTATAGTTACACAAAATTGTCCAGAAATGTTTAAAAATCAAGTTATTAAGCATAATAATCGTTAAAAATAATTCATAGAATAAAAAGGTGGGGAACATGGACGTATTTAAGAATACGCTAGAATTCTCCGAGAAGTTCTAGCTAACACCTCTGGTGAAGTTACAAAGTCTGAGATGCTGATTGTAGAAGATTATCGAGAGCATGTTTATTGCAGTGGAATCTCTTATGTGTCCTATAATTTCCCCATAGCTCCCTTTATTTCTATGTCTATATCTCTTAGAGAAATAAAGAGAAAAAAATATTCAATCAAAACTCAGCTGGCAGTGGTATTCAATGTGGAGCTTACTCTCGGAGTCGAGCTTTTCGGCGGCCTGGAGTAGTATCTCCCTGTCTGCCTCTGGAAGATCCCCTATCGGGAGTTTCATTATGTCCTTGACCTCTATATCAAAGCCCTTGACCCCTTCGCTGAGTCTGAAAGATTCTTTGATGATCCTCACCGCTTCCTCGCTTATCTTACCTTCCTCTTCGATGATGAGCACATCACCGGCATAGTGACTCGTTATCCTTGCAGAGTACTCCGGATAGTCCTTGTACTTAAAGCGATAGAGCTTCCAAGGCATCTCAGACACCCATCCTCATGGGATACTTCCTTTCCAGTGCCTTATCCCACTCACTGTATTCCTCAACAAGGCGCCAGAATTCGTTCTCAAGGAAACGCATTGCGAAACTTACTCTTGAGTCCTTTTCCTTCAGGAAGTAGGCAGTTATAAGATCATGGAGCTTCTCTCTCGGGTTTTCATCTTCGAAGGCCTTTCCGACGAGTTCTATGAAGTCCTCCAAGACTGCATCCCTGTCGTAATAGCCGACCACCCTCCTGAGTTCCTCCCTGAGAGTAAGCCAGTAGCGGAGTGGAATCGGCCTCTCAGGGATTTTGAACTTGACATCGTTTTCCTTTAGGGATTCTTCTCTAGGCGGTAAAGCAATCCAATATTCGTCCTTCATCTTCTTCTCCTTGATTCTGAGGAGCTGGGCGATGCCGTAGAGTATCTCATCAGGACTTGGGGGGCAGCCAGGGATGTACATGTCAATAGGCACTATCATCTCCGGCCCACCACTCCTGAGTCTGTCCCTCCCACGCTGGGGTGAGGTGTTGTAGAGAGCGTAGCTGTTGTAGAAGATTCCGCCGCTTGAGGCACATGTCCCTATAGCGACAACTATTCTCGGCTTTGGCGGCATGGCCTCATAGGTTTTCCTGAGCATTATCCTTGTCTGCCTTGTGAGCGGTCCAGTTATGAACAGGGCATCCGCGTGCCTTGGGTTGGGAACGACCTTAACTCCGAGCCTCTCAAGGTCGTAATACGGGCTGAGGACATCAAGAACCTCGATGTCACAGCCGTTACAGGAGCCTGCATCAACATGATAAACCCAGACGGACTTGAGCTTCTGCTTCCCCATCACTCCTCACCATCCTTTCTTGGAGGATTTTTTCTTCCAACAAGCAGGGAAGTCAGATAAGCATTGTTTTCAATTTCTCTGAGCTTCTCAACGGCCTTTCTCATCTTGACTTCCTGAGTCAGATGAATTCTGTCTTTGAGTGCATATATGTCAAAGATGTCCTTCGGCAAGATGTTTTTGACATACTCGATCTGTCTCTCGGTGAAGTCGAGGTACTCGCTGCACTCCTCGCAGTAAGCTAATTTGTGCTCGACTACTTCGACGAGATCCCTCTTGTTGTCTGTGGCTATTTCAAAGCGGGTCGTCGGTTCCATTGCTCCAGTCGGACAGACCTCTATACAGCGGGCACAGCGGATACATCTTGCCGCGTTGTAGGTGAGCCTCTTTATTCCATGCTCCTTGTCCCACTCCATTATGAGGGCATCCGGTGGACAGGCGTTAACGCAGGCACCGCAGCCTATGCACTTCTCAGGGTTTATGTGAGGAATTCCGCGATATTCGGGCGGCTTCTCGATGTCAATAAAAGGATAGGGGGTGGTGACTGGAGCTTTTTTGCCAAACTTCTCAGTCTCGAATCTGTCCCACTTCTTAAGCCTCTCACTGTAAGGAAAACTCTGGGCCATCAGGCCACCTCCTTGCCCTTCTGTATTGAGAGCATGTTGAACTGCTGCTCGTTCAGGGTCTGGGCCTTTCCGGTCTCAACGTCCACTATCTGGACCCTCTCCGTACAGGAGTAGCACG